>RXJA01000075.1 GCA_003963455.1 Hyphomicrobiales bacterium
GCAGTATCGCATGGCCTGCGACGAGGGCCAGGAAGAGCATCTGATCGACCTTGCCGAGCGCTTCGACCGCTATGTCTCGCATCTGAAGGATTCCTTCGGCGAGATCGGTGACCAGCGGCTCACCGTCATGGCCGGCATCATGGTGATGGACGAGCTCTCGGAGCTCGCCAAGCGCGTCAAGGGCATGGAGAGCGAAGTGCTGACCTTGCGCAAGACGCGCGACGAGGCGCTGACCAAGGCCGACAAGAGCGACAGCGTGCTCACGACCGCGCTCGGCGCGCTCGCGCAGCGCATGGAAGATCTCACGGCGACGCTGGCGGTGAAGAAGGCCTGAGCGCTTCCGATACCCCGTTCTGACGGAAAATCCTGCCGCGAATTGCCGGCGGCTACGCAAAAATTTCGCCTCGAGCAGGCAATGACCGTCATTGCGAGCGTTTGATCGACGGCGCGATGGTGCTAGGGTTTAGAAGCCGGCGACGGCCAGCCGCAAGCCGGCTAGGGTTTTCAAAAAGGGTAGGGACAGGGTCATGAGTCTTCGTATCAACGACGTCGCGCCGGATTTCACCGCCGAGACCACACAGGGCACCATCAAGTTCCACGACTGGATCGGCGACGGCTGGGCGGTGCTATTCAGCCACCCGAAGAACTTCACGCCGGTCTGCACTACCGAGCTCGGCACCATGGCCGGGCTCGAGGGCGAGTTCAAAAAGCGCAATGTCAAGATCATCGGCATCTCGGTCGATCCGGTGTCGAGCCACGACAAATGGCAGGCCGACATCAAGACCGCCACGGGCCATACGGTTCATTATCCGCTGATCGGCGACAGCGATCTCCATGTCGCCAAGCTCTATGAAATGCTGCCGGCCGGCGCGGGCGAGAGCTCGGAGGGCCGCACGCCCGCCGATAACGCGACCGTGCGCTCGGTCTATGTCATCGGGCCGGACAAGAAGATCAAGCTGGTGCTGACCTATCCGATGACGACGGGCCGCAACTTCGACGAGATCCTGCGCGTAATCGACTCCATCCAACTGACCGCCAAGCACCAGGTGGCGACGCCGGCCAACTGGAAGCAGGGCGACGATGTCATCATCACCGCCGCCGTCTCCAACGAGGATGCGATCAAGCGTTTTGGGGCGTATGAGACGGTGCTGCCGTATCTAAGGAAGACGAAGCAGCCGACGGCATGAGCCTTTCCATCTCCCCGTTCACGGGGAGAAGGTGCCCGAAGGGCGGATGAGGGGGCGGCGCGGCGTTTTAAAAGATCGCGCCGAAACCTTCATCGGATGGCTCTGAGAGCAAAAGCTGGCAGCGTCAGCGCTGCCCCTCATTGTCCTGCCGGACATTTCTCCCCGTATAGTGACGGGGAGAAAGGGCTGGTTCGCCGCCTTCGCCAATCGCAAACAAAAAGGCGGCGCCGAAGCGCCGCCTTTTGATCAATGCCTTGAGCTTCTTAAGCCGCCGGCTGCGCTTCGATGGTGCGCAGCGCCTGGGCCTGGCGCTTGGCGGCGGCCTTGACAGCGTCCTGCACCTTCTCGAAAGCGCGCACCTCGATCTGGCGCACGCGCTCGCGGCTGATGTCGAACTCGGCCGAAAGCTCTTCCAACGTCAGCGGCTCTTCGGCGAGGCGACGCGCCTCGAAGATGCGCCGCTCGCGGTCGTTGAGAACCGACAGAGCGCCCGACAGCATGGAGCGCCGGTTTTCCAGCTCATCCTGCTCGATCAGCATCTCTTCCTGGCTCTCGTGGTCGTCGACCAGCCAGTCCTGCCACTCGCCGGACTCGCCCTCGCTCGCCCGGATCGGGGCGTTGAGCGAGGCGTCGCCCGACAGGCGGCGGTTCATCGACACCACTTCCGCCTCGGAAACGTTGAGGCGGGTGGCGATCTCGGCGATCTGGTCGGGCTTGAGGTCACCGTCATCCAGCGCCTGGATCTTGCCCTTCACCTTGCGCAGGTTGAAGAACAGACGCTTCTGGTTGGCGGTGGTGCCCATCTTGACCAGGCTCCATGAGCGCAGGATGTATTCCTGGATCGAGGCCTTGATCCACCACATGGCATAGGTGGCAAGCCGGAAACCACGCTCCGGTTCGAATTTCTTCACGGCCTGCATGAGGCCGACATTGCCTTCCGAGATCACTTCGCCGATCGGCAGGCCGTAGCCGCGATAGCCCATGGCGATCTTGGCGACGAGCCGCAAATGGCTGGTGACGAGCTTGTGGGCAGCCGTGGTGTCCTGATGCTCAGCGTAACGTTTCGCGAGCATGTACTCTTCCTGCGGCTGAAGCATCGGAAAGCGGCGGATTTCTTCCAGGTAACGGGCGAGACCGCCTTCACCGGAAACGATACTGGGTAATGATTGGGCCATGATAGCGCCCCCTCTCTCTTTGGAGTGGATGCCCCCGAAACGCGGCGGGCATTCGTCACGGATGCCAAAGGCTCATCCGCGACAACCTCTATATATAGGAACAAAACCAGAAAAGACAGGCATTTGTTCAACGCTAAACAGTCTGTCACGCTGAAGTGAACAACGCCGGTCAGGTTTTTTGATGGCTGGTTTGCAGCTTGTGGCGGGGTTGGGTTCAGAGTTTCCGGAAGTCGCCGACCAGTTCCTCCATGTCTCCCGGCATCGGCGCTTCGAACCTCATCGTCAAATGGGTGGTCGGATGCCGGAATTCAAGGAGCCAGGCGTGCAGGGCCTGCCGGGGAAAGGCGTGGACCTTGGTTTTCAAGGGTTCGGGCAGCCGGTTGGCCTTGGTGCGGAAGGCCTGCCCGTAGTCCGGGTCGCCGATCACGGGATGGCCGATATGGGCCATGTGCACGCGGATCTGATGGGTGCGGCCGGTCTCCAGCCGGCATTCCACCAGGCTTGCGGTGGCGAAAGCCTGCTGGTTCTCGCCGAAGCGTTCGACGACGCTGAAATGGGTGACGGCGTGGCGCGCGTCGTCGCGGGTTTCCGGAACGACGGCGCGCCGCACGCGATCGGCGGCGCGGCCGAGCGCGGCGTCGATGGTGCCGGTCGGCCGCTGCGGGATGCCCCAGACCAGCGCCAGATAGGCGCGTTCGAGATCGCCGGTGCGGCCGTGGTCGGCAAAGGCCTCCGACAGCGCCTTGTGCGCCCGGTCGGTCTTGGCCACGACCATGACGCCGCTGGTTTCCTTGTCGAGCCTATGCACGATGCCCGGCCGCCTGACCCCGCCGATGCCGGACAGGCTGTCGCCGCAATGATGGATCAGCGCGTTGACCAGCGTGCCGGTCCAGTTGCCGGCGCCGGGATGGACGACCAGTCCGGCCGGCTTGTTGATCACGATCAGCTCGTCGTCCTCGTAGAGGATGTCGAGGGGAATGTCCTCGCCTCGCGGCTCGGCCGGCTCCGGCGCGGGCACCAGGATTTCGATCAGCTCACCGGCCGTCAGCTTGCGCTTGGCCTCCAGCGCCGGCTTGCCGGCGACGGAGACCGCGCCTTGGCGGATCAGCGCCTGCACGCGGCTGCGCGAGAGCTCCGGCCCTAGCCGGGCGGCGAGCCACTGGTCGAGACGCTGGCCGGCGGCGTCGGCGCCAGCTTCCAGCACGGTAGCTTCGCCGGATTCCTCGTCCGCCAATTCGTCCTCTATCAATATCGGGGTCTCTTCGTTATGAGCGCTCATCGAAACCCGTTGCGGATTGCTTAGCCATGGCCCGGCCGATCGCCGAAGAAGAAGACGAAAAGCCGCTCGACCCCGCGGCCGAAAACGTGCGCCGCAAGCTCGTCCGCTTCATGATCGTCAATCTCGGCCTTCTGTTCCTCGCCCTTATGGTGGTGATCGGGGCGCTTGTCTACAAAGCCCGCAATGCGCCGGTGGCCGGCTCGGTGCCGGCCGGCGAGGTCCAGGTTCCGGCCGGCGCGCCGCTCTCGGACGACATCGTGCTGCCGGTCGGCGCCAAGGTGGTCAGCCAGTCGCTCTCCGGCAACCGCCTGTCGATCGACGCCGAGCTTGCCGACGGCAGTCGTTCGATCTTCGTCTACGACATCGCAGAACGCCGCATCGTCGGGCAGTTCGCGATCCGCAACAAATGAGCCCGCAACACATTCGCGGCTTCGCCGGGCACCGCAGCATTGCGACCGTCGCGCTCGTCGTCGGCAGTTATGACGAGGCGATCGCCTGGTATGTCGAGCGGCTCGGCTTCGTGCTGACCGAGGATGTCGATCTCGGCGGTGGCAAGCGCTGGGTCATCGTCGCGCCGGCGAAAGGCCAAGGCGCGCGGCTGCTGCTGGCCGAGGCATCCGGCGAAGACCAGGCAAGCCGCATCGGCAACCAGACCGGCGGCCGGGTCTTTCTCTTCCTGGAAACCGACGATTTTTCCCGCGACCACCAGGCGATGCTCGAAAAGGGTGTCGAGTTCCGCGAAGCGCCTCGCTTCGAGGCCTATGGCACAGTGGCTGTCTTTTCCGACCTCTACGGCAATCTCTGGGACCTGATCGAGCCGAAACGGCAGCGCTGACCCATGCCGTTCGGCAAAGCGCGCAAAGGGGTCGAAACCCCAAGTTGTTTGTCGCAGATTCCTGTCGGAAAACCGCACGACACTTTTCCGGAATCTGCTCAGTTGCTTTTTCCCGGCCGGCAGCCTATGTAGCCGGTTCTTGAGCGCGCCCATCGTCTAGCGGTCAGGACACCGCCCTCTCACGGCGGGAACAGGGGTTCGATTCCCCTT
>RXJA01000618.1 GCA_003963455.1 Hyphomicrobiales bacterium
GCCTGCTGGCCGAGTTCCCGGTGGCGATCGTCGACAAGGTCGCCGACGAGCATGGCAGCCGCGATCTCGCCAAGTCCTATCTCGACTTCCTCTACACGCCGGATGGCCAGGAGATTGCCGCCGAGAACGGCCTGCGGGCTCGCGATGCGACGGTCGCCGCCAAGCACAAGGCCGACTTCCCGGACGTCCGCCTGTTGACGGTGGAGGAGGTGTTCGGTGGCTGGGACAAGGTGCAGAAAGAGCATTTCGCCGCCGGCGGACTGCTCGATCAGGCCTATGGCAGCCGCTGAAAAAGGCTCCACAATCAGGAAGCGCAAGGAGGCCGGCTTTGCCGGCCTCCTGCATGTAAGCCAGGCTGCGCGAGTTCGCAGGGGAAATCCGAGCCCCAACGTGAAAAACGTTACGAAGAATCAACGCGTTTATGCCTAGGCTGCGCCCGCAAATTGTTGGGCCAGAGCGCGTTTGACGGTCAAACTGTCATGATTTGCACACAAACAACCGCCAGATGCAGGCGCATTGGGGTTTGATGAACTGAATCGGGCATGCTGACCAAAAAAGGCAAATACGGCCTCAAGGCCCTCGTGCATCTTTCCAGCCTGCCGGCTGGCCAGCTTGCATTCGTCAACGACATCGCGGTCGCCAACAACATCCCGAAGAAATTCCTGGATGCGATCCTGGGCGAGCTGCGCAATGCCGGTTTCGTCCAGAGCCGCAAGGGCAAGGAAGGCGGCTACCGCCTCGCCCGGCCCGCTTCCGAGATCAAGATCGGCCATGTCGTGCGCGTGCTCGACGGCCCGCTGGCGCCGATCCCTTGCGCCAGCCGCACGCAATACCAGCGCTGCGAGGATTGCGACGAGGCCACCTGCCAGGTCCGCCACATGATGCTGGAGGTGCGCCAGGCGATCGCCGAGGTGCTCGACAACCGCAGCCTCGCCGCCATGCGCGACGCCGACAACGACGATTTTCCGGCGGAGCTCACCTCTCAGATTTGAAGCAAATCGAGGAAGCGGTAGCGGCCAGGTTCCGTTCTTCGCCGCAGCTTCCCGCCCGTAATGCGCCCAACGACAAGTCGTCGTCGCCCTCGGTTGCCAGTCTATTGCGGACGCAGTAAAGCGGCTGGGAGGATGAAACAGGGCTCTGACGCATGAGGCTGCCTTGGCTTGGCAATTCCCGCACGGCCAGCCGGCAACCTTCGTCGAACGACATCTATCACACCGAGATCATTGCCGACGTGCCGGTGCCGGGGCGCGACGAGTCCGTCCGCTTCTTCAGCCGCAAAGTCATCCGCCCGGGAAAACTGCGTCGTTTCTCCAATCGGGATCTGCGCGAGAGCCTGCTGTCCTGCTTCTATCTCGGTGTCGCGGCGCTGCTGCCGGTCTCTTGGTGGGGACCGCTCTGCGGCTGGGCCTCCAGCCTCAGGCGCGGGCGCCACTTTCGCAAGGACTTCGCCCGTTACGACGTCGCGGTCAAGGCGGTGCTCGGCGATGCCGCCGACACGCGAGCTATTTTCGAGGCACAGCTTGCCGCCGTTCACCGCCGGCGGCTATCGCTTGCGGCGCATCTCGTCGCCGGCTCGCGCTGGTCGCCGGCGATCCGGCTGGAAGGCCTTGAGGCTCTGCGGCAAGCCTTGCGCAACGGGCGCGGCGCCATCATATGGTGCGACCAGTTCACGGCGCAGACGATCATGGGCAAGCGCGCTCTGCATGAGGCAGGCGTCGATGCCCATCAGGTGAGCGCGCGGTATCATGGCTTCTCGCCGAGCCAATTCGGCTTCCGCGTGATCAACCCGCCATTGGTGAAGCTCGAGAACCGCTTCCTGAAGAGCCGGATAGTCTTTGAGCGCACCGACGCCTATCAGGTCACCACGCGGATCCAGAAGGTGCTGAAGGCAAACGGCGTGGTGCTGATGACAAACACCATCTATGCCGGCTCCGCCTTCACCGAGGCCGCGATGGGCGAGCGCGGCTTCACCCACCTCGCCTCGGCGCCGGCGAACTTCGCCGCGCGCGCGGGCGCGGCGCTGTTCCATATGGCGACCATCGAGACGGTGCCCTTTCGCCAGTACCGCGCGATCGTCAGCGAGTTGAGCGCGGGCCCGCAAGTGCCCGCGTCGCCGGCAAGGGACACGGCGGCGAAGAACCTTACTGTGCAGGCGGGATACATCCTGTCGAAGCGCGACCACATGCTGGAAACGCTCAAACTCTGTCCGGAGCAGATGATGGCATGGTCGAGCGCCACGCGGCTGACCGAGCGGCCGGCCGAAGCCGCGATCGGCAACGACGGCGCCTGAAGCGCCCGAACCATTCTAACCAACGATCCCTTTCAGAAGCCCGGCAACCGTCCGCGTTCCGTCGACCGTCATCGCCCGTTCCTCAGCCGCAGGCTCTTCCAGCGTGGCGAACTGGCTGTCGACCAGGCTTGCGGGCATGAAATGCCCCTTGCGGTTGGAGACCCGCCGCCAAGCGGTCTCGCGGTCGATCTTCAGATAGAGGAAAACCATGTCCGGGCAGAAGCGGCTCAGCCTGTCCCGGTAGGCGCGTTTCAGCGCCGAGCACGCCGCCACCGCTTTCCGCCCGCCGGCAACGGAGGTCGCGATACATTCGCCTATGGCATCGAGCCAGCCCTCGCGCAACGCGTCCGTCAGCGGCTCGCCCCGCGCCATGCGCGCCACATTCTCCGGCGGATGCAGCCGGTCTCCCTCGATGAAATCAGCGCCGAGAGCCTTGGCGAGCGCCTCGCCCACGGCCGTCTTGCCGCAACCGGCAACACCCATCACGACGATGGCCGGCGCCGTCCGCAGGTCGCTCATGCGAAGCTCCGGTACCCGCGGTCTTGCGCTTGCCTCATCCACGGTCAGCGGCTTGCCGGCGCGCGCCCGTAGAGCAGAAGCATGGCGACGATGACGACACCATAGATGATCTGCCGCCCCGCCTCCGGCATCTGCATGACCGAGAGGATGGATTGCAGCAGCGTGATCAGGATCACGCCGGCGACCGTGCCGAGATAGGAGCCCCGCCCGCCCAGAATCGAGGTGCCGCCGAGCACGACGGCGGCGATCGACGGCAGCAGATAGGCATCGCCCATCGACTGCGCCGCCTTCGACGCATAGCCGGCCAAAAGCACGCCGCCGAAGGCCGACAGCCCGCCGGAGACGGCGAAGGCGATCATCACGATGCGGCGTGTGTCGATGCCGGAAAGATAAGCGGCGCGCTCGCGATTGCCGATGCCATAGACGGCGCGGCCGAAGCTGGTGCGGGTCAGCACGAAGACCATCGCGGCGCCGATCAGCGCCCAGATGACGACGGCGTTGGGAACGCCCGGGATGGTGAAACCGGTTGCAAGATAGCGCATCGCCGCCGTCGCTGAATCCTGTGGCGAGAAGCCGCCCGTATAGACCACCATCAGCCCTTGCGCCACGGCATTGGTGGCTAAAGTAATGATCATCGAGGGAATGCGCAGATAAGCGACGCCGATGCCGTTGACGATGCCGATCGCCACACCGCACAGGACCCCGAAGGGAATGGCCAAAGCGATGCCGACCGGCCCATAGGCGGCGGCCGCGCAGGCCATCATGGCGCCCGCCGCCACGGCCCACGGCACGGACAAATCGATCTGGCCGAGCAGGATGACCAGCATCATGCCGGTGGCGATGACGCCGAGGAAGGACGCGACCTTCAACTGCTGTAGCAGATATTCCGGCGACAGGAAGCTGCGCGAATAGAGGCTACCGAGCAGCAGCAGGATGACGATGCAGGCAAAGGCCGTCACCACCGCCGGATCGGCGCGGCGGAGAAATTTGGGCATGCGGCCGGCAATGCCCCCGAGTGTCGTCTCGCTCACAGGAACCACTCCAGCCGGTTGCGCACCCGAAACAGCGCGAAGGCGCCGAGGCTGACCGCGATCAACAGGATAACGCCCTGGAACAGCGGCTGCCAGAGCGGATCGAAGTCGAAGACGAACAGGAGGTCGCCGATGGTGCGGAAGGCGAGCGCGCCGAAGATCGCGCCGATGGCGCTGCCCTTGCCGCCGAACAGCGAAACGCCGCCGAGCACGACGGCGGCGATCGAAAACAGCGTATAGGCGTTGCCGCTCGCATATGCCGCCTCGCCCGTATAGGTGAAGAACGTCAGGAACAGGCCGCCGATGGCCGCAAGCAGGCCGGCAAGGGTATATGCCAGGAACTTGCCCCTGCGGATTGGCACGCCCGACATGTAGGCCGCTGTCTCCGATGAGCCCGCGGCATAAGCCGCGCGGCCCAGTTCGGAGCGGCGGAACGGCACCCAGACGACGAGCACGACCGCGACGAGTACGATGAGGCTCGCCGGCAGGACGCCAAAGAAGCGCCCGGTCAGGAAATCCGCAAGGTCCTCGTTGACCGAACCGCCGGGAACCGGACGCAAAAGCAGCGCCAGACCGAAAAAGACAGCGCCCGTGGCTATGGTGGCGACGATCGGCTGCAGCCGGCCGTAGATGACGATGGCGCCGTTGACCGCGCCGCAGAGCAGTCCGGTGCCGAGCACCGCCAACACACCAAACGCCGTCTCCAGGCCTGTGCCGATCACCAGCCAAGAAGCCATGCAGTTGGTGAGCGTGAAGATCATGCCAACCGACAGGTCGATGCCGGCGGTGATCACCACCAATGTCTGCGCCATGGCGACGAAGGC
>RXJA01000039.1 GCA_003963455.1 Hyphomicrobiales bacterium
GTCTCCAGCAGCACGGTGGCGACACAGATCGTGTTGGAGCCCGACATCGGCGGGTACTCCGTCGGCTCCATGATGATGGCGCCGGCGGCGCAATCCTCGCGCGTGGAGGGCACCAGGAGATTGACATGCCGGGCGACGCTGCCGCGCGGCTCACAGATCAGCATGCGCCTTACATGGTCGTGATCGCGTTCCATCGTGATCATCTTTTCCATCATCGTGCGGCCCGCCGGCGGCAGCACGCCACCGACGATGACATCGCCGATCTCGCCTTCGGCATGGCAGCCGACGACACGGATACTGGTCCTTGTACGCATTTGTCTGTTTCTCCCTGTCGGCCGCGACTATCCGCTTGGCAAGCGGTGCTGCTTCGGGACAAACTGATCAATCTGCGTGCCAGCCTCAAGGAGAATCCAAAATGACCGCCAACGTTTTTTCCGGCTGCATGCCGGCGCTGATGACGCCCTGCACCAATGACCGCCTTCCCGACTACGACGCGCTGGTGCGCAAGGGGCGCGAGCTGATCGCAGCCGGCATGTCCGCGGTCGTCTATTGCGGCTCGATGGGCGACTGGCCGTTGCTCAGTGACGCCCAGCGCATGGAAGGCGTCGAGCGCCTGGTGAAGGCCGGCGTGCCGGTGATCGTCGGCACCGGCGCGGTCAACACCGCCAGCGCCGTGGCGCACGCCGCGCACGCCCAGAAGGTCGGCGCGCGGGGCCTGATGGTGATCCCGCGCGTCTTGTCGCGCGGTCCGTCCGTCACCGCGCAGCGCCACCACTTCAAGGCGATCCTTGCCGCCGCTCCCGACCTGCCCGCCGTCATCTACAACAGCCCCTATTACGGCTTTGCCACGCGCGCCGACCTCTTCTTCGCGCTGCGGGCCGAACATCCGAACCTGGTCGGCTTCAAGGAGTTCGGCGGCCCGTCGGATCTGCTTTATGCGGCCGAAAACATCACCAGCCGGGACGACGGGGTTGCACTGATGATCGGCGTCGACACCGCCGTCTTCCACGGTTTCGTCAATTGCGGAGCCTCCGGCGCCATCACCGGCATCGGCAACGTGCTGCCCAAGGAAGTGCTGCATCTGGCAGGCCTCAGCCAGGCCGCGGCGAAAGGCGATGCCGAAGCGCGCCGGCTGGCGCAGGAACTGGACGCCGCGCTGGCGATGCTGTCCTCCTTCGACGAAGGCCCGGACCTGGTGCTCTATTTCAAGCACATGATGGTGCTGAAAGGTAACCCCGAATACAGGCTGCATTTCAACCCGACGGATGCGCTGAGCGACAGCCAGCGCGGGTACGCCGAGGCACAGCTCAAACTGTTCGACGCCTGGTACGCCCAGTGGTCGAGACAGCCCGCAACGGCGCGATACGCGGCCTGAGCCCGTTGACTTGAGGCCGCCGGGCCGGTCGCAAGCTGGCGATTGACGGCGGCCCCTGCCCTAAGCAGGTTTCGCAAAAGTGCCCTACGGTTTTTGCGATCAGAACCCGCGGAACCAACAGAGCATAAGCAGATATTCGTGGGGCATCCCACGAATATCTGCTTAGATCACCGCTTCTTCCAGGAATGGCTCGTTGCGCGGGATGCGTTCGTAGCGGAACGGCGACAGGTCGAGCGTCTGGAAGGCGCCGTGGACGATGAGTTCCGACACTGCCCTGCCGACCGCCGGCGACTGCTGCAGGCCGTGACCCGAGAAGCCGTTGGCGAACATGAAGTTCTTCACCTCGGGGTGGAAGCCGACGATGCCGTTGTGGTCGAGCATGTTGTATTCGTAATGCCCGGTCCAGCTCGTCTGAACCTTCAGCGCATCGAAGGCCGGGATGCGGTGCCAGAGCGCCGGCCAGATATAATCGTCGAATTCCTCGAAATGCATTTCGAAGTCGTCATAGTCGGCCGGCCCGTCGCCTTGCGGCGTGTTGCCGGTGAGGAAGAGCTCGCCCTCGGGCCGTACGAATGTGCCTGAAAGATCGATGACATTGGGCATGCGGCCCGGGATCGGATTAGAACTGGCGAACACGAAGCTGTAGCGCTTGTAGGGCGCGACCGGAATGGACAGCCCGGCCATGGCGGCGACCTGCTGCGCACGCGGCCCGGCGGCGTTGACAAGAGTGCCGCAACGAACCGTCTCGCCGGTCGCTAGGCGGACCGAGACGACCCGGCCCTCGGCGAGGTCCAGCGCCGTCACGGCATTGTCGACATATTCGACACCGCTGCCGCGCGCCGCGCGGCGAAAGCCGTTCAGCAAGCCCATGGAGTCGAACCAGCCTTCTTCGCGCGCACCCCACGAGCCGCCGCCGAGGTCGTCGACATTCAGCCACGGAAAGCGTTCCTTCAGTGGACCGGGTTCGAGGAAGACGGTGTGGGCGCCGAGGCTGCGCTGCAGCTCGACCCGTTCGCGCGCCGCGTCCACGCCCTCGGGGGAACAGCAATAGAGATATCCGTGCTCCTTGAAGCCGAGATCGGGCGCCGGCTCGTCCTTGTAGAAGGGCGCCATTCGCTCCGCAAAACCACGGATGATCTCGATGCCGAACTGGCTGATCTTCACGTTGATCGGATTGGAATATTGCTGGCGGATGGCGCTGGTGGAAAGCGCGGTGGAAGAAAAGGTGTAGCTCGAGTCGCGCTCGACGACGAGGATCGAGACCTTGTCGCCAAGAGCCTGGCTCAGCCAGTAGGCCGTCGAGGAACCGACGACCGCGCCGCCGACGATGACGATGTCATAAGCGTTGCGCGACGGTGCTTTGTAAGGGGGGATTGCCATGACTTTTCCTAGCGGTTGAACGAAGCGATCAGGTTGTCCGAACCCCGCGCCAGCAGGCCGAGGTCGGAGCCGACGGCGACCATGGTGAAGCCGTCGGCGAGGTAGCGGTCCGCGTCGGCCTTCACGGGAGCCAGGATGCCGCTGGCCTTGCCTGCCGAGGCGGCAGCCTCACGCACGCAAGCGATCGCCTCCTGCACATTGGTTGCCCCAGCATTTCCCATGGAGCCCATATTCGTGGAAAGATCGCCGGGCCCGACGAAGAGAACATCAACGCCTTCCACCGCCGCGATCTCGGCGGCATTGGCCACGCCGGTTTCATCCTCGATCTGCACGGCCAGAAGCTGCTGCTCGCGGGCCTTGGCGTGATAGCCGGCGATGCGGCCGAAAGCGTTGGCGCGATGGCCGACCGAGAAGCCGCGGAAGCCGCCCGGCGCATAGGTCATGGCTGCGACGATGGCGCGCGCCTGCTCGGCGGTGCGCACGTTCGGGATCATCAGGCTGCGGGCGCCGACATCCAGCGCCTGTTTCATCAGGTTGGGATCGTCGGATGGCAAGCGGACGACCGCCTCGCAAGGGAATGCCGCCGCGACCTGCAGTTGCGCCATGATGCTGCGAAGATCGTTGGGGCTATGCTCGCCGTCGACCAGCAGCCAGCCTGCGCCTGAGCCGGCAACGACTTCGGTGGTGAGTGCCGAGGCCAGCGAGCACCAGATGCCGATATGGGCCCGGCCGGCCTGTACGGCCGCCTTCAGCGAATTGACGCGCTCCTGCATTTTGCGATCGGTCTCCTGCCGGAAAGAAGGTGCATTGAAATTTGTATGATGTCCTATATCATACGTCAAACTTGAGCTGCAAGGCGCCGTGACGTCGTACGGGAGTTTCGCATGAAAATCGGCTTCATTGGACTTGGCGTCATGGGTGCGCCAATGGCGCGGCATCTCGCCGACGCAGGGCACGAGATCGTCACTGTCCTCAATCGATCCCCTCTGCCGAGGGATCTGAAAGCAACGGTGGTAGCCTCCTCCGCCGAGGTGGCGCGGGAGTCCGAAAGCGTCATCACCATGCTGCCCGACACGCCAGACGTCGAGCGCGTCCTGATCGGCCCTAGCGGCGTGCTCGACGGAATTTCGGCTGGCAAGCTGGTCATCGACATGAGCTCGATCAGCCCAATCGCCACGGCGGGATTCGCGGCGAAGTTCAGGGAAGCGGGAGCCGGCTACCTCGATGCGCCGGTCTCGGGCGGCGAGGTCGGCGCCAAGGCGGCGAGCCTCACCATCATGGTCGGCGGGCCGGCCGCCGAGTTCGAGCGCGCGCTGCCGATCTTTCAGAAGCTCGGCAAGAACATCACGCTTATCGGCGAAAACAACGGCGCCGGCCAGACCTGCAAGATCGCCAACCAGATCATCGTCGCGCTCAACATCGAAGCCGTCGCCGAAGCGCTTGTTTTTGCAAGCAAAGCGGGCTGCGATCCGGCCGAGGTGCGCTCTGCGCTGATGGGCGGCTTCGCCTCGTCGCGCGTGCTCGAAGTGCACGGCGAACGCATGATCGCCCGCACCTTCGCGCCCGGCTTCCGCATCCGGCTGCATCAGAAGGATCTCAATCTCGCGCTGGAAAGCGCCCGCACGCTCGGCGTTGCCCTGCCGGGCACGGCGACGGCCCAACAGCTGATGAATGCCTGTTCGGCCCGCCCAGGCGGCGCGGAAGGCGACCACTCCTCGCTCGTTCGGGCTCTCGAAATCCTGAGCGACCATGAACTGACAAACGGAAAGGAATAGACCGATGCGCGGAACCGGCAAGGCCGACGTCTTCGTCATGCTGGCCCATCCCGTGGGCCATGCGAAAAGTCCCGGCATCTTCAACGAAATCTTCGAGCAGAAGGGGCTCGACAGTCTGATGGTGCCGCTGAGCTGCCGCCCGGAGGATTTCGATACGTTCTGGGCCGGCCTCACCGCGGCAGAGAACATAAGGGGCGTGATCATCTCGGTGCCCTACAAGGTCCCGGTCTTCCACAAATGCGCCGCCGCCCATGACCGCGCTTCGCGCGTGCAGAGCGCCAACTCGGTGCGCCGGCAGGCGGACGGCACCTGGTATGCCGACAATTTCGACGGCGTCGGCTTCATCGAGGGACTGAAGGCCGGCGGACACCGGATCACCGGCCAGCGCATCCTTCAGGTCGGCGCCGGCGGCGCGGGCGCCTCGCTGACTTACTGCCTTGCCGAGGAAGGCGCGGCGGAAATCCGTCTGGCCGACATTGACAGGGAGCGCGCGCGAAAACTCGCTTTGCTGGTCGGCAGGACTTTTCCCAACTGCCGCATCGAGGTCGCGGATCCCGATCCGTCCGGCATGGACATGGCGATCAACGCCACGCCGTCCGGGCTGAAAGCCGGCGATCCGTTGCCGATGGACGTGAGCAAGCTGACGCGGGAGATGACCGTGGTAGACATCATCATGGAGCCGGCCGAGACGGCGCTGCTCAAGGCGGCGAAAGAGATCGGCTGCCGCATCCAGCCCGGTCGTCCGATGATGGATTTCCAGGTCGAGGCCATGGCCGAATTCTTCGACATAGATAGGAAGGATCGCCGCCATGGCTGACGCACAGACCGCCGTCGTCATCGGCGGCACGTCCGGCATCGGTCGCGCCATCGCCGAGCGCTTCGCGGGAGATGGCTACCAGGTGGTCGTCGCCGGCCGCGACACGGTTCGCGGCAAGGAAGCGGCAAGCGCCAGCGAGGCAGCAGGCGCGCCGCGTGCCCTTTTCATCCAAACCGACGTCGCCGACCCTGCCTCGGTCGAAGCGCTGGCGCGAGAAGTCAACAATGCGTTCGGCACGCCGCATGTCGTGGTCAACTGTGCCGGCATCCTGCAGAGCGGCAAGCATGTCCTCGACCAGGATCTCGAGGAAGACGAGCGGATGTGGCGCATCAACTATCGCGGCACGCTGCTCGGCTGCCAGGTGTTCGGCCGGCTGATGTCGGCCGCCGGGCGTGGCGCGATACTCAATGTCGGCTCCCTCGCCTCCTTCGCGCCGCTCTCTTTGCCGGCTTACACGCCGGGCAAGCATGCCGTGTTGGCGCTGACGCAGATGCTGGCCGCCGAGCTCGGCCCGCATGGCGTTCGCGTCAATGCCGTGGCGCCGGGTTACACGCTGTCGGACGGACTGAAAGCGAAGATCGCGAAGGGCGAGCGCAACCCGAAAGCCATCCAGGCCACCACGGCGCTACGCCGTTTCGTCGAGCCGCGCGATGTCGCCGAAGCAGCGCTCTTCCTCTGCTCCGATCGTGCCGCGTCGATCACCGGCGTCACGCTTCCGGTCGATGCCGGCTGGCTCGTCCAGGCGCCCTACGCGCAATATCTGCAAGGCAATCCCATCCGGCAGACGCCGGCAATCTGAGAGAGAACCAGTGAGCGACATCCAGCGTTTCGACTTCGACACCCGCATCCATCACGGCGTCATCCACAACGGCACGCTCTATTTGACCGGCCAGGTCGCGCGGCCCGGCCAATCAGCGGCCAACCAGATGCGCGAGGTGCTCGGCAAGATAGACGCCCTGCTCGCCAAGGCAGGCACGGACAAGACCCGCATCCTGCACGTGCAGATGTGGCTGGACGACGTGCGCGATTTCGATGAGGTCAACACGGTCTGGGATGCCTGGATGCCGAAGGAACATGCGCCGGCGCGATCCTCCGGCGAAGGACGGATGGCCAAGCCCGGCATGCTGGTCGAGCTGATCGTCACCGCGGCGGTTTGAATGGTCCTGCCGGTTCGGGCATCATCCCGAATCTGAACTTGAACGGCTCCGGTCTGACTGAATGGAAGGACATAGATGACGAAGCGCAAGCCACTTTCCACCGTGGTGGCGGAGAGCCTGGCCGAAAGAATCCGCTCCGGACAATTGCAGCCTGGCGCGCAATTGCCGACCGAGGCGGAGCTTTGCGCCGAGTACGATGTCAGCCGAACCGTCGTGCGCGAGGCGGTGGCGCGCCTGCGTTCCGAGGGCATGGTGGTGCCCCAGCAGGGACGCGGCATGTTCGTCAGCGAGACGCCGACCCCGCGCAATTTCTCGATCCCGAACGAGGCCCTCCGGACCTTGCCGGAAACCATCGCCCTGCTCGAACTCAGGCTGAGCGTCGAAGTGGAATCCGCCGGACTCTGCGCGGAACGGCGGACCGACAAGGAAGCGAGCGACATCCGTTCGATGATGGAGCAAATCGACGCCCAGCAGGCCGATCCGGCCGCCGTCCAGATCCACTATGACTATGATTTCCATCTCGCGATCGCCAGGGCCGCGCGCAATGAATTCATCCACGGCTTCCTGAGTTATCTCGGACCGATGATCGTGCCGCGATTCCAGCTCGGCTATGTGGTCGAGCCGGCACTGAAGGACAGTTACTACGCGCGCATCCACAGCGAGCACAAAGCGATCGTCGATGCCATCGAAAGGCAGGACGCAGGCAAAGCCCGCCAAGCCATGCGCAAGCATCTGCAGAACAGCCTGGGACGCGTTCGCGCGCTGGCGAAAGCCTCGGGCATCGAGGCAACCGAAGCGGAACAGAAAGCCGCCGCGGCCTCGCTTTTCACCGACCTGAAAAAGCCCCTGCCCGCGGCCGGATAGCTTCGCCGACTGATGTCGTTCGCCTCCCTCGCCGCGCGCCCCCGCAGGTCGTTCACGAAAGCCGCGTTTTTTTCCCGATTGACAGCCAATAACCCGTACCCGCGCGCTGAAAACATTGTTTTCCTTGGGCCGGCTGCGTTTGCCGTCGCACAGACATGTTGGAACATTCCAGCCAGCGGCAGGGTTTTCGAAAGTTTATCTTTCCTTTTTGCTGGTTTTCTTGGTTTCGCGGCGACAGCCCGCGCCGCAGACTGAAATCCAGGCAAACGGGGAAGCCGCGAATGGGGAAGCCCAAGTGACGACAGCCTTCATCACAGGAGCGACGAGCGGCATAGGACGGGCGATGGCGATCGCGTTGAGCGACGCCGGCTACGACGTCTATGCGGTCGGTCGCGGCCAGGCCGCGCTGAAGGAGCTTCGGGCCGAGCGTCCGGGCATCGTGCCGATCGCCGTCGACGTGACCGACCGCGAGGCGCTGGAATCGGTGCTGTCCGAACTCACCATCGATGTGCTGATCAACAACGCCGGCATCATGCCGCCGCTCGGCAATTTTGCCGACATGAAAATCGCCGACATCGACGCAACGCTGGAGGTGAATCTCAGCGCCGCGATCCTGCTCACCCGCCTCATCGTGCCGCAGATGCGCGAGCGGCAGTCGGGGCACATATTGTTCACCGGCTCCGTAGCGGGCCACGCCGCCTTCTCCAACATTGCCGTCTATGCGGCCACCAAGGCGGCGATCTCCGGCTTTGCCGGCGCGCTGCGCGCCGACCTCTCCCCGTCCGGCGTGCGCGTCACCGAGATCGTCGCCGGCCGCGTCGAGACGCAGCTCTACGAGGACATCCTCGACGCCAAGGCGCGCGCCGCCATGTACGCCAGCAAAGTGGTGCAGCCCGATGACGTGGCCAGGATGGTCGTCGCCGTGCTCGCGCTGCCGGCATGGGCCGACGTTACACGTTTCGACATCATGCCGACCTGGCCGACTTCGCCGAGCGGCACCAAGTAAGGGATAGTGGAATGAAGGATCTTTCCGTTCTGATCGTTGGTGGCGGCGCCGGCCTTGGCGCCCTCCTGGCCAAGATGGCTGTCGAGGCCGGGGCGGCAAGGATCGGCATCGTCGACATCAACCAGCAGGCGGCGGAGAGCGCGCTCGAGCCGGCGAAGGCCAAGGGCCTGCCGACGGCGTCCGCCACGTGCGACATCCAGGTCGGTCCGCAGTGCCATGCCGCCTTCGACGCCATCGTGGCCAAGCTCGGGCGCGTCGACACGATGATCAACTGCGCCGCCATCTATCCGCGCCGGCCGCTGCTCGAAATCAGCGACGCCGACTGGGACGCCTCGAACGGCATCAACATCAAGGGCACCTATCACATGATGGTGGCGGCGGTCCGCCACATGCAGGTGCAGGAGCCGAAGGATCACGTGCGCGGGCGGATCGTGAACCTGACCTCCGTCGACGCCTTCAAGGCGCATCCGCAGAACGCCCACTATGCGGCGACGAAGGCAGCCGTCGTCAGTCTGACGCGGTCCTTCGCGCATTACGTCGCCAAGGACGGCATCCTGGTAAACTCCGTGGCGCCGGCCGGCATGGCTACCGAGAAGGCCAAGGCCCTCGGCTTCCTCGAGGAACTGGCCAAGGCAAGTCCGCTCGGCCGTGGCGCCGAGCCGACCGAGATCGCCGAATGGGTGCTGATGACCGGCGGCCCGAAGAACACCTACATGACCGGTGAAAACGTAATTGTTTCAGGCGGTTACATCTACGCCTAGAATCATTTCGGCAGCCAGCGGCTGTTGAGCTCGAGCAGTGCATGATCAACGGGGCCTCGAACGAAAGGAGGCGGACTTACGATGAGCGGCAAGCTTCGCCTTCCTTCGCTCAATGCGCTTCGCGTCTTCCACGCTGTCGCGCAGCACAAGAGTTTCCGGCAGGCGGCCGACGAGCTTCTGGTCACGCCGCAGGCCGTCGGCCAGCAGATCAAGCTGCTGGAAGACACGCTGCAGGTGACGCTATTCGAGCGCAAGGGCCGCTCGATCGAGTTGACGGAGTCGGCGATCCTGCTCTCGCACTACGTCAAGGCCGGTTTCGACGAGTTTTCCGAAGGCGTTCGCCGCGTCACCAAGTCGAACTACCGCGATCGCATCAACCTCAATGCCAGTCCCTATTTCGCCACGCATTACCTGCTGCCAAGGCTGTCGCTGTTCCGTGAGATCCTGCCGGGGGCCGACCTGCGCCTGACGACGATGGTCGACCTGCCCGACTTCGGCCGCGACGATATCGATATGACTGTGCAATGGGGCTATGGCAATTGGCCCGACTACGAGGTCACGCTGCTGGTGCCTGACCCGAAGATCATCTGCTGCACGCCGGCAATCGGCGAGAAGATCAAGTCGGCGCAGGACCTGACGAAGTTCACGCTGCTCGACACCGTCAAATCGAAGCGCCTGTGGCCGGACATCTTGCGGCACCTCGGCGTCGAGCTGACCGACGGCAACCGCAGCATCAGCTTCGACGACGCGGCGACGATGCGCCGGGCGACCTTGCAAGGCATCGGCGTCGGCCTGGTCTCCGTCATCGACGCCGAGGAGGATTTCCGCTCCGGCGCGCTGGTCGCGCCGATCGGCCGTGACGCTATCGCCGACATGCGGCCGGAGGAAGTCCCCGGCTTCTACCTCGTCGTCCCGCGCGGGCATCTGCGCGTCAAGGCGGTGGCCGCGCTCCATCGATGGCTGGCCCAGGAAGACTGGCGCAGCGACCTCAAGCTCTCCTTGCCGAAACCGACCCCGCTTTCCGACTGACAGCGGGCTTCGAGACCGGGCTCCGAAGCGATCTTGCGGAGCTCCAACAACAAGAAACGGAACAACCTCAACAGTGGAGACAATCGACATGAGAATGATCAGATGGGGGGCCGCCGCCATGGCCCTGGGCCTCGTGCACCTGGCGGCGCCGGCTGAAGCCGCCGGCGGCAAGACGCTCGAAACCGTCAAGGGGCGCGGCGTGCTCAACTGCACCGGCCATGACGGCTCCTATCTTGGCTTTGCCGAAGTGGACGACAAGGGCAACTGGAAAGGTATGGACATCGACCTTTGCAAGGCGGTGGCGACCGCCGTGTTCGGCGATCCGGCGAAGCTGAAGATCGTTCCGATCAGCTGGGCGCAGCGCTGGCCGTCGCTGCAGTCGGGCGACGTCGATATCATCATCAAGGCCTCGGGCGGCACGCTCAGCCGCGACACCGAGCTCGGCCTGCAATTCTCCATGTCCTATTACCTCGGCACCACCAAGGTGATGGCGCATAAGGAGCTCAATCTGAAGTCGCTCAAGGACGCCAATGGCGGCACGATCTGCATCCCCGCCGGCACCTCGCAGGAGCAGCAGGTCGCCGCCTACGCGCAGAAGCTCGGCATCAAGCTCGAGCCTGTTCTGATCGAGAAGACCGAGGAGCTGGAACAGGCCTATTTCTCTGGACGCTGTGACCTCTATGCGCAGTGGGGACCGGTTCTCGCTATCGCCCGCGCGGCAAAGGGCAAGGTCGACGACCATGTGATCCTGCCCGACGTGCTCGCGGTCGAGCCGGAAGTGATGATCGTGCGCCAGGGCGACGACAACTGGGTCGACATCGCCAACTGGACGCTGAGCACGCTGATCTTCGCCGAGCAGGAAGGCATCACCTCCAAGAATGTCGACGAGATCAAGGCCAAGCCAACCTCGCCGCAGGTGGCGAAGTTCCTCGGCGTCACGCCTGGCATGGGCAAGGGCCTTGGGCTCTCCGACGACTGGGCCTACAACGTCATCAAGAAGGTCGGCAACTACGGCGAGATCTTCGATCGCGATCTCGGCAAGGGCTCGCCCTACAAGATGGATCGCGAGTTGACCAACCTGTGGAGCAATGGCGGCGTCCTGTTCCCGCTGGTGATCGACTGATCCGCGCCTGAACCTGTCCAGCTTGGGCTCCGTCCGGCTTCGGCCGGGCGGAGCCGGCAGCTATTCAAGAAAGATCGGTCGATGGTCAGCCTGCTGAGAAATCAGAAGGTCCGCAACGCGCTGTTGCAGATCCTCTATGTCGGCTCGCTCGCGGCGCTGGTGCTTGCCGGCGTCGTGATCGCGCGGCGGAACCTGGCCGAGCAAGGGATCACCTCCGGCTTCGACTTCCTCTACAAGTCGACGGGCTGGGATGTGAACTTCTCGCTGCTCCCGGCCACGGCCAATGATCCCTATTGGTGGTTCTTCCTGATCGGCATCATCAACACGCTGTTCCTCGGCGGCGTCGGGCTGGTGCTCGCGACGCTGGTCGGAACGATCGTCGGCCTGGCACGAACGTCCTCGAACGAGCTGGCGCAGCTGCTAGGCCGCACCTATGTCGACATCTTCCGCAACATCCCGCTGATCCTCCAGGTCTTCTTCTGGTACGCTTTGATCACCCATTTGCCGACGCCGCGCGCCGCGCATGAAGCATGGGGCATGCTGCTGACCAGCCGCGGCCTTTACGTGCCGGTACCGAATGTCGGCGGCGTGGCGATGGCGCTGGCCGCCTTGGCCGTGATCGCCGCCGTCGCGCTGCCGGTCTGGCTCGGCCGCACATCGCATCTTAGCCAACCGCTTGGCGAACGTTCGGCCATCCAGCTTACGGGCGCAGCAGTGGCGCTCGCCTGCGCGGTTGCCGTCCTGATGATCGGTCGCCTGCCCGATGCGCCGCTGCTCGACTTCCCTGCCCTGCAAGGCCTCAACCTCAAGGGCGGGCTGCGCATTCCGCCGGAGTTTTCCGCTCTGGCCATCGCCATCGCCATCTATGGCGGCTCCTACATAGCCGAGATCGTGCGCGGTGGCTTCAAGGCCGTCGGCAAGGGCCAGATGGAGGCGGCGCTCTCGCTGGGCTTGAGCCCCTGGCGCGTGTTCACGCTGGTGCGGCTGCCGCTGGCGCTGCGCGCCATGCTGCCGATCCTCGCCAACCAGTATGTCTGGCTGATGAAGGCGACGACCATGGGCATCGCCGTCGGCTTCACCGATTTCTTCATGATCGTGGCGCTGACCATCAACCATTCCGGCCAGACGCTGGAGGCGATCGGCATACTGATGGCAGGCTTCCTCGCCATCAACCTCAGCCTTGCCGCGATCTTCAACCGCGTCAACAAAGCCATTGCCCTCAAGGGCAATCAACTGAGGGGGTGAGAGATGGAGATGGTCGTTGTCGCTCCCCCTGCCCCGGGCAGGCTTGAAGACCTGAAGCGCCGCTTCTTCGCGACGCCGCTTCAAGCGCTGCTGTCGCTGATATCCCTGGCGATCATGGCCTTCGTCGTCTGGAAGCTGCTCGACTGGGCCGTCTTTTCGGCCGTGTTCACGACGAGCGGCGGACCCGAGGCCTGCCAGGCCGCGGCCGGCGCCTGCTGGTCGGTCATCGCGGCAAGGTGGCGCATCATCCTCTTCGGCCTCTATCCCTTCGAGGAGCAATGGCGCTCCGCGCTCGCTTGCGTCAGCGTCGTGGCGATGACGGTGCTGAGCTGTATCCCGGCCTTCTGGACCGGGCGCCGCATCGCGCTCGTCTGGGGAACGGGCACGGCCCTCTATTACGTGCTGATGAAGGGCGGCGTGCTTGGGCTGCCTTATGTCGGCGAGGAAGCCTGGGGCGGCCTTGCGCTCACCCTCTTCATCTTCGTCACCACCTGCCTGATCGGCTTCCCGCTGGCAATCTGCCTGGCCCTGCTTCGCCGCTCGGAACTGCCATGGATATCGCGGACCACCGCCCTCATCATCGACGGGGTCCGTTCGCTGCCGCTGATCTCGATCCTGTTCACCTTCGCCATCGTCCTGCCCTTCGCGCTCCCGCAATGGCTGGCCGGCGACAAGCTCTATCGGGTCATCCTCGGCTCCGCCCTGTTCTTCTCGGCCTACCAAGCCGAGATCGTCAGAGGCGGCATGCAAGGTGTTCCCGCAGGGCAGGAAGAAGCCGCCATGGCGCTCGGCATGAGCTACTGGCAGCGCATCGGCCGCATCCTGTTGCCGCAGGCCATGCGCAACGCGCTGCCGGCGACGATCAATCAGTTCGTGATCTCGTTCAAGGAAACCTCGCTGGTGGTTATCGTCGGCTTCTTCGAGATCCTGGCTTCCGGCAACGCCGCCTACGGCACCGGCGAATGGCGGTTCGCCTATGTCGAGGTCTATGCCTTTATCGCCTTGATCTACTTCGTCTTCGTCTTCAGCCTGTCCCGCTACGGCGCCTTCCTCGAGCGCCGCATGGCGGTCGGCGAGCGGTAAAGAGGCAGTAGACATGTATTCGAGCAAAGCCTCCGGACCGGCCGTCCGCCTTGAAAATCTGGACAAATATTATGGGACATTCCATGCGCTGCGGAAGGTGAACCTGTCCGTCGAGCGCGGCGAGAAGATCGTCGTTTGCGGTCCCTCCGGCTCGGGCAAGTCGACCATGATCCGCTGCATCAACCGGCTCGAAGAGCACGACGGCGGCCGCATCACCGTGCTCGGCACCGAGCTCAACGACGATGTCGCCAACATCGACGGGATCAGGCGCGAGGTCGGCATGGTGTTCCAGCACTTCAACCTGTTCCCGCATATGACGGTGCTGGAGAATTGCATGATCGCCCCGATGATCGTGCGCAAAGTTCCCCGCGCCGGCGCCGAGGCGACCGCCCGGCGTTTTCTGGAGAAGGTCCGCATTCCCGAGCAGGCGATGAAGTTTCCCGGCCAGCTCTCCGGCGGCCAGCAGCAACGCGTGGCGATCGCGCGGGCGCTTTGCATGCAGCCGCAGATCATGCTTTTCGACGAGCCGACCTCGGCGCTCGACCCGGAAATGATATCGGAGGTGCTGGACGTGATGGTGACGCTCGCCGCCGACGGCATGACGATGATCTGTGTCACGCATGAGATGGGCTTTGCGCGACGCGTCGCCGACCGGGTGGTCTTCATGGACGGCGGCGAGATCGTCGAGGAGGCACCGCCGGAGGAATTCTTCACCGCCTCCCGGAACGAGCGCACGCGACAATTCCTGTCGCAGATCCGGGGTCATTGAGCCGGACGTCCCAACTGTCTATACGCGGCTCATCCGATATCTCAGGTACCCAGATGGCTGATCTCGTTATCGCATTGCAGGCAATCCTCGGGCCGAAAGGCTGGCTTTCGGGCGCAGATGCCGAGCCCTACCGCCGCGATTGGCTCAACCGCTATGGCGTGGCGCCGCTCGGCATCGCCAGGCCCGCCAGCACCGCGGAGGTGGCGGCAGTGGTAAACATATGCAGGGAGGCAGGCGTGGCGGTAATCCCGCAGGGCGGGAACACCGGCCTGTGCGGCGGCGCCGTCGCCGATCAGGCGAACGCAGTGATCGTCTCGCTTTCACGCATGACGGCGATCGGCGAACCGGATCTGGACAGCGGATCGATCATCGTCGACGCCGGCGTCGTGCTTGCCGCGCTGCACGAGGCGCTGGAATCGCATGGGCTGATGTTTCCGATGCATCTTGGCGCCGAAGGCAGCGCCAGGATCGGTGGCCTGATCGGCACCAATGCCGGCGGCAGCCAGGCATTTCGCTTCGGCATGATGCAGGACCTGGTGCTCGGCCTCGAGGTCGTGATGCCCGACGGCACGGTGTGGGACGGTCTTCGCGCGGTGCAGAAGGACAATGCCGGCTATCAGTTGCGCAAGCTGTTCTGCGGTTCGGAAGGCACGCTCGGCATTGTGACGCGCGCGGTGCTGAGGCTCTATCCCACGCCCAGGCAGCAGGCGAGCGCGCTTCTCGTCATGTCCGATTTCGCCGCCGCGGTGTCCTTCGGCGCCTTCCTGCGCGCCGAGGCCGGAGAGTTCCTCGCCGGCCTCGAGTTCTTTTCGGATGTCGGCCTGACGCTGGCGCTCAAGCATCTGCCTGACCTTGCCTATCAGTTGGAGACAAGGGGCGACGTCTACCTGCTCGTGGAGATAGCGTCGGGCTCGACGCGCGTCCCCCTCGACGAGATCCTGACTTCGGCGCTGGAATGGGGCATGGAGCAAGGCCTGGTCGTTGACGGCGCGCTGGCCAATTCGGGCGCGCAGCGGGCGCAGTTCTGGCGCCTGCGCGAGGAGCAGCCGGAGGGCCAGCGGCTGGAAGGCGAGCAGCTCAAGCACGATATCTCGGTGCCGCCCGGCGCGATCGCGCGTTTCATCGAGGCCGGCGCGAAACTCTGCCACGACATTCTTCCGGGCGTGCGGATCAACCCGTTCGGCCATCTCGGCGACGGGAACATCCACTACAATCTGTCGCCGCCGGAAGGCCGCGCCGATTTCGACGGCAAGGCCACGGCGTTTGCCGAGGCGTTGGCTGCTTTGGCCACCGACATGGGCGGCAGCTTTGCCGCCGAGCATGGGCTCGGCCGCGCCAAGATCGCCATGGCAGACCGGAATCGCGGCGCCATCGAGCGCGACCTCATGGCGCGGCTGAAGGATGCGCTCGACCCTAAGGCGATCATGAACCCGGGTGTTCTGGTGCGCTCGCCATTGTAAAGAAAAACTTTCGTATGGATCGCATTTCTTGATTTCGCGCTGGCCGGCCACGGTGCAGGTATAGTCTCGAAGGGCAGGCTCCGTCCGCTTGCCGCCAGCTCTAAGAGGATGTCGAAGCATGGTCCGCAATGGCGGTCGCCTTCTTGTCGAGTGCCTGATCGCGCTTGGCGCGACCAAGAGCTTCGGCGTTCCCGGCGAGAGTTATCTCGCCGTCCTCGACGCGCTGCACGATACCCATGGCAAGCTCGATTACGTGCTTTGCCGCAACGAAGGCGGCGCGGCCTTCATGGCCTCGGCCTACGGCAAGCTGACCGGCTCGCCCGGCATCTGCTTCGTCACGCGCGGCCCGGGCGTGACCAATGCCAGCATCGGCGTGCATACCGCGATGCAGGATTCCTCGCCGATGATCCTGTTCGTCGGCCAGGTCGGCACTGACATGAAGGGTCGCGAAGCCTTCCAGGAGATCGACTACCGGGCGGTCTACGGGACCGTCGCCAAATGGGCGGTCGAGATCGACGACGTCGCGCGCCTTCCCGAGATCGTGGCGCGCGCCTGGACCACCGCCTTGACCGGCCGGCCTGGCCCCGTCGTCGTCGCGCTGCCCGAAGACATGCTGACGACCATGACCGAAGCCGCGCCGCTCGAAGGTCCCGCTTCGATTTTCGAGGCCGCGCCAGCGCCGGATGCGATCGGTGCAGCGCTGAATATGCTGGCCTCGGCCGAGAAGCCGGTGCTGCTCATGGGTGGCGCCAACTGGACGACGGACGGACGCGCCGCGCTGCAGGCCTTCGCCGAAGCCTCCGACATCCCGGTCGTGGCCGCCTTCCGCTACCAGGACCAGTTCGACAACCATTCGCCCGTGTTCGTCGGCGAAGCCGGCGTCGGCATGGTGGCGCATGTGAAAAACCTGATCCGCGATGCCGACGTGATCCTGGCGGTCAATGTCCGTTTCGGCGAGATGACGACGGACGGCTACACGCTGCTCGACGTTCCGGTGCCGCGCCAGAAGCTGATCCATGTGCATGGCTCCGATCGCGAGATCGGCAAGATCTACGTTCCCACGATCGGCATCCATGCCGGCCCGAACGCCTTCGCCAGGGCCCTGACTCCGGTGAAGGGGGCCTGGGCCGGCTGGCGCGCTGCAGCGCGCAAGGCCTATGAAGGGACGTTCGCCGCGCCGGTGCAGCCCGGCCCCGTCGATATGGTCGCGGTCAGCGCCTGGCTGCGCGAGACCTTGCCGGCCGACGTCATCCTCACGAACGGCGCCGGTAATTTCACGGTGTGGCCGAACAAGTTCTTCAAGTTCGGGCCGCAGGCGCGACTGCTCGCGCCGCAATCCGGCGCCATGGGCTATGGCCTGCCGGCGGCAATCGCCGCGAAAGTCGCTTATCCCGATCGTACGGTCGTCTGCTTTGCCGGCGACGGCGACTTTCAGCTGAATTGCCAGGAGCTCGGCACCGCCATGCAGGCCGGCGCGCGGCCGATCGTGCTCATCATCAACAACGGCATCTATGGCACGATCCGCGCGCATCAGGAGCGCAACTATCCTACCCGCGTCTCCGGCACCTCCCTGGAAAACCCAGACTTCGTGGCGCTGGCGAAGGCCTATGGCTTCCATGCCGAGCGGATCGAATCCACCCGGGATTTCGCGGCCGCCTTCGGCCGGGCGCTCAACTCCGCGACCGGCGCCGTGCTCGACATCGCCATCTCGCCCGAAGCGCTGACGCCCCGGCAGACCCTCTCCCAGATGCGCGATGCCGCGCTCGCTTCGCAGAAGGCCAAGGCATGACCTCCAGATCAGACGACATCCGTCTCGGCGCGGACATTGGCGGCACCTTCACCGACATCGCGCTCGATGTCAGGGGAACGCTGTTCTCGACCAAGGTGCTGACCAATTATGCGGCGCCGGAGCAGGCGATCCTCGATGGTATCGACGTGGTGATCCGCGATGCCGGCATTTCGCCGGCCGAGATCGGCATCATCATCCACGGCACGACGCTCGCCACCAACGCGCTGATCGAGCGACGCGGCGCCAGGACCGCGCTGATCACGACGGAAGGTTTTCGCGATGTGATCGAGATGCGGACGGAGAACCGCTTCGAGCAGTATGATTTGAACCTGCAGCTGCCGACGCCGCTGATCCCGCGCGAGGACCGCTTCACCGTCAAGGGCCGCATCGGCGCCGAAGGGCAGGAACTGCAGCCGCTCGACGAAGCCGCGCTCGAGGAGATCGCCGATCGCATCGCTGCCGGCAATTTCGGCTCGGTGGCGATCGGCTTCATCCACGCCTACGCCAACCCCGACCACGAGCGCCGTGCCCGCCAGATCCTCGCTGGCAAACTCACCATCCCGATCTCGATCAGCGCCGAGGTCTCGCCGCAGATGCGCGAGTTCGAGCGCTTCAACACGGTCTGCGCCAACGCCTATGTTCGGCCGCAGATGGCCGACTATCTCGCCCGCCTGCAGACGCGGCTGAAGGATATGGGCGCCGACTGCACGGTCTTCATGATCCATTCCGGCGGCGGCCTGATCTCGGTGGAGACGGCTTCCGAATTTCCTGTCCGGCTGGTTGAGTCCGGGCCGGCCGGCGGCGCCATTTTCGCCGCCGACATCGCCCGGCGCTTCGGGCTCGAAAAGGTCGTTTCCTACGACATGGGCGGCACCACCGCCAAAATCTGCCTGATCGAGGATTTTGCGCCGCGCACGGCGCGGACCTTCGAAGTGGCGCGCACCTATCGCTTCTCCAAGGGCTCGGGCATGCCGATCTCCATCCCGGTGATCGAGATGATCGAGATCGGCGCAGGCGGCGGTTCCATCGCCTGGGTCGACGCCATGGGCCGCATTCAGACCGGACCGGAAAGCGCCGGGTCGGAACCGGGCCCGGCCTGCTACGGCCGTGGCGGCAAGCGCCCGGCGATCACCGACGCCGACCTGGTGCTCGGCAAGCTCGACCCCGACAATTTTGCCGGTGGCGCGATCAAGCTCGACACCTCCGCATCCGAGCAGGCGATCCTGCGCGATGTCGGCGAGCGTCTGTCGCTGAACGCCATGGCGACGGCCTTCGGCATCTGCGAGGTGGTGGACGAGAATATGGCGAATGCCGCGCGCGTCCACGCCGTCGAAAACGGCAAGAACATCTCCGACAATCTGATGATCGCCTTCGGCGGCGCCGCACCGCTTCACGCGGCGAGGCTCTGCGAAAAACTCGGCATCGACCAGTGCATCGTGCCGCGCGGCGCAGGCGTGGGTTCCGCGATTGGCTTCCTGAAAGCGCCGTTCGGCTATGAGGCGTTGGCGTCGAAGTTGACGCGCCTCTCGCGGTTCAAGGCAGCCGAAGTGAATGCGCTGCTCGCCGATCTCAAGGCGTCCGCCGAGGGTTTCGTGCGCACCGGCGCCAGCGGCAAGATAATCTGCGAGATCACGGCTTTCATGCGCTACGCCGGCCAGGGCTGGGAAATCCCCGTGCCGCTGGCGGACGAGCCGTTCGGCGACGATGCCGTGGCCAAGCTCAAGGACTTGTTCGAGGAGAACTACCAGCGCTTCTTCGGCCGCGCCATCGAAGGGCTGGACGGGCTGGAGATCGAGATTGTCACCTGGTCGGTGAAGGCGACGGACGTTCGCCCGGCTGTCACGCGGCACGAACTCACCGCCGGCAAGAAGACCAGCGAACCGGCAACGACCCGCGCGGTATTCGATCCGGCGACCGGCGCCCCGCAGACTTATGGCATCATCGAGCGCGACATGCTTTGCACCGGCGACAGGGTGGCAGGCCCGGCGGTCATCGTCGAGCGCGAGACGTCCACCGTCGTCACCACCAGCTTCGACGCCGTCATCCAGAGCGACGGCGCCATCCTCCTGATCCGCAAAGGCAGCCACGCATGAGCGATATTGGCGAAATCCGCATGCAGGTCATGTGGAACCGGTTGATCTCTGTGGTCGAGGAACAGGCGCTCACGCTTTTGCGCACCGCCTTCTCGACCTCGGTGCGTGAATCCGGCGACCTGTCGGCCGGCGTGTTCGATCCGCGCGGCCAGATGCTGGCGCAGGCGGTGACCGGCACGCCCGGCCACGTCAACACCATGGCCGAAGCGGTGCTGCATTTCATGAACGCGATCCCGCGCGAGGAGATGTTCGAGGGCGACACCTATGTCACCAACGACCCCTGGCTGGGCACCGGCCACCTGCACGACATCACCATGGTGTCGCCGTCCTTCCTCAACGGCGAGCTCGTCGCCTTCTTCGCCTGCACGGCGCATGTCGTCGATGTCGGCGGGCGCGGCTTCGGCGCCGACGGCAAGTCGGTCTATGAGGAAGGCATCCAGATCCCGATCATGAAATTCGCGGAAAAGGGCAAGGTCAATCTCGACCTCGTTCGCATCCTGCGCGCCAATGTCCGCGAGCCGAACCAAGTGGTCGGCGATTTCTATTCTCTGGCCGCCTGCAACGAGGTCGGCCATCGGCGCCTGACCGACATGATGAAGGAGATCGGGCTGACTTCGCTCGACGGGCTGGGCGACTTCATCTTCTCGCGCACCCGCGACGCCATGCTTGAACGCATCAAGGCGCTGCCCAAGGGAAGCTGGTCCAACGAACTGGTGACCGACGGCTATGACGAGCCCGTGAAGCTGGCTGCCACGGTTTCAGTCCGTGACGATCATGTCGAGGTCGACTTCACCGGCACCGACCCGATGAGCCGCTGGGGCATCAACTGCCCGATCATCTACAGCAAGGCCTATGCCTGCTATGCGTTGAAATGCATGGTGGCGCCGGACATCCCCAACAATGCCGCCTCGCTCGCCTTCTTCACCGTCTCGTCGCCCATCAACATCCTGAACGCGGTGCGTCCGGCGCCGGTGGCGCTCAGGCATATCTTTGGTCACATGGTCCCCGATCTGGTGCTGGGCGCTTTCTCCAAGGCGTTGCCCGGAAAAATCCTCGCCGAAGGCGCAGGCGCACTGTGGAACATCCACATCTCGGCGCGGCCTGTCGCCGGCGCATCCGGACGTCGCGCCGAGGTGTTGATGTTCAACTCCGGCGGCATGGGTGCCCGCCCCGAGCTCGACGGCCTGTCGGCGACGGCCTTCCCGTCCGGCGTGCATACGATGCCGATCGAGGCGACCGAGCATACCGGCCCGATTGTCATCTGGCGCAAGGAACTTCGGCCGGACTCCGGCGGCGACGGCGAGTTCCGCGGCGGCCTGGGACAGATCATCGAGATCGCCGCGACCGACGGCCACGAATTCGACTTCTCGGCCATGTTCGACCGCGTCAATCATCCGGCCCATGGCCGCGAGGGCGGCAAGCCGGGCGTTGCCGGCGTCGTCAAGCTCGACGACGGCACGAAGATGCGCCCCAAGGGCTGGCAGCATGTGCCGGCCGGGCGCCGGCTGATCCTCGAACTGCCGGGCGGCGGCGGCTATGGCGACCCGGCCAAACGCAACGCGGCCGCGCGAGCCAATGATCGGTCCAAGGGTTACATCACGGAGAACGACTGATGAGCTACATTGCCTCGCGCCTCTCGGTGGTGAAGCCTTCGGCCTCGATGGCGGCTTCGCAGGCCGCCAAGGCGCTGCGCGCCAAGGGCGTGGACGTGATCGATCTCGGCCTGGGCGAGCCCGATTTCCCGACGCCGCATCACATCATCGATGCCGCCCATTTCGCCGCCAAGACCGGCCAGACGCTCTACACCGCCGCTGCCGGGACAGTCGAAGTGCGCGAAGCCATCGCGGGAAAATTCCGGCGCGAGAACGGACTGGACTATACTGCCGACGACATCGTCGTCGCCAACGGCGCCAAGCAGATCATCTTCAACGCGCTGATGGCGACGCTGGAGACCGGCGACGAGGCGATCCTGCCGGCGCCCTACTTCGTCTCCTATCCCGAAATGGTGAAGCTGCTCGGCGGCACGCCAGTCGTGGTCGAATGCCCGGAGACCACCGGCTTCCGGCTGACGCCGGCGCTTCTGGAAAAAGCAATCACGCCAAGAACGAAGTGGCTCTTCCTCAACATGCCCGGCAACCCGTCCGGCGCCGTCTATTCTCAGTCCGATCTGAAGGCGCTCGGCGCGGTGCTGGCCAGGCATCCGCAGGTGCTCATCCTCTCCGACGAAATCTACGAGCACATCCTGTTCGATGGGCGCGAATTCGTCTCTTTCGGCAAGGCCTGCCCCGAGCTCAAGGACCGCACGCTGATCGTCAACGGCGTCTCGAAATCCTATGCCATGACCGGCTGGCGCGTCGGCTATGCGGCTGGGCCTGCGCCGCTCCTCAAAGCGATGTCGACCATCCAGAGCCAGTCCTGCACGTCGGTGTGCTCGATAGCGCAGGCGGCGACCGTCGCCGCGCTCAACGGCCCGCAGGATGAGGTCGCGCGTTTCCGCCAGGCGTTCGAAAGGCGTCGCGATCTCGTCGTCGACGGCATCAGGAAGATCAACGGCCTGACGTTGTCGCCGCCGGAGGGCGCCTTTTACGCGTATATAGGCTGCGCCACCCTGATCGGGCGCAAGACGCCCAAGGGCGTCGTGCTTGAGGACGACGCGGCGGTAGCAAACTATCTTCTCAACGAAGGCAAGGTGGCGTCGGTGCCCGGCGTCGCTTATGGACTTTCACCCTATTTCCGCATCTCGACCGCGACCAGCGAAGAAGTGCTGAGCGAGGCGATCGCGCGGATCAACGCCGCCGTCGCGCAAGTGGAGTAAAGAATGCCGCAATACGAACGTATCCTGATCACCGGCGCCGCCGGCCGGCTCGGCTCGCAGCTGCGCAAGGGACTGGCGCCGCTCGCCAAGACGATCCGCCTGGCGGGCCGCGAGCCCTTCGGCGATCTCGCGCCGCACGAAGAGGAAGCGGTGTTCGATCTCGCCGACATGGAAGCCACGATCGCGGCGACCAAGGACTGCGACGCGATCGTGCATTTCGGCGGCGCGCCGCTCGAATGCGAATGGCAGACCATCCTCGATTCCAGCATCCGCGGCTCCTACCACATCTATGAAGGCGCCCGGAAACACGGCGTGAAGCGCGTCATCTACGCTTCCTCGGTGCATGCGATCGGCTATCACGAGATCGAGGCGCATATCGGCGTCGACGCGCCGGTCCGTCCCGACAGCCTCTATGGTGTGTCGAAGAACTTCGTCGAAAGCCTCAGCCGGCTCTATTGGGACAAGTTCGGCATCGAGACCGTGTGCCTGCGCATCTTCTCGTCCTTCCCGGAGCCGGCCGACCGCCGCATGCTGTGGTCCTACCTCTCCTTCGCCGACTGCGTGCGCCTGGTCGAAGCGTCGCTGACCGCGCCACGCGTCGGCCACACCATCTCCTTCGGCATTTCCGACAACAAGCTGAAGATGGTCGATAACAGTGGCGCCGACCACCTCGGTTTCATCCCTCAGGACAGCGCCGAGCCGTTCCGCGTCGCCGTCGAGGCGAAGACCCCTGTTCCCGATCCGAAGAGGCCCTCGGTGAAATATCTCGGCGGCTGGTTCTGCGAGCTTGGCCATCCCGACGACAAGCCGGCGGAATAGCGCGGCGTTCAGCCAGCGGGGGGCAGGCTGGCCTCGATGAAGCGCAGCCAGGCGCCGCCAACCAAAAGACAGGTTTCGGCTTCGCCGAAGCCCGCCGAGAGGAGGCCCTGCGAAAGCCCCGGAAAATCGAGGTTCGATCCGAACCAGGACAGCTGGGACGGGAAGCTTGCAGCGGCCTGGACCTCGCGGGTCCAGCGGCCCTCGCGCATCCAACGCACGACGCTGTCGGGCTGTCCCTGGCACAGATCCGAGCCGATGCCGAGATGCTCCGCCCCCATGATTTCAGATGCTTCCGCAGCCATCATGCCAAACTGCTTCAGGGTGGTGTCCGAACCGTTCGGAAGATGCAGCGGGTAAAGCGAGAGGCCGAGCAGCCCTTCCCTTTCACGCAGGGCCTGCAAAACGTCCTTCGACACATTGCGATTGCTGTCTCGGAGCCAACGCGGGTTGGCGTGGCTGATGACCACCGGGCGCTCTGAGAGCGCGATCGTTTCGAGCGCCGTCCGCTCACCCGCATGCGACAGATCGATGATCATGCCAAGCCGGTTCATCTCGGCGATCGCCTCGCGCCCCATCCGCGTCACGCCGCTGTCTTCCTTTTCCATCCAGCCGCAGCCGAGCAGGGACTGGTTGTTGTAGGTGAGCTGCATGAAACGGATGCCGAGATCGAAGAGCATTTCGATCAATCCGATGTCGTCTTCGATCGGCATCGGGTTTTGCAGCCCGAGGAAAATAGCCGTCCGGTTCGAGGCCCGCGCCCGCTCGATGTCGCCGGCATCGCGCGCCAGGAGGATGAGGTCCTCATTGTCGCGGAAGCGTGTCCGCCAATCGACGAGGTGGCGCACCGTTTCGCGAAAACCTTCGTGATAGCCGACCGTGGCGTGGACTGCGGTCAGCCCACCCTGGCGCATCTCCTCGAAAATTTCGCGCGACCAGTTGCAATATTGCAGCCCGTCGATGAGCACCTCAGGCGCGTCAGAAACGGAGTTCATTCGGCCGCGCCCGCGTGGATGTAGGACGTCTTGACCTGGGTGTAGAACTCGACCGCAGCGCGGCCCTGCTCGCGCGGGCCGTAGCTCGAGGCGCGAACGCCCCCAAACGGCACGTGATAGTCGGTGCCGGCGGTCGCAAGGTTGACCATGACGCAACCGGAGCGCGAGGCGTGGCGGAATTTCGTCGCGCGTGCCAGCGAACGCGTGGCGATCCCCGCCGTCAGCCCATAGGGCGTGTCGTTGGCGAGGAAGATCGCCTCGTCGAGATCGTCGGCGGGAATGACGCAGGTGATCGGCGCGAACATCTCCTCCTGGTTGATGCGTATGCGCGAGCGCCCGTTGAGGAACACGGCGGGCGCCATGTAGTGGCCGCGATGCACAAGGTCGAGCGCTTCGCCGCCGGTCGCAAGCTCCGCGCCTTCGCTGATGCCCAGCGTCACATAGTCGAGATTGGCCGAGAGCTGCTCTGCGCTCACCACCGGTCCCATCTGGACGCCGGCCTCCAACGCGTGGCCGACCTTCAGCGCCTTGGTTCTCGCCAGCAGCTTTTCGACGAAGACGTCATGGATCGGCCGGTGCACGATCAGGCGCGACGAGGCCGTGCATTTCTGACCCGTCCCGCCGAAGGCGCCGTTCACGGCCAGGTCGACGGCGCGGTCGAGGTCGGCATCGTCCATGATCACGAACGGATTCTTCGACCCCATTTCGAGCTGGAGCTTCACGAAGCGTGCCGCCGCCAGCGCCGCGATGCCGGAGCCGACGGCGCCGGAGCCGGTGAAGCTCAGGCCTTGTATGTCCGCATTGGCGGCAAGCTCGCGGCCGATCGTCGACCCCGATCCCATGACAAGGTTGAACAGGCCTTTCGGAATTGCCTGCCGGCTGATGATCTCGGTCAGGGCCCAGGCGCTCGCCGGAGTGATGCTGGCCGGTTTCCAGACCACCGCGTTGCCGAAGGCCAGGGCCGGCGCGATCTTCCAGGACGCGGTGGCGATGGGGAAATTCCAGGGCGAAATGATCGCCACGACTCCGAGCGGCTCGCGCTCGATCAGGACATCCACGCCTGCCCTGACGGAGTCGGCGGAGCCGCCCAGATTACGCAGCGCCTCGGCGGCGAAATAGGTGAAGAACTGGCCGGCGCGATAAACCTCGCCGACGCCCTCGGGGAGGGTCTTGCCCTCCTCGCGCGAGAGCAGTTCGCCAAGTTCCTTCGAGCGCGACATCAGTTCGCGTCCGATCGCATCGAGGACGCCCGCTCTCGCCTCAAGCCCGGACGCCGCCCACTCCCGTTGCGCGCCTTGCGCCGCCGCCACGGCGTCATGGATGTCGGAAGGCCGCGCCTGGGCAAAGCGCCCGACGATGTCGGTCACATCCGACGGGCTGATATCCTCGACCCACTCGGCGCCGTTGCGCCATTCGCCTGCAACGAAGTTCCGACCGTTCAGCATCTCATTCGACCTGCATCAATTCGGTTGACAACGACCTAACCAATGCTGTGAACTTCAATCAAGCTCAATTTTTGGCACGAATGTTCAGGCAAGCTTAACAGTGACCAAAACCATCAGCCTGACGGGCATGCGCAGCTTCGTCGCGGTTTGCGAGACCGGCGGCGTGCGCGCCGCCGCCGACCAGATCGGCCGCACGCCGTCTGCCGTGTCGATGACCTTGAAACAGCTTGAAGACGATATCGGCGCCCCGCTGTTCGAGAGCGAACGCAAGGGCGCGCTTTCGCCGGTCGGCCGCATCGTGCTCGACGAGGCACGCGCCATGATCGCCCATTACGACCGCGCCTGCCTGGCGATGACCAGCTACGCCGCGGACCTGCAGGGACGCTGCGACGTGGCAAGCGTG
>RXJA01000174.1 GCA_003963455.1 Hyphomicrobiales bacterium
CTCAGCTACGGCGTCATCGTCGGGCTGGCGACGAGCGCCTTCTTCGCGCCGATGATCGCCCTCACCACCGCCTGGTTCGACACCAACCGCAGCCTCGCCGTGTCGTTGGTCTCGGCCGGCATGGGCGTGGCGCCGATGACCATCTCGCCCTTCGCGCGCTGGCTGATCACCGCCTATGACTGGCGCACCGCCATGTTCGACATCGGCGTCATGGCCTGGGTGCTGCTCTTGCCCGCCGTCTTCCTGGTGCGCCAGCCGCCGGCGGCAGTAGCAGCAAGCGACGGCACGCCGGCGCCTGCCTCCGACGACCCCGGCATGAGCGTCGGCCAGGCGCTGCGCTCGCCGCAATTCATCGTGCTGGGCCTCACCTTCTTCGCCTGCTGCGCGGCGCATTCGGGCCCGATCTTCCATATGGTGAGCTATGCCATGTCCTGCGGCGTAGCCCCCATGGCCGCCGTGTCGATCTACAGCGTCGAGGGGTTGGCCGGCCTTGGCGGGCGCGTGCTCTACGGCGTGCTTGGCGACAGGCTGGGCGTGAAGCCGGTGCTGGTCGCGGGCCTCGCCATCCAGGGGCTTGTGATCGCCGCTTACCTGATCGCCGGCCGGCTCGAACAGTTCTATCTCCTGGCCGTCATCTTCGGCGCCACCTATGGCGGCGTGATGCCGCTCTACGCGGTGCTGGCGCGCGAATATTTCGGCCTGCGCATCATCGGCACCGTGCTTGGCGCGGCCACCATGCTGTCCAGCCTCGGCATGTCGCTCGGGCCGCTTGCCGGCGGCATGATCTACGACGCCACCGCCAGCTATCACTGGCTGTTCATCGGCTCGGCGCTGATCGGCCTGGGCGCCGCCGGCATCGCCATCGCCTTCCCGCCGCAACCCAGCCGGCGGAAGCTGCAGATGGCTTGACGCTGGTAAGAATGCGGCCGCCGTGCTGGCGGCCGCAGCAGCCAGCGCCTGGTTCAGCGACTGGCGGCGCGCCGGCGGCGCGGGATGGCGCTTTTCGAGTTCCGCCGCCGCAGTCCGGCGGCCTGTTTTGAGCAGGCGCTGGAGATGCGGGATTCTAAAACCCCGCCTCAGGCCGACAGGTTGTCCATCGTCAATGCCGTATAGCCGGATTCGCCCGGAAGAGCTGCATCGTCCGCCCTCGCCCGCCGCTTCCAGGCCGTCAACGCGATCACCAGAGCACAGCAGGCGGCATTCAGCCAGTTGATCGCGGCCAGCATCGGATCGCCGAGATTGACGCCGGCATAGAGGCCGGTGGTGGCGTTGGCGCCGGTCCATAGCAGCCAGGTCGTGTAGGAAATCGCCGAGGCGCCGTTCTCGTCGCGCGCCACGCGCAGGATCTGAGGCAGGTAGGAGACGACGCGCAGGCCGTTGAACAGGGTGAACAGACAGAAGGACAGATCGCCGAGCGTCATTCGTGCATCTCCAAGCCAGCCGGGATGCGGCATAGGGGAGAAAGCACAATCGGCATGTGAGGCTGTTCACATGCGCAACTTAAAAGTGCGCTTGGATTTTCGAAAGGTTACCGGCACAAGCCGGCCGGGAAGGTGCGGCGACGGTCATTAGGCAACGCTATCCGTTGCCGGTTCCCGTGCGTACGGCCTCGCGGTCGCTCTCGTCCCGCTTCACCCGCTCGTCGGAGATCAGCACCACCGGGCACGGGCCGCGCCGCAGGACGGCCGTCGTCGTCTCGCCGAAGATCAGCTCCTCGCCCTGCCGCCGCGCCACGCCCATGACGATCAACGCCACGTTGCGGCCGGCCTGGCGGGCGATGGCATCGGCGGCGGCGGCCCTCGAGCGGATGGCGGTTTCGATCTCGACGCCGTAGCGGTCGGCGAGCGCGACGATGTCCTTGAGCACCGCTTCCCGGCGGCGATGCGAGACGGTGTCGCTCGGCTCCTCGCGGCCGACCCTGGCGACATAAAGCATCTTGACCGGCGCGCCGGTGACGGCGGCGATCGCAAGCGCCAGTTCGGCGCCGCGCCGGGCAACCGCCGTGCCGTTGACCGGCACCAGAATCCTGCCTGATCCGGGACCCAGTTGCGGCATCTGGCGACCGGCGCCCGCCGGCTTCAGCACTAGGCAGAGCGGCCCGTCGAAGGCGCCGGCGACTTCGTTCAGCCGGTGCGAGAAGCCACCCTTGGAGGTGACCGCGCGACCGAGGCCGACGAGCAGCATGCCGTAGCCCTTGCGCGCCTCCTTCGCAACCGCCTCGGCCGAGAGCTCGCCATGCTGGCGGCGGGTGACCGGCGCTTCGCGCACGGGCGTCTCGTCGGATTTCCTGGCGGCCTCGCGACTGTCCTCGGCGCCCCTCTCGAGCTCGTCCAGATGCAGCCCTTCCGTCGGCTCCGCGTCGATCTCGCCGCTGGAATGCAGCACCGTCGTCGGCTTGCCGGCGCCGATCACGCCGGCGAGATAGCCGGCGAAGCGGCCGACGACGCCTTCGTCGACCACCACCAGAAGCCGCTCCAGATTGGCGACGAAGCCGCGCTGGTCGATCTCCTCGCGTTCCAGGCGCTTCTTCTCGCTCTCGCTCATCGGCAGGCGGCGCAACGCCCAGCGCAATGTCGGCGGCATGATCAGGGTGGTGATGACGGCCATGGTGACGATCATGGTGAAGAGGTTGTGCGAGAGCACGCCCATCGACAGGCCGATCGAGGCGACGATGACCTCCGTGGAACCGCGCGCATTCATGCCGCAACCCACCGCAATGCCCTCGGCGCGGCTCATGCCGGCGAGCTCCGCGCCGATGAAGGCGCCGCCGAACTTGCCGATCGAGGCGATGACCACCAGCCCCACGGTAAGCAGTGCAAGCTGTGGATCGACCAGCACGGTGAGGTCGGCCGACAGGCCGGCGACGCCGAAGAACACCGGCATGAAGAGCGCTGTGATAATTCCACGCAATTGCCCCTCGATGTGGCGCGACAGGATCGGCGACTCGCCCACCAAGATGCCGGCGACGAAGGCGCCGAGCACTGTGTGCACGCCGATCAGGTCGGTGATCAAAGCCATGGCGCCCATGATGGCGAGGATGACGGTGACGACCGCGTATTCCGATCGGAAATTGTCGTTGGTCCAGCGGATGGCGTCGAAGACGATGCGGCGCCCGAGCGTGAAGGAAAACGCCATGAACGCGGCGACGCCGAGGATTGTGAAGGCCAGGCTGCCGATCTCGATTCGCCCCTTGGTGGCGATCCCGATGGTGATGGCGATGATCACCCAGCCGATCGTGTCCTCGATGATGGCGGAAGAGACGATGATCTGCCCGAGGTTGCGCCGCATAAAACTCATCTCGCGCACCACCATGGCGACGATCTTGACCGAGGAGATGGATAGCGCGGTGCCGAGGAACAGCCCGGCGACGATGCGCTCGCCGCCCGTGGCAAGCAACGTCTCCGGCATGAAATGGGCGGCCGCGAAGCCGAGCGCGAAGGGAACCGCGACGCCGGCGGCCGAGATGGAAAAGCAGGCGCGGCCGACGCGGCGCACGAGCCTCAGATCCGTCTCCATGCCGGTGAGCAAGAGAAGCATGAGCACGCCGAGCTGGGCGATGGCGTTGATCATCGATTTCTGCGAGGCGTCGCCAGCGAAGATCAGCCGCTCGGCCTCCGGCCAGACCCAGCCGAGCAGCGAAGGGCCGAGCAGGATGCCGCCGATCAGCTGCCCCATCACCGCCGGCTGTCCCAGCGTCTCCAGCACCTCGCCTAGCCCGCGGCCGACGACAAGGAGCAGGACCAGCTCGGCGACGAAAATGCCTTCCGAGGACATGCCTTTCTTCTCGGCGGCGAAAGCGACGGCAGGCATCAGGACGAGCGCCGCGACGCCGAGTGCGATCCAGACCGACAGCGACCGGCGCCGATTGAGCATGTCGAACAATATGCACCCCTCTTACTCGCGCCGCCATAACGGTTTGGCGCAAGGATCGGTTGCACGGCGCTGGAACCGCTGATCTCCCCCCTCGTGGGGGAGATTGGCAGCTCGTAAGATTCTAATCAAATGCCAGCGCCGATCTTTGCTTGCCGGTAAAGCGACTCGGCGATGGTCGCGCCGTGGCGGGCAATAAGGAGAAGCTAATGAAAAGCGACTATGCCGCCGCCCACCTGCACCTCGACCGGGCGTGCCATTACCTGCGTGGCGACGATGAGACGAGCCGCGCCGCGCTTGCGGCACTCGACCTTGTGATCGAGGCGGTGGCGGCGGCCCAGTGTGCCAGGCCGATGGCCGATGTGCTGCCCTTTCGAAGGCGCGCGAATGGCGGTCTTCCACCGCTTGCATCCTGACTTATCCGCCTGAAAAGGCGGGAACATTCCGGCCGGCCGCACGTTGTTATGTTCGGGGTGTGGCCGGCTGTTCCTGAGCCAGGACGCGGCCGGCCATCGCGACGGGAGGCGCATGGCAGAGGGATGTCCCAGACAAAGGCCGCAAAATCCACTGGCGCGGCTGCGCCGGCAAAGATGGCTGCGCCAGCGACATCGGCCGAGGCGGCAGCGCCGCCGCGCGCTTCCGACACGCTGGCGCTGAAACTCACCTCCTCCGAATTCACCACGACGCTGTCGCATTTCCATCGCGCCGAGATCGCGCGCATGGCGGGCTGGCGCGACCGGCTCGACCGCACCAGCAACTGGGCGATCACCGTG
>RXJA01000431.1 GCA_003963455.1 Hyphomicrobiales bacterium
CGTGGCGGAAAGCCCGGTCGGCAAGGCGGTCGATGTCGTCATCGTGCGCAAGGGCGTCGAGCAGACCGTCAAGGTGACGCTCGGCCGTCTCGAGGATGGCGAGAAGCTTGCCAGCGGCGAGAACGGCGGCACCGATCAGGGCAATGGCGACAAGGCAACGCCTCCGGTATCGACGGCCTCGGTGCTCGGCATGACGGTCGGCGAGCTCAACGACCAGACCAGGCAGAAGTTCGGCATCGCCGCCGACGTGTCGGGCGTCGTCATCACGGATGTCGCCAAGGATTCGGCCGCCGCCGAGCGCGGCATCCAGCCCGGCGAGGTGATCACCGAGATCGCGCAGGAATCCGTCGGCACGCCGAAGGACGTCATGGACCGGATCGGCGCGCTGAAAGAGCAGGGCCGCAAGAACGCGCTCCTGATGCTGGCCTCGAAGACCGGTGAGCTGCGCTTTGTGACGATCCGGATGGATTGAGTCCGGAAACCCGGGCAACAGATTGATGTTCAATGAAGAGGGCGGCTAGCGAGCCGCCCTTTTTCGTGCCTGCCAGTCCTCCCGCGACAGCCGGTACATGACATGCCGCTTGAGATGCGGGTGGCTGCCGGGGACGGCGGGGTGGTCGAAATCGGCGCTCGGATTGGCACGCATGCCGAGCCGCTTCATGACCGCGGTCGAGCGATGGTTTTCGGCAACCGCGAAAGACACGATTTCGTCCAGCCCGAGCGTTTCGAAACCAAAGGCGAGCCAGGCTTCGGCCGCCTCCGTGACATAGCCCTTGCCCCAGAATTCGGGCGCGAGCCGCCAGCCGATCTCGATCGTGCCGGGCGCCAGCACGTCTATGTCTTCCGTTCCGGACAAGCCGACGAAGCCGATGCATTCGCCCGTGGCGGCGATCTCGGCCGCGGCGAAGCCATAACCGTCCTCATCGATCCAGGCGCGGACCTCGTCCATTTTGGCGTCAGCCGCGGCACGGTCGCGGCGGAACGGGAAGAACTCCATCACGCGCTCGTCCGAGTTGATGCAATAGAAGAGTTCGCGGTCGCGTTCTTCCCAGTTGCGCAGGATGAGGCGCCCGGTGCGGATCGGCGTCATTCTGCAAACTCATCCCGGCGGTAGCCCTGGAGATAGAGCAGCGCGGTCAGGTCGCCATGATCGATGCGGATCCGCGCCTGCTCCGCCACCGCCGGCTTGGCGTGCAGGGCGACCCCGGTGCCGGCCAGACGGATCATATCGAGATCGTTGGCGCCGTCGCCGACCGCGATGGCATCCTCCGTGGTCAGCGCGAGCCGCGCCGCTATGTCCAGGAGCGCTTCGGCCTTCGCGGCGCGGCCCAGGATAGGCTCGGTCACCATGCCAGCGAATTTTCCGTCTTTCTCGATCAGCCGGTTGGCCCGGTTTTCCTGGAACCCCAGCATGTCGGCGACGCGGCTGGTGAAGACGTCGAAGCCGCCCGAGACCAGCGCCGTCCAGGCGCCATGGGCACGCATCGTCCGCACCAGGGCGCGGCCGCCGGCGGCAAGCGTCAGCCGGTTGGCGATGATGCGGTCAACCACCGCGGTGTCGAGGCCTTTCAGCAAGGCGACGCGTTCGCGCAAGGCTGGCTCGAAGGCGATCTCGCCGTTCATCGAGCGCTTGGTGATCGCCGCCACATGGTCCTTGACGCCGATCTCGTCGGCGAGCTCGTCGATGCACTCCTGGTCGATCATCGTGGAATCCATGTCCGCGAGCAGGATCTTCTTGCGCCTGCCTTCGGCGGGCTGGACGACGACGTCGACCGGCTCGGAAGCCAGCGCCGCGCGCAGATTGGCGGTCACTTCGCCGATATCCGAGGTCCGCGGCAAAACGAGGTCGCAGGCGACGTCCTCATCCAGCCAATGAACGGCGCTTGCGCCGGCGGCCTGCAAGGCCATATTCGCAAGCGAGGCCGGCACGGCGCGGGCTTTTGGACGGGACACTAGCGTGGCGATCAGCGGCATCGAACATTCCGGCAGAGGGGCGGGCGAAGGCCGCGTCGAGAACGCGATCCTGATAGCCGGGCCGACGGCCAGCGGCAAGTCGGCACTGGCGCTCGATCTCGCCGAACGCGGCGGCGGCGTCATCGTCAACACCGATTCCATGCAGGGCTATTCGATCCTCGATGTCTTGACGGCGCGGCCGAGCGCCGCGGAGATGGCACGCGTGCCGCACTTCCTCTATGGCCATGTGCATCCCTCCAGGGCCTATTCCACCGGCGCCTGGCTGCGCGATGTGACAAGGCTGACGGAAGACGGTGTCCTGTCGGGCCGGCCCGTCATCTTCGTCGGCGGGACCGGGCTCTATTTCCGCGCGCTGGCCGAAGGCATCTCGGATATGCCGGACATTCCGCCGGCCGTGCGCGAGCGCTGGCGCTACGAGCTCAAGGAACAAGGGGCAGAAAGGCTGCATCGCCTGCTGATGCGCGAGGATTCGGCCATGGCCATGCAGCTCAGGCCGACCGACGGTCAGCGTATCGTGCGCGCACTCGAAGTGCTCGACGCCTCGGGACGCTCGATCCTGGAATGGCAGGCGGCGCAGGGCCGCCCGCTGATCGATCGCGACAGCGCGCGCTTCCTGGTCATCGAGCCGGACCGGGAACAACTGGTCCGGCGCATAGAGGCGCGTTTCGACCAGATGCTCGACAAGGGCGCGCTCGACGAAGTGCGTCAGCTCACGGCGCTTGGCCTCGATCCCAACCTGCCGGCGATGAAAGCGATCGGCGTGCGCGAGTTGCGGACGGCGATGGCTGGACAGTCGGGTTTTCCGGAGGCGATCGAGCGCGCGAAGATCGCGACCCGCCAGTATGCCAAGCGTCAGTCGACCTGGTTCAGGCACCAGCTTGGCGCGGAGTGGCGCAGGCTGCGGCCGGACGACGAACCGGCAGTCTGGGGCTGACCAAAAGCCTTTTTCAATCAGTACCTTAAAATCCTTGGCTCTAATTCTCGCCAAGGTTGTCCGGGTTAACGGTCCGTAAGGTCCGCCATGCCATAACGTCGGGGGTTACAGTGCCGCGGGGAGTTAATGCGTTTCCATAAGGCGGAATCCGCATTTTTCGTATTTATTTTCGTGATCCTGGCCGCCGGCCTGGTGACCTTCCATTCCCATGGCCAATTGCAGGACATCGCCACTGACCTCGATGCCGCGTCGCGCGTGGACAAAATCGTCTATCTCAACAAACTGCTGTTCGTTACCGGCGCGCTGCTGGCGACCGCGCTGTTCTTCGGCACCTTCTTCATCTACCCGCTGATCCGCGGCCAGGTGCGGGAAGAGGGCAAGCTCAGGGCCATGACGGTTTCGCTCAGCGCCCGTTCGCAGACGCTCGAGCAGGCGGCGCTGACCGACGGTCTGACCGGCATGCAGAACCGCCGTTATTTCGACGATGCGCTGCGCGAATATCTCCAGGAGTTTCGCCGCATCGACAGGCCGGTCGGGCTTATGATCCTCGATCTCGATCATTTCAAACAGGTCAACGACACGCATGGCCATGACGTCGGCGACGAGGTGCTGCGGGCCGTCGCCACCTGCCTGCGGGGCATGACGCGCTATCACGATGTGGTGGCGCGGCTGGGCGGCGAGGAATTTGCCGTCGTCACGCCCAACATGGATGTCGAGCTGCTCGCCAGATTCGCCGAGCGCATCCGCAAGGCGATCGCCAACCTGTCGATCATGTCGGGCAATGTGCGGCTCAAGGTCACCACCAGCGTCGGCCTTGCCGTCTGGGACCACAAGGAGAGCGCGGAGGATTTTTACCGACGCGCCGACCGCCATCTCTATGAGGCGAAGAAGCAGGGCCGCAACCGCGTCTGCGCCTAAAATCCCGACATGAATTCATGAGGCCGGCCGACTGACGCGCCTTTCTCGACTTCCGGTGCTCACGGACTGAATGTCCGCTCCGCTCCGGCTTCTCGAAAGCCACGTCATTCGATCCGGCCTGATGAATTCCTGTTCGGAATTTGGCCGTGCTTGCGAGGCTGGCCGGTCAATCGTTCAGTTGGCGCATGCCGAAGGTCGAGGGCTTCAGACCATAGCGTGTGTCGAAGTCGTCGTCCGGCGGCACGCGCGGGGCGGTGGCCGGCTTCTTGTAGTCCGGGTCGCCAGCTTGACGAGTCGAGTCCACGGCCTCGGCGAAGGCCATGGCCTGCTGCGGCTTCGGCACATTGCGAAGCCGCTCGACGATCATGGCCAGATCGACGTCGCTGCCGTCCACAGAGGGCTCGACCTGCTCCCTTTTCGCGGTTCCGGGAATGAACTCCTGCGCCAGCTTCTCGAATTTCAGGCGCATGGTCGTCGCCACGCCTTCGCCGAAGGCGATGGCTTCGCGCTGCCCCATCGAGGACAGGAACGCCAGCGTGGAAGCCGAGGAGTCGGCGATCGCCGAGCGGATGATGGCCTGGTCCTGCTCGTTGGCAAGGCGCATGGCGAAGAAGGTCGAGCACTGCGACAGGATGGTCGGATCGAGCTCGCCGGGACGCTGGGTGACGACGCCCAGATAGCAGCCATACTTGCGGCCTTCCTTGGCGATGCGCGACAGCGCGTGCCTGGTCGGCGCGAAGCCTAGGCGCGGATCGGCCGGCATGTAGCGGTGCGCTTCCTCGCAAAGCAGGAGCAGCCTCAGCCGGCCCTCGCTCCACAAGGCCAGGTCGAAGGCAAGGCGCGCCAGCACCGAGCAGACCGAGTTGACGACTTCGGAAGGCATGCCCGCCATCTCGAAGCAGGTGACCGGCCGGCCGTGGTTTGGGACGCGGAAAATATTGCCGATCGTCTCGTGGATCGTGTCCTCGATCAGGCGGGAATTGAACATGAAGCGGTAACGCGGATCGGCGGCAGCCGATTCGATGCGCGTCTTCAGCGACTTCAAGATGGGGCGGTCATTCTTGCTCTCGAGCAAGCCCATCCGCTCGTCGATCTGCTTGATGAGATCGGCGATGCGGTAAGGCACCGGCGTGTCCGCCGTCAGCGCATCGCTGCCGCGCCGGACATAGGTGCCTGAACCCGGATTGCGGTAGAGGTTCTTGGCGGCCGGGATCAGGTCGCGCAGCACATCCACTTCCTCCGGCACCGTCTCGCGGCCGCGAAACAGCACTTCGGCGAACTCTTCCAGCCTGAACATCCAGAACGGCAGGTCGAGCGTCTTGGAATCGACCTTGACGCAATATTCCGGCAGCGAGGCGGCGAACTCGTTATGCGGGTCGAGGATGAGCACGCGCAGGTCCGGCCGTGCCTCGATCGACTTGCGCAGCAGCAGCGAGACCGCCGTGGATTTACCGACGCCGGTGGTGCCGACGATGGCGAAATGGCGCGCCAGCGTGTCGTCGATGGCGATGTTGGCATCGATCGATTCATCCTGCGACAGCGTGCCGATGGTGACCGAATGGCGCCCGGCCAGGTCGTAGACCGCCTGCAGGTCGCGGCTGCGGATGCGGTGGGCGATGGCGCCGATATGCGGATAGGCGGTGATGCCGCGGTCGAAGACCGGCTTGGCGCCGGGCTCCGCGCCGTCGCGCACTTCGCCGATCAATTCGATGCTGACCTCGATCGGGTTCTGGCCCTCATTGCTCCAGGCGCGATCCGATTTGCCGATCTCATAGACAAGGCCGACCGTGCGCGTGCTGCCGAGATTGATGGAGATCATCTTGCCGACCGTCCACTGGCCGGTGATCGTGCCGTCGGCGTCCTCGGCATAGGCGCTGATGGTGGCGCGCGCTCCGTCGCACTGCACGACATTGCCGAGAATGCGTTTGTCGCTTTGCAGGGCATTGCGGCGCTCCTGCGAAGTCGGTTCGCCAACGGAGGCTTCGCGTTCGACAAACATGCCTGACCTTGTCCCATTCCCCTGGAGCGTCGACCCTATCCAATCGGGGTTAAATTGAGGTGAGGTCGAATGGTGTAGGCGGTCTTAAGCTCGGCGCGACAATTCGATCGAATAGCCTCTTCCCAGAGTCTGAAATTCCGATATATTGGACGAATGGATGATATATCGAATGGCACCACCGCCGCGATCGGCAGGCGGATACGCTCCGAAAGGACGGTGAGGAGTTGGTCACTGGCCGAGCTGGCCGAGCGCTCGGACGTGTCCAAAGCGATGCTGAGCGCCATCGAACGCGGCACGACCAGTCCGACCGCGGCGCTTCTGGTGCGCATCGCCGCGGCCTTCGGCATGACGCTGTCGACGCTGATCGCGCGGGCCGAGCTGCAGGGCGGCGGCGTTTTGCGCAGGGACGAGCAGCCGGTCTGGCAGGATCCGGCAACCGGTTACACCCGGCGGCATCTGTCGCCGGCGTCGCAGATGCCGCTCGAACTGATCAGGGTCAGCCTGCCGGCGGGCGCCAGGGTCAGCCTTCCGGCTGCATCCTACGCTTTCATCAAGCAGCAGATATGGCTGATCGACGGAAGGCTGGATTTCACCGAGGGCGATGTGGTGCACCGGCTCGAGCCCGGCGATTGCCTGGCGCTTGGCGCTCCCTGCGACTGCGTCTTTCACGCTCCGGGGCCGGACGCGGCGGAGTATCTCGTGGCGCTGGTCAGGGATTGATCCCGATGTCGCTCCGGCCAAAACGCCTGCACAATGGCGGGCCGCCGCTCGACGACTATGACGGCCCGCCCTGGGGCAAAGGCGACCCTTACATTTTCCTCGCCTGGCGGGCCGCCCACGACAAGGCCTGGAAGGCTCCAAGCCACGCCGTCATGCTGATGCGGCTGGAGAGGGCCGAACGGCTCGGGCTGACCTATGAGGAATATACGCTCGAGATTTTGGAGCGCGGCCGTCACCTCAGCGAGGATGACGCCGCGCGTATCGCCGAGATCCGGCGCGCGCGGCGACGCAAGCGGATCAGCCATTTCGAATGACCTTGTCCCCGATGGCTCACCTCCTGGAGAGCAACAGCATGAATTCCCTCGAAATCCGGGCGCTGACCGACGATGCGGCAACCACCGCACTGCTCGCCGATCTTTTGATGGACACTGTCGCCTCCGGCGGATCGGTGAGTTTCATGCATCCATTGTCGCCGGAGCCGGCGCGGGACTTCTGGCGCAAGTCGCTAGCCGCGGCGGCGCGTGGCGAAAGGGCGGTGCTGGGCGCATGGCAGGATGGGGCGCTCGCCGGCACCGTCACGCTGCTCCTCGACTTCCCGCCCAATCAGCCGCACCGCGCCGAGATCGCCAAGCTGATGACCGGCCGGGACTATCGCGGCAAAGGCGTCGCGACCCGCCTGATGCGGGAAGCCGAGAAACTCGCCGTCGAGAAAGGCCGCACCTTGCTCGTACTGGATACAGCGAGCGAGGAGGGCGCGGCGGGGCTTTATGAGAAGCTCGGCTTCGCGCTGACCGGCGAGATTCCCGACTACGCGCTGAAGCCGCATGGCGGGCTGACCGGCACGCTGATCTATTGGAAACGGATAGGGGCAGCGGCCCGCACGCTACCCTGAATTGCCGGCAACGCGCGACAGAAGCCAGCGGCGGAAATCCTGTTCGGCGCCGGACAGTCGCGACGATGACGGTCTTGTCAGGAAATGGCCCGATGGGCTCGACAGCTCGAAATCCGAAAGCCTGACCAGAGCACTGTCCCTGAGCGCGGTGTCGACCAGCGGCCGGGACCCCAGCAGCGCCCCGGCGCCGGCTTTCGCCGCTTCCATGGCGGCGACGAAACTGTCGAAGCGGTGCGAGCGCCGCGAATGGCCGGCAAGTCCCGCGGCTGCAAACCATTCCGCCCACATCTCGCGCGCCCCGGCGACCAGGAGCAGCGGCAAAGACGTCCACTCGCCGTCACGGGCGAGCGTCGGAGCCGCGACCGGCACAAGCCGCTCGACGGTCAGCCGGTCGGCTTCGCGCCCGGGAAAGGATCCGTTGCCGAAGCGTATGTCGAGCGTTGAGCCCGGCTGGTCGTAATCGGTCGGTCGATGGATGGTCGCCAGATCGAGCTGGATCTGCGGCAGCGCCTTTGCCAGGTCGGGCAGGGCTGGGATGAGCACCAGAAGGGCAAACGAGATCGGAGCCCGAATCGAGACCGTCTGCTGCGCGCGCGGTTCGAACAACTCGTTCGTGCTGTTGCCGATGGTCGCGAATGCCGACTGGATGTGGGGAAGATAGGCCGCGCCCTCCGGCGACAGCGCCACGCCGCGCGCCAGGCGCGCGAACAGTCGCGTCTTGAGCCGCTCTTCCAGGAAGCGGATGTGCTGGCTGACGGCGGCCTGCGTCAGGCCGAGTTCGGCAGCCGCGGCGGTGAAATTCGACAGGCGGGCGGCGGCCTCGAAACTACGCAGCCAGTCGAGAGGCGGCATCGCATCGAACGCTTTGCCAGTCATCATAAATTCAGTGCCATTACCCAAAAAACGATAATTTGAATTATGCCTTAGGCGAAGTCAGGATGCAATCCGTGCTCGCAGTGGCGGGCCGTGATGGGAGCTTCCGGAACATGCTGACAAGAGCAACGCCAGGCGACGAGGGACGAACGATCGAGCTTGGCTGGGAGGACGGCGCGCGCAGCCGTTTCCACGCCATGTGGCTGCGCGACAATGCACTGGACGACAAGACGCGCAGCGCCGGCAATGGCCAGCGGCTGATCACCATCCTCGATATTCCGGCCGAAACGCGGATCGGCGCGGCTGCGATCAAGGGCGAAGCGCTGGAGGTCAGGTTCGTGCCCGAGGACAAGATCGTCAGCTTCCCGGCCCAATGGCTGAGAGCCAACGCCTATGATCGCGGCGAAACTCGGCAGTCCGGCTGGACAGGCGATATCATTCAACGCTGGACCAAGGCGACAATGCAGAATTCGGTGCCGCGCGCCAGCTACGCGGCGGCCTTGCATGACCGCGGCGTCCTGCGCGAATGGCTTTCGGCCGTGCGGAGCTACGGCTTTGCCGTCATGGACGGCCTGCCCACGGAATCCGGCGCGCTGTGCAAGGTGGCTGACCTCTTCGGCTGCATCCGGGAGACCAATTACGGACGTTGGTTCGAGGTGCGCGCCGAGGTCAATCCCAACAATCTCGCCTACACCAATCTTGGCCTGCAGGCGCATACGGACAATCCCTATCGCGATCCGGTGCCGACGCTGCAGATCCTGGCCTGCATCGAGAACACGGTCGAAGGCGGAGAATCCAGCGTCGTCGACGGGTTCGCGGTGGCGGCAGCACTTCAGGCGGAAAACCCGGACGGCTTCCGGCTGCTGTCTTCCTATCCGGCGCGCTTCGAATATGCCGGCTCGTCGGGCGTGCGGCTGCACTCCAAGCGGCCGATGATCGAGCTCGGACCCGATGGAGAGCTCATCTGCATCCGCTTCAACAACCGCTCGCTGGCGCCGACCGTCGACGTGCCGTTCGCCGAGATGGAAAAATACTACGCCGCCTACCGCCGGTTCGCCGAACTGATCGAGGATCCTGCCTTCGAGGTGACCTTCAAGCTCGAGGCAGGGCAATCCTTCATCGTCGACAACACGCGCGTCATGCACGCGCGCAAGGCCTTTTCCGGCAGCGGCAAGCGCTGGCTGCAGGGTTGTTACGCCGACAAGGACGGCCTGCTTTCGACGCTTGCGGCCATCGAGCACGATTTCAAGGAGGCGGCGGAATGAAACCGGACGAATTGAACACGGACAACATCGTCGAGTTCATTGCCGACATCTTCGAGCGCCGCGGCGCGGAATCCTATCTCGGCGAGCCCGTCACGATGTCGGAACATATGCTGCAGGGCGCGTGGCTGGCCGAGCAGGATGGCGCGCCGGAGGAGCTTGTGGCGGCGGCGCTGCTGCACGACATCGGCCACTACACCAGCGAGTTCGGCACCTATTCACCCGACGACGTCGAGGACAAGCACCATGACGAGGCGGGCGGCGAGGTGCTGGCGCCATTCTTTCCACGGGTCATCGTCGAGTGCGTCAGGCTGCATGTCTCGGCCAAGCGTTATCTCTGCGCCACCGATCCGACCTATTTCGGCAAGCTGTCGCCGGCCTCGGTGCACACGCTGTCGCTGCAAGGCGGGCCGATGAGCGGGGAGGAAGTGGCTGAATTCCGCGGCAATCCATTCCACGACGAAGCAGTGCGCGTGCGCATCTGGGACGAGGGCGGCAAGGTCGCCGACATGAAGACGCGCGCCTTTCGCGACTATGTGCCGTTGCTTGAGCGCGTGGTGAAGAAGTTCGCGGCGGAAAAGGCGGCCTAGAGGGCGGCGAAGTCAGGGGGAGAAAGCCATGTGTTTCTGCTTCGACGGTGAGCGCTCGCTGGTTTCATATCAGCCGGATGAATGCAGCGAACTCCTGTCGGCCGAGCTCGCGGCCGCATCGCGGACCGCCGGAGGCAAAGCGTTGTCGACGGTTCAGCAAAGGCGCCGCCGGGGCGACGCCTTTGCCGGGAAGCGTTCGGAAGTCGTCTATCCCTTGTGGTGCACCTCCTGCAGCCCATAGACAGGGGTCGGCAAGCCGACCTGCCTGGCCTTGAGTTGCAGCGACAGATACTGCGAATAGTGGCGCGACTGGTGCAGGTTGCCGCCGTGGAACCACAGCGCTTCCTGCTGCGTCGGCTTCCACATGTTGCGCTGCTCGCCTTCCCAGGGGCCGGGATCCTTGGTTGTGTTGGAGCCGAGGCCCCAGACCTTGCCGACCTTGTCCGCAACCTCCTGCGAGATGAGGTCCGCGGCCCAGCCGTTCATCGAACCGTAGCCGGTGGCATAGATCACGAGGTCGGCCGGCAATTCGGTGCCGTCGACGAATTTGACGCCGGTTTCGGTGAGTTCCTGCACCGCGGCGCCTGGTCCGCTCTTCAGCTTGATTGAACCGTCGATGACGAGGTCGCAGGCGCCGACATCGATATAATAGCCGGAACCTCGGCGCAGATACTTCATGAACAGGCCAGAGCCGTCATCGCCCCAGTCGAGCATGAAGCCGGCCTTTTCCAGGTCCTCATAGAACTTCGCGTCGCGCTCCTTCATCTGCTGGTAAAGCGGAATCTGGAACTCGTGCAGGATGCGGTAGGGCAGCGAGGCGAAGATCATGTCGGCCTTGCGCGTCGTCATGCCGTTCTCGACCGCCTGCTCCGAATAAAGCGCGCCGAGCCCGATATCCATCAGCGTGTCGGACTTGACGATGTGGGTGGAGGATCGCTGCACCATGGTCACATCGGCGCCGCCTTCCCACAACGCCGCGCAGATGTCGTGCGCCGAGTTGTTCGAGCCGATGACCACCACCTTCTTGCCGCGATACTTGTCCGGGCCGGGATGGGTCGAGGAGTGCTGCTGCTCGCCCTTGAAGATGTCCTGGCCCTTGTATTTCGGCCAGTTCGCCTTGCCGGACATGCCGGTCGCCAGCACCAGCTGCTTGGGCTTCAGCACGATCTCCTTGCCGTCGCGTTCGACGACGACGGTCCATTCCTTGGTCTTCTCGTCGTATTTGGCGGATTTCGCGGTGGTGGAGGACCAGTAATTGAGCTCCATCACCTTGGTGTACATTTCCAGCCAGTCGCCGATCTTGTCCTTCGGCGCGAAGACCGGCCAGTTCTTCGGAAAGTCGATATAGGGCAGGTGATCGTACCAGACCGGGTCGTGCAGGCAGAGCGACTTGTAGCGCTTGCGCCAGGAATCGCCAGGGCGCGCGTTCTTCTCGATGATGATGGTCGGCACGCCGAGCTGCTTCAGTCTTGCGCCAAGCGCGATACCGCCCTGGCCGCCGCCGATGACGACGACATAGGGCTGCCGGGAGTGACCGAGCTCGGCGAGCTCGTCGTCGCGCTCCTCGCGCCACGTCTTGCGTCCCTTGCCGTGGCCATGCTTGGCGCCGAGCGGGCGGGTGAAGCCGGCTTTCTCCTCATAGCCCTTCAGCTCTGTCATGGTCGTCAGCAAGGTCCAGATCAGATCGCCCTTGAACCGCACGAGGCCAAAACCGCGCGCCACGCCGGTTTCGAAAGTGATCCATGCGGTGATGATGCCGCCGGCCTCGGTCGCTTCCTCGCCCTCGGCCACCTTCCAGTCACTTGGTTTGGTGTTTGCCAGTGTCGCCTTCAGCATGTCGCGGATCTGGTCATGGCCTTCCATCGTCTTCAGGTTCCACGTGAACGTGACGAGGTCGCGCCAGTAGCAGTCCGCCTGGAAGCAGTTGACGGCGGCATCGATGTCGCCGGCTTCCAAGGCCTTGCCGAACTTGTCGAGCAGCGCCTGCGCCTTGGTGGTGGGTGTTCTCTCGAGCATTTGTTCTCCTCCGTCTGCTAGAGTTCGCTATCAGCAGCAAGCGTCGTGCCAACCGTGGTGCTGATCAGGATTTGCAATGCAATCAATCTGTTAGGATGTTCTGTGGTCGTCTTGCCTGTTGCGTTTCCTGTTGCGCGCGCCACGGCGCGCCACAGGCTTGCAGCGTCAGTTCGGCGCCTCCAGCCGCAGACGCTTCATGCGGCGATGCACCGTTGTGCGGTCGACGCCGAGACGCCGCGCGGCCTCGGAAATGTTCCAGCCGGTTGCCGCCAGCACGGCCAGCAGAGCCGCGCGCTCTTCCTCGGGCGAGGGGGCGCGAAGCGCCACCAGACTGGCGGACGGAATCGAGGTCGCCATGGGAGGTGTGGCGAAATCAGGCAGGTCGGCGGGCTGGATCATTTCATCCTCGCAAAGCGCCACCGCCAGATCCACGGCGTTGACGAGCTCGCGGATGTTGCCGGGCCAGCCATGGCGGATCAGCGCCAGCCGCGCCGCCGGCGACAGCCTTGCCGACCGGCCGGCAAGGCGCGCGCGCTCGCCGACCAGCCGGTCCAGCAGCCATTCGAAATCGGTGCGCTCGCGCAGCGCCGGCAAAGTCAGCGAGGCCGCGTTCAACCGATAGAACAGATCCTCACGGAAACGGCCCTCGGCAACAAGGCGGCGCAGGTCGTGATGCGAGGCGGAGACGATCTTGATATCAACAGGCCGGGGCGCAATGCCACCGACCGGGATCAATTCGCGCTCGGCAATCACCCGCAGCAGGCGTGATTGCAGCGCGTAGGGCATGTCGCCGATCTCGTCGAGGAACAGCGTGCCGCCGTCGGCGCTTTCTATCAGCCCCTTGCGTCCCCTGGCCGTGGCGCCGGTAAAGGCGCCGGCGGCGTGCCCGAAGAGCTCGCTCTCGATCAGATGCTCGGGGATGGCCGCGCAATTGATGGCCACGAATGGTCCGGAACGCCCGGAGCTGTCATGGAGCGCGCGGGCGAGATATTCCTTGCCGGAACCGGTCTCGCCATGGATCAGGATCGGCATGATGGTGCGCGCCAGCTTGGCGGCCCGCAGCTGCATGGCCGTCATGGCCGGATCGCCGCCGGAAAGCTCGGCGATCGGTTTCGGCAGCGCCTCGGTGGGAGCGCGGCGTCCGCTCGACGGCTGCGGCTCGATGGCATGCGCGAACAGCGCGCTGCCGTTGCGGCCGAACACCAGGCGCTCCTCCGTCGGGCGCCCGCGCGTCAAATTCGGCAAATCGTCGATGTCCATGTCGAGGTAACGCGAGATCGGCTGGCCTATCGGCGAGGAGCGCCGCCAGTCTACACCGCCGGCCTGCGCCAGAAGCAGGGCCGCGCCGCGCGTGGTGCCGAGTATGCGGCCCGTGGCGTCGAGCGCGATGGCTGCTTCCGGATCGACGTCGAGGAATTCGGGCGAGCGGGAGAAGCGCAGCACCCATTCCGAATGCATCTGCGCCATCAGATTGGCGAGCTCGATGCGGCGGGCCGATGCCGTCACCAGATGAAGGGCAAGGTTCTGGCTGACTTTCGGCTGCGGCGAGCGCAGCAGCGATATGTCGAGCACGGCGGTCAGTTCGCCCTTGGTGTCGAAGATCGGCGCGGCGGTGCAGGAGAGCGGCGTGTGGGTGGTGTCGAAATGGTCGGTCTGGTGGATGGTCATCGCCTCGCCGGTGACGATGCAAGAGCCGACGCCGCAGGTCCCGGTGCGGCTTTCGGACCACTCCGAGCCAAGGTAAAGGCCGGCCGTGCGCAACTGGTCCATGAACAGCGGGTCGCCGAGGAAGTCGACGGTGACACCTTTTGCGTCGGCCAGCAGCAGGACGTAGTTCTGGCCAGCCACCTGCTTGAACAGTGTCTCCAGCCCGCTGCGGGCAATGGCGATCAGTCTTTCGGACTGCTCGCGATGCTCGCGCAGCTGGGTATCGGGAACGATGTAGGCTTCCGTCGGTCGCGCCGGGTCGAGCCGATGCTTGTCGATGCAGCGCAGCCAGGATTGAACCACGATATCGTCGCGGACCGATCGCGCGCCGGACAGCACCTGCTCGATCTCGCGGATATGCTCCCGTTCGCCAGCCATGCGTCCTCCTCGCAGCCAACGTCACCTTTGCGCATGTCATATTCCCAAAGCCTCCCACACTTTGGGCGACATGCACCTGCGCATACTGGTGCTTCGGCGGCGGGGGCTCAACTGTACTATGGTAGCGCGCGAGCATGCCGCTCTCACAGGCGAGTGAATTCACGCGAAACCCCATTGACGGGCCCGCGTTTTCACCCTTATTGTCCGCGCCCATGAAAACGGCACTCATTCTCGTAGGCTGGCGCGTGGGCAAGGCGGTGTAACCGCCGGGCGAAAACCTCCCATGCGCACCACACAGGCTCCCTCGGGGGCCTTTTTTATTGCCTGAAATCCAACTAAACGACCAGCAATCGCCAGATGGCGGACAGTACGGGACCAGACCGATGAGCAACGGACAGAACGAGCGGCGCGAAATGACGGGTGCCGAAATGGTGGTGCAGGCGCTGAAGGACAATGGCGTCAAGCATATTTTCGGCTATCCGGGCGGCGCGGTTCTCCCAATTTACGATGAGATTTTTCAACAGGATGAGGTCGAGCACATCCTGGTCCGGCACGAACAGGGCGCGGGCCATGCGGCGGAAGGTTATGCGCGCTCGACGGGCAAGGCCGGCGTGCTTTTGGTGACGTCCGGCCCCGGCGCCACCAATGCGGTGACGCCGTTGCAGGACGCGCTGATGGATTCCATCCCGCTCGTCTGCCTCACCGGCCAGGTGCCGACCTCGCTGATCGGCTCCGACGCTTTCCAGGAATGCGACACCGTGGGCATCACGCGGCCCTGCACCAAGCACAATTGGCTGGTGAAGGACGTCAACCAGCTCGCCGCCACCATCCATGAGGCGTTCCATGTCGCGACGACCGGCCGGCCCGGTCCGGTCGTGGTCGACATCCCGAAGGACGTGCAGTTCGCCAAGGGCATCTACGTGCCGCCGCAGACGGCGCCGCGCACCAGCTACAAGCCGAAGGTTCAGGGCGACCTGGAAAAGGTCAAGGCCGCCGTCGAGCTGATGGCCGGCGCGAAGAAGCCGATCATCTATTCGGGCGGCGGCGTCATCAATTCCGGCCCGGAAGCCAGCCACCTGCTGCGCGAGCTGGTCGATCTCACCGGTTTCCCGATCACCTCGACGCTGATGGGGCTCGGCGCCTATCCGGCATCGGGCAAGAACTGGGTCGGAATGCTCGGCATGCACGGCACCTACGAAGCCAATATGGCCATGCATGACTGCGACGTGATGCTCTGCATCGGCGCGCGCTTCGACGACCGCATCACCGGCCGGCTCAACGCGTTCTCACCGAACTCGAAGAAGATCCACATCGACATCGACCCGTCCTCGATCAACAAGAACGTGCATGCGGACGTGCCGATCCTGGGCGACGTCGGCCGCGTGCTGGAGGACCTAGTGCGGCTGTGGCGGGCGACGGCCAAGGCCGACAAGAAGGCGCTCTATCCGTGGTGGGAGCAGATCGCGAAATGGCGCGCGCGGGACTCGCTCGCCTACAGGATGAACAGCGACGTCATCATGCCGCAATACGCGATCCAGCGTCTCTACGCGCTGACCAAGGACATGGACACCTACATCACCACCGAGGTCGGCCAGCACCAGATGTGGGCGGCGCAGCACTACCACTTCGACAAGCCGAACCGCTGGATGACCTCGGGCGGCCTCGGCACGATGGGCTATGGCCTGCCGGCCGCGCTCGGCGTGCAGATCGCGCATCCGGATGCTCTGGTTGTCGACATCGCCGGCGATGCTTCGGTGCAGATGACGATGCAGGAGATGAGCTCGGCGGTGCAATACGAGGCGCCGATCAAGATATTCATCCTCAACAACCAGTATATGGGCATGGTGCGCCAGTGGCAGCAGCTGCTGCACGGCAACCGGCTGTCGCATTCCTACACCGAGGCGATGCCGGATTTCGTCAAGCTGGCGGAGGCCTATGGCGGCCACGGCATACGCTGCGACAAGCCGGACGAGCTCGACGACGCGATCCGCGAGATGATCTCGGTGAAGAAGCCGGTTCTGTTCGACTGCCGCGTGGCGACCCTGGCCAACTGCTTCCCGATGATCCCGTCCGGCAAGGCGCATAACGAGATGCTGCTGCCGGACGAGGCCACCGACGAGGCGGTGGCCAACGCCATCGACGCCAAGGGCAGGGAACTGGTCTAGGGCATGATGCCGAAAAGTGTGAAGCGGTTTTCGGGCGACATCATGCTCCACCCATAACAGCCGCCAAGGCAGGGCTGTCGCGAGAAGCCGTGCGCAAACAGAGAATTAGCTCAAAAGTTTGAAATCGAGATTCACGTCATGAACGCACAGCTTCAGCCGACCGGCTCGGCCTACTTCATCGCCAAGGAAACCGAGAAGCCGGAAACGCACACGCTTTCCGTGCTGGTCGATAACGAACCGGGCGTGCTCGCCCGCGTCATCGGTCTTTTCTCGGGCCGTGGCTACAACATCGAAAGCCTTACCGTTTCCGAGACCGAGCACGAAAAGCATCTGTCGCGCATCACCATCGTGACGCGCGGCACGCCGCATGTGATGGAGCAGATCAAGCACCAGCTCGAACGCATCGTGCCGGTGCACCGGGTGGTCGACCTGACCGTGCGCTCGCATGAGCTCGGGCAGGAGCGGCCGCTGGAACGCGAGCTCGCGCTGGTCAAGGTCGCGGGCACCGGCGATGCCCGCGTCGAGGCGCTTCGGCTCGCGGATGCGTTCCGAGCCTCGGTCATCGACGCCAACACCGAGCATTTCATCTTCGAGATCACAGGCAAGGGATCCAAGCTCGACCAGTTCATCGCCATCATGAAGCCGCTCGGCCTGGTCGAGATTTGCCGCACTGGCGTGGCCGCGATGAACCGCGGTTCGCAGGGCATGTGAGCCCACACCTTTTCACCGTCTCCCTGGTCCGGCAAGTCGCATACGGGTGGCTTTTGCGCGCCGGATAAAAAAGGACAATAAGGCTGACATATCTGGGAGGATGACATGTCGCTCGATGCATTCCTTGCCCTGTTGGTCTACGCCTTCGTGACGTCGATCACGCCGGGGCCAAACAACCTCATGCTGCTCGCTTCCGGCGTCAATTTCGGCATCGTCAGGACGGTGCCGCACATGCTGGGCATCAGCCTTGGTTTCCTGGTCCTGCTGCTGGCCGTCGGCTTCGGCCTTGGCGCCGTGCTGGCGGCGTTTCCGGTGTTGCATACGACACTGAAGATCGCTGGCGTTGCCTATCTGCTCTATCTTGCCTGGAAGATTGCCATGTCGCGCTCGTTGAGCGGCAAGGGCGAGGTGCGCGCGCAGCCGATGCGTTTCATCGATGCGGCGGCTTTTCAGTGGGTCAACCCCAAGGCATGGATGATGGCTGTGTACGCCATGGCCGTCTACACCAACCCCGACCACCCGTTCGTCTCCGTGGCGCTGATCTCGATCGCCTTCACCATCGTCAACCTGCCCAGCGTGTCGGTTTGGGCCGGCTTCGGCACGGCGCTGCGCGGCTTCCTGTCGGATCCGGCGCGACTGAAATGGTTCAATATCGGCATGGGCGTGCTGCTTGCGGCGACGCTGTGGCCGATGCTCCGCTGAGCCGATTTTCGGACCGGCGAGCGGTCTTGTCGCGGCGCGTTAGCCGGCTGCCTGTCCATTGTGCAGTGCACATTAAATCTTCGTAATGCCGCGCTTTGGCCCTTTTCCGCCAAAGCCTTGTCCTATCTACTCCACGAAAATCGCGGCGCGAGGCCGTGAATCGAGCTAAAATGGACCACCGGAATCGGCGTGTCGGGTAGAGGGCTATTGTCGATGCGCGGGAAAATCGCCTTTGCAGTGGTGGCGGTCGCCTGCCTGGCGGGCGCCGGGCTCTATTTTTCGCCCGCGACGCTGGGCAAGGTCCAGCAGCTGATCTCTGGCCAGCAGGCGGCCGGCGGCCCAGACAAGAGTGCCAAGGCACCGGATAATGCGAAAGGCGGCGGTGGCGGCGCGCGTTCAGCCTCCATCGTTTCGGCCATCGCGACGACCGCCGATTTCCCGATCCGCCGCTATGCCATCGGCTTCGTCTCATCCCCGTCGGTGGTGAGCATCAATGCACGGGTTTCCAGCCAGATCGTGTCCATCGACGTCAAGGACGGTCAGATGGTGAAAGCGGGCGACGTGCTGTTCCAGCTCGACGACCGCGCGCTGAAGGCGCAGCTGGCCAAGGACCAGGCGACGCTCGCCAAGGACCAGGCGATGCTGGTGAGCGCCCAGGCCGACCTGCAGCGCGCCAAGGATCTTGTCGCCAAGCAGGCTGGCACGCAGCAGACCTACGACCAGGCGCTGGCGGCGCAGAGAGCCGCGGCCGCGACCATCGATGCCGACAAGGCGACGATCGACGCCGATACCGTGCAGTTGAGCTACGCGACCATCTCGGCGCCGATCTCGGGCAGGCTGGGCGCCGTCAACGTCTCGGTCGGCGACCTCGTCACCACCAGCAACGGCAACTCAAGCAGCTCGACGCCGCTGGTCACCATCACGCAGATGGACCCGCTGCAGGTGAATTTCACGCTGCCGGAGAGCAACCTTGCCCTGTTGCACAAGGCGCTCGTCTACCCGCAGCAAGGCGACGTGACCCTGACCAAGGACGGCGATCCCACGCCGATCGGCAAGGGCACGCTCGATTTCGTCGATTCCAGCGTCGACACGGCATCGGGCACCATCGCCACGCGGGCAAGCATACCGAACCCGGATCTGTCGCTATGGCCCGGGCAATATGTGAACGTGGTGCTCGAGGCCGGCACGATGCCGCAGATGACCTCGGTGCCGACGGTCGCGGTGCAGCCCAGCCAGAAGGGGCCGTTCGTCTATGTCGTCAAGCCTGACAATACCGTCGAGATGCGGCCCGTGCAGGTCGCGCTGACGGAGGGCCAGAACAGCGCCGTCAGCGACGGTCTGAAGAGCGGCGAGAAGGTCGTCGTCGAAGGCCAGACGCGATTGAAGAACGGCGCGGCGGTGCATGAAGGCAAGAGCGCGGCCGGATCCGGTGACCAGGCGTCGCCCAAGGTCGCAGAGGCAGACAAGCCAGGCGGGAACGGCCAATGATCTCCGAATTCTGCATTCGCAGGCCTGTCGCCACGCTGCTGATGTCGTTCGCCCTCATCCTGGGCGGTATCTTTGCCTACAAGTTCTTGCCGGTGGCGGCGCTGCCGAGCGCGGAATTTCCGGTGGTCAACGTTTCGGCCAGCCTGCCCGGCGCCTCGCCGGAGACGATGGCGACTTCCGTCGCGACGCCGCTGATCAAGCAATTCGCGACAATCGCCGGCATCGATTCGATCTCGACCACCAACTCGCTCGGCCAGACCTCGATCGCCATCCAGTTCGTGCTCAACCGCGATATCGACGCGGCGGCGGCGGACGTGCAGGCGGCGATCGCGCGCACGCAGCGGCAATTGCCGCCGGAAATGACGGCGCCGCCAAGCTATCGCAAGGTCAATCCGGCCGACGCGCCGATCCTTCTGATGTCGCTGGTGAGCGACACGGTTCCGCTGACGGACCTCGACGCCTTCGCCGAGAACGTGATCTCGCCTTCGCTGTCGACTATCGACGGCGTTGCGCAGGTCTCGATCTTCGGCCAGCAGAAATACGCCGTTCGCATCCAGATCGATCCGACCGCGCTTGCGGCTCGCGGGATCTCGATCGATCAGTTGCAGGCGGCGATCGCCTCGGCCAACTCCAACACGCCGCTCGGCGTGCTGCAGAACAACAAGCAGCAACTGACGATCACCGCCAACACGCAGCTGGCCAACGCGGCGGGCTTCTCCAATCTCATCATCGCCACCAAGAATGGTCATCCAGTGCGGTTGGGCGAGGTGACCCGCGTCGTCGACTCGGTCGAGACCACGACGACGGCAAGCTGGTATGACGGCACGCGCGCCATCATTCTCGCGGTCCAGCGCCAGCCCGACGCCAACACCGTCGATGTCGTCGACAAGGTCAAGGCGATGCTGCCGTCCTTCCAGGACCAGATGCCGGCCGCCGCCCAGATCAAGCTGCTCAACGACCGGTCGACATCCATCCGCCAGGCCGTCGACGACGTGCAGTTCACGCTGCTCTTGACCATCGCCCTGGTGGTGATGGTGATCTTCGTGTTCCTGCGCCGTGTGACGGCGACGATCATTCCGGCGGTGGCGGTGCCGATCTCGCTGATCGCCACGCTTGGCGCGATGTTTCTGTTCGGCTTTTCCATCGACAACATCTCGCTGATGGGCCTGACTTTAGCCGTCGGCCTCGTCGTCGACGACGCCATCGTCATGCTGGAAAACATCTTCCGCCATATGGAAGAGGATGGGCTGTCGGCCTTCGACGCCTCGCTGAAGGGCTCGCGCGAGATCGGCTTCACCATCATCTCGATCTCGATCTCGCTGGTGGCGGTGTTCATCCCGGTGCTTCTGATGGGCGGCGTCATCGGGCGCATCTTCAACGAATTCGCCGTCGTGGTGACGGTCGCGATCCTGGCCTCCATGTTCGTGTCGCTGACGCTGACCCCGATGCTCTGCTCGCGTCTGCTGTCGGTGAGCAAGGCCGACCGCGAAAAACATGCGCCCGGTCACAGGCCCGATCTCATCACGCGGGGCTATGACCGGATCCTGGGCTTCTGCCTGCGGCACACCTTCCTGGTGTTCCTCGTCTTCGCCGGCACCGCGGCGGCGTCGGTATGGCTGATCCAGGTTTCGCCGAAGGGCTTCTTCCCGCAGGAAGACATCAGCCAGATCTCGGTGACCACACTCGCGCGCCAGGACATTTCCTTCGACGCCATGGTCAAGCTGCAGGGGCAGGTTGCCGACGTGTTCACGCGGTCTCCCTATGTGACGCATGTCGCCTGGTCGGTGGGCGGCAGCCAGAGCGCGCTCAATCAAGGCCGGCTCTATGTTCAGTTGAAGGACAAGAGCCAACGGCCCGACATCGACAAGGTGCAGTCCGATCTGAGGAAGCAACTGTCGAACGTGGCTGGCATCGAGACCTATATGCAGCCGGTGCAGAATCTCAGGCTGGGCTCGCGGCAGTCCGCGAGCGCCTATCAGCTCGTGGTGCAGGGCCTCGATACCGGTCAGACCGACATCTGGGCGCAGAAGCTGAACGACGCGATGGTGGCCGATCATACGACCTTCACCGACGTCACCAGCGATCTGCAGAACAACGCCCTGCAGGCTTCCCTGGTGATCGACCGCGACAAGGCCGCCCAGCTCGGCATCGATACCGACACGCTGCGCACGGCTCTTTACGGCGGCTTCGGCACCGACCAGGTTTCGACGATCTTCGGCTCGGCCGACAGTTATGAAGTCATCACCGAACTCGACCCCAAGATAGAATGGTCACCGGAACACATGCTCGCCATACAGATGCGGACGGCGAGCGGCAGCCTGGTGCCGCTGGGCGCGTTCGCGCGTGTCGAACGTACAGCCGGCGCGCTGACGGTCAATCAGCTCGGCCAGCTTCCGGCGGTGACGATCTCCTACAATCTGCCGCAGGGCGTATCGCTGGGCGACACGGTCACCCGCATCGAACAGCTCAAGGACCAGATCGGCATGCCGACGGCGATCTCCACGACCTTCGCCGGCACCGCCAAGACCTTCCAGGATTCGCTCGCCAACCAGGGCCTGCTGATCGGCGGCGCCATCCTGACGATCTACATCGTGCTCGGCATGCTCTATGAGAGCTTCATCCACCCGCTCACCATCCTCACCGGCCTGCCGTCGGCGGTGCTGGGCGCGCTTGTGGCGCTGCGCTTGGCCGGCATGGATCTTTCGGTGATCGCGGTGATCGGCATCCTGATGCTGATCGGCATCGTCAAGAAGAACGGCATCATGATGGTCGACGTCGCGCTGGAGCTCAGGCGACAGGGCATGTCGGCGAAGGAGTCCATCCACAAGGCCTGCCTGATGCGGTTCCGGCCGATCATGATGACGACGCTTGCCGCGCTGATGGGCACGTTCCCGATCGCGCTCGGCACCGGCGCCAGCGCCGAGCTGCGCCAGCCTCTCGGCGTCGCGGTGGTTGGCGGCCTGCTCGCCTCGCAGGCGCTGACGCTGTTCGTGACGCCGGTGATCTACGTCTATTTCGAGAACTTCTCGGGCTGGCTGCTCAGCTTCTTCTCAAGGAAGAGCAGTCCGGCGCTGCATGTGGTGGACAGCGGCGAGCAACGCTCGCTGTTCGACACCAACGACGATATCCCGCAAAAGACCGCCGCCGAGTAGGCGGCGGCTCTGGCCCAAGCCGTCATGCTTGCGGCGCGGTGTGGGCGATCGTAACGTCGTGCCATGTCCCACGATCATGATCACGACAACGAGCTCGACCCGTTTGCGGCGCGCGTACGCGCGTTGGAGACCATTCTCACCCAGAAAGGCCTGATCGACCCCGCGGCCATCGACGTCATCGTCGATACCTATGAGACGAAGATCGGTCCGCGCAACGGCGCACGGGTGGTGGCGAAGGCCTGGAGCGATCCGGCCTATGCCGAATGGCTCAAGCGCGACGCGACGGCCGCGATCGAATCGCTCTCCTATACCGGCCGCCAGGGCGAGCACATGCAGGCCGTGTTCAACACCGAGGAGACGCACAACCTCGTCGTCTGCACGCTCTGCTCCTGCTATCCATGGTCGGTGCTCGGCCTGCCGCCGGTATGGTACAAGGCGCCCCCTTACCGCTCGCGGGCGGTAATCGATCCGCGCGGCGTGCTGGAGGAGTTCGGGCTGACATTGCCCAGGACCAAGAAGATCCGCGTCTGGGATTCGACCGCCGAGCTTCGTTATCTGGTGGTGCCGATGCGGCCGAAAGGCACCGAGGGCTGGAGCGAGGAGCAACTCGCCGAACTGGTCAGCCGCGACGCGATGATCGGCACGGCGCTGGCCAAAGAGCCGGAAGGGGAACCCGCATGAACGGGCCGCAGGACCTCGGCGGGCAGATGGGTTTCGGGCCGGTCGCGCCCGAGACGGACGAGCCTTATTTCCACGCTGCCTGGGAAAGGCGGGCGCTTGGCGTCACGCTCACCGCCGGCGCCATGGGCGCCTGGAACATCGACGAGAGCCGGCATGCGCGGGAATCGCTGCATCCGGCCGATTACTATTCTTCGAGCTACTACCAGATCTGGATCAAGGCGCTGGAGGTGCTGCTGAAGCGCCATGGCTTCGTCACCGATCGCGACCTTGTGGCCGGCAAGGCGGTCGATCCGGCGGCGACGCCGAAACGGGTGCTGAAAGCGGCGGATGTGCCGGCGGTGCTCGCCAAGGGCGGCCCATGCGACCGGCCGGTCGCCACGCCGGCGCGTTTTCGCGCGGGCGACCGCGTGCGGACGAAGAATTTCAATCCGACCGGCCATACGCGTCTGCCGCGCTACGCGCGCGGCAGGAACGGGACGGTCGAGGCTGTGCGCGACGGCTTCGTCTTCCCCGACAGCAACGCGCATGGCAAAGGCGAGAGCCCGCAATGGGTCTACACGGTGGTGTTCGACGGGCCGGAGATCTGGGGCGAGGGCGCCGATCCGACGCTCAGCGTCTCGATCGATGCCTGGGAGAGCTATCTTGAGCCGGCATGACGGCGCATTCCCTGCGGGCTTCGACGAGCCGGTCTTCGCCAAGCCCTGGCAGGCCGAAGCCTTCGCCCTGACGGTGGCGCTGCACGACAAGGGCCTGTTTTCGTGGAGCGAGTGGGCGGATGCGCTGTCGGCCGAGGTGAAGCAGCCGGGTGCGGCGAGCGACGGGCACGATTATTACGAGCACTGGCTGGCGGCGCTGGAAACGCTTTTGTCCCGGAAGGGGATTGCTGGAAAGGGCGAGGTGGACGAGCTCGCCGCCGCATGGGAACGCGCCGCGCATGCGACGCCGCATGGTAAGCCGATCCTGCTGGAGAATGATCCAGGTGCAGGCAGATAGCCAACTCGTTTGTTCCCTTTACGTTCTTGTTCGCGCCTGATAGCGTGGGCCGCTGGAGGCGCTTTATGCGCGGCCGATGACGTTGACATGATGGCGGCTGTCTTGTCTTTCCCTTGCGAATCCGGTCTCTCGCGCTAATGGAATTCTCTCCCCAACAGGACGAGGCTCTGAAAGCGGTAGGGCGCTGGCTCAAGGAGGGCCGGCCGCAGGTCTTTCGCCTGTTCGGCTATGCCGGCACGGGCAAGACGACGCTGGCGCGCTATTTCGCCGAGCATGTCGACGGCCAGGTGCAGTTTGCCGCCTTCACCGGCAAGGCGGCGCAGGTGCTGCGCTCCAAGGGCGCGACCAACGCCCGCACCATCCATTCGCTGATCTACCGGCCGAAGGGCGAGGAATCGGTCGAGGACGAGGTGACCGGCAAGACCTCGATGTCGCCGACCTTTTCGCTCAACCGTCAGAGCCCGATTTCGCGCGCCAAGCTCGTCGTCATCGACGAATGCTCGATGGTCGACGAGCAACTCGGCCGCGACCTGCAGAGCTTTGGTACGCCGATCCTGGTGCTTGGCGATCCGGCGCAGTTGCCGCCGATCTCGGGCGGCGGCTTCTTCACCGAACACGAGCCTGATGTGCTCTTGACCGAAATCCACCGCCAGGCGCGTGACAACCCGATCATCCGGCTGGCGCTGGACGTGCGCGAAGGCCGGGAATTCATGCATGGCGACTATGGCACGGCGCAGGTGATCGGCAGGGACGGCGTCAACCAGGAGCTGGTGCTCAAGGCCGACCAGGTGCTGGTCGGCACCAACCGCACCCGCCGGCGTTACAATCAAAGGCTGCGCGAGCTGAAGGGGTTCAACGCCGACTTTCCGCAGGCCGGCGACAAGCTGGTCTGCCTGCGCAACGATCCGGCCAAAGGCCTGCTCAACGGCTCGCTGTGGAAGGTGATGACCTCGTCGCGCGAGACGGTGAAGCCCGGCATCAACCTTCTGGTCTCGCCGGAAGAGGACGATCCCGACCGCGGCGTCGCCAAGATCAAGCTGCTCAAGGCGGCGTTCGAGGATCCGGACGCCGAGATTCCCTGGCAGCAGAAGAAGCGTTTCGACGATTTCGACTATGGCTACGCGCTGACCGTTCACAAGGCGCAGGGCTCGCAGTGGAACGACGTCGTGCTGTTCGACGAGAGCTGGGCCTTCAAGGAGACGCGCCAGCGCTGGCTCTATACCGCCATCACTCGCGCAGCCGAGCGGCTTACGGTCGTGCGGTAGCGCCTGCGGGGTCAGACAGGCCTTGCACCGAGCCACTGCCAGGCGGCTTCCTCATCGTCGACATCGAAGCGTCTGAGTTCGAAAGGCAGCGCCTTGGGGAAAACGCCGGCGACGAGTGATGCCCAGCCCGGTTCGCCGATGACGGCGCAGCGAACGACATGTTCCATCGCGTCGGCTACGCCCTGCCGTAGTGTGTCCTGCGAGATATTGGCCCAGTCTACGCTTTCCTCGTCGGTCAGTCGGACCAGCACGTCGACCCTCGGATGCAGCGCGTAGGCCGCCTCGAGCAGGCCGAACAGGTTTTCCGCATCGGCCGGCGAGACATCGCCGACAACGTCGATGGCGAAAAGCGCGTCGCGATTGGTTTCGATGCGGCGGATCGCCGGCACGGCCTCGAGGAAATTCACTGGCAAATCCTTGCGTTAGAGCGGCTCCCGGAAGAGTGCGAAGCGGTTTCCATCTGGAATTGCGTTAAATCAGAGGGCTTCACTCTCCGTCTATCCCCTGGAACACGCGAAACCCTCTATCTGTTCCCGTCAAAGGCGGTATAGATGCCCGCCGATCCACTGGACCCCAGCTCATGCCCGCCAAGCTTTCGGTCAATCTCAACGCCGTCGCCATGCTGCG
>RXJA01000016.1 GCA_003963455.1 Hyphomicrobiales bacterium
CACGGCGCTGGAGAGCATCGAGTTGGCAACGGTGGCGGCGACGCCGAGCGCCGCGGCGCGACCGAGAAAATCGCGACGGCTAAGCTTTCCGGCGGCGACGCGCCGGCTGAGATAGTCGAGTTCGTTTGACATTATGGTTCCTCACTCTGGATATCCGACCTTTTGGTCGTTTCTTGCTGTTGAGGAGATAATGACCGTAAGGGAAAGCGGCAGGCAAGACCGAATGCGACATGCGGTGGCGTAAATCGCACGTCGCGTTTGGACCAATCTGGCCTCCGGCTCAAACCAGGGAGCGGGGTATCGCCTGCTCGTAGTCGCGTTCGAAGACCAGTTTTTCGCCCTCATAGGCTTCGATTCTGGCGCTGACGATGAAGTTCGCGGCGTCCGATCGCATCCGGGCGAAGGTTTCTGTCCGCACCGACCATTCATCCCGCGACAATGTCTGCGTCCAATGCGTGGCTCCGGTCGCCGACAGCGGGTCATCGGGATGGATCGTCCATGTCTCGCGCACGATACTGCCATTGACCAGCCCATGGTCGAGGTCGCGCACCTCGCCGAAATCGTCGGTTATGGAAAGCGTGACCAGTCCGGTCTTCTCGTCGCGGTCGACATGGCGTTCGGAGTTCGCGGGCCGGATCGTCTCGGTCGCCCAGGGCGCCGCGCCTTCCGGTTCGGGGAACGAAATCTCATCGCCCGTTGCCAGCGGACGCAGCGGCAGCTTCAGCGTCGCCTCCGCTAGATCGAGCCGCGCCGGCTCCGGCGAGGGCCAGATCATCGGCCAGTAGGCGGTCGAAACCGCGACGCGCAACTTGTGCCCGACCGGCACGCGGTAGGCGCACTGGTCGAGCACGACGCGCGCCGAAACGGTCTCGCCGGGAACCAGCGCCTGCGGGAACTCATGCGAGTCGCGGTGGGTCAGGTTGAGCACGCCGTAGGAGATCAGCTCCGAGGCGCCGTCGGGATGCACATCGCACAGACGCACCGCGATGTTGGCCTGGGGCCGATCGGAGGCGACCCGGACTTCGAACTCGGGCGCGCCGACAATATCGATCGCTTCGCTGAGCTCGGGCTGGTCGAAGCAGACCGACAGCGCATCGTCGGGGCGCTGGTCGCCCGGCAGTTCCGGCCCGAAGGTGAAGGGAAAATACTCGCCGCCGGCAAGCCCGCAGGTCTGCGGCGAGGCTACGATCGAAGGTCTTGCGCCAGCGGAAGTGAGTTCGATCGCCTTGAGCTTGATGTTGGACGACGGCCATTCCTGCTCCGCGACCCAACGACCCGGCCGCTCGGGATGCCAGCGCGCCGGCCGCACGCTGTCCATGACATAGGCGCGGTAGTCAGGATCGGCCTCGACTCCGGTCGCGGCATTCTTCAGCCAGCGGTCCCACCAGCGCAGCGCCTCCTGCAGGAAGCCGATCGCCGGACTGGGTCCGGCGTAGTGCGGGTATTTGTGGATCCAGGGGCCGACGATGCCCTTGACCGGCGACTGGATGTTGGTGACGAGATTGGAGATCGTGTTGCGGTAGCCGTCATGCCAGCCGCCGATAGACAGCACGGCCGCTTTGACCGCCGAAAAATCCTCGCAGATCGAGCCGCGCTTCCAATAAGCGTCGCGATGCTGGTGGCTGAGCCAGAGCGGCAACAGGAAAGGCTGGTTTTCCAGCCGGCTCAGCCACAAATCCCGCCAGCGGTTGCCGCCGGCGATCGCCGGATCCGGCGGCCGCGACGAATAGGACAGCATCGTCGAGGCCCAGCCGAAGTTCTCGAGCAGCAGGCAGCCGCCCTTGTAGTGGATGTCGTCGGCATAGCGGTCGACGGTCGAGCACAGGCTGATCACAGCCTTCAGTGCCGGCGGCTGCTTGGCCGCCACCTGCAGGCAATTGAAGCCGCCCCAGGAAATGCCCATCATGCCGACATTGCCGTTGCACCAGGGCTGCGCCGCCGCCCAGGCGATGACGTCGCAGGCATCCTGCAATTCCTGCTCGGAATATTCGTCGTCCATCAGCCCTTCGGAATCGCCATTGCCGCGCATGTCGACACGGATCGAGGCGTAGCCGTGCCCGGCGAAATAGGGATGCGTCAGCTGATCGCGAAAGATGGTGCCGTCGCGCTTGCGATAGGGCAGGTGCTCGAGGATGGCGGGCACCGGATTGTCGGCGGCATCCTCCGGCATCCAGATGCGCGCCGACAGCCGGCAGCCATCCGGCATGACGATGGCCATATCGGGAAATTCGACGACCTTGCGGGGAAATTCGGTGACGGTTTTCATGCGGGGCTCCGGTATCCGCCGCCACATGATGGAGTCGAGGACAATGCGTCGTGGGCCAACCGGCGAAATCGGCTGGTCAATCCGCGTCAGTTCAACGGAATTTCGTTCTCCGCCTTGCTTGCCTGGTAAGTGCCGGAAAGCTCTTCGTAGCGCGCCGAGATATTCCCTATCCGCGCCTCGAGCCTCTCGCGTTCGGCCTCGGGCAGCGCCCGCACCAGCCTGCGAATGGAAAAACTCTTCCAATAGGCGTTTTCGGCATTGTAGCCGCCGGGATCGAGGGTGAAGACCTCTTTCAGGATCTTGAGGTCGTGCGGGATGGCGAAGCTATCGCGCGAATCCTCGTGGCTGAAGAGGTAGTAGAAATTGTCGAAGCCGGTCCAGGTGATCGCCGACAGGCAGAGCGAGCAGGGCTCGTGTGTCGCCAGGAACAGCGCGTCCCTGGTGTCGACACGCTCGGCCTTGGGCATCTCGTAGAAGCGCTTCAGGCAATGCACCTCGCCATGCCAGAGCGGGTTTTCGATCTCGTTGTTGGTCTCGGCCAGCACCAGCGAGCGGTCGTCTTTCCTCAGGATAGCGGCGCCGAACAGCTTGTTGCCATGGGCGACGCCTTCAGCGGTCTTGGGCACGATGTCGTGCTCGATCACGTCGAGCAGGCGGTCGATCAGCGAAACGTCGGTCATGGAAAATCGCGAGCTTTCAGGGGAGGTGGATCTCGTAGGGGTGCGAGAAATGAAACTCTTCGAGATTGGAGCCGTCGCCGCCCCGGTCGACGATCAGGAAATCCTGTTCCTCGCCGATCGGCGTCAGCACGCCGTGCCACAGGTTGCGGCGGTAATTGATGCCTTGTCCGGGGCCGGCGAGAAAGGCGTGCGGCTCGCCAGGACCGTCCTTGGTGTCATGGCAGACGACGACCAGGAAGGGCCGCGGCGACAGCGGGATGAAGGCCTGGCTGCCGAGCGGATGGCGCTCGACCATGGTGAGCTTCAGCGGCATCTCGTAAGGCGTGCCGCGCACCATCGAGATCAGCACGCGCGCATTCGGCCCGGCGGCTTCAGCGGTGGCGAGGTCGTGATAGCGCATCGCCTTGCCGCCATTGATCGGATAGCGGTTGTCGCCGCCCATATCGATGACGTCCCCGAACGGCGCGAAATCTTCACGGGTCAGCGGCTGGGCGACGATGCGGCTCACCGCGCGCGACCCCCCAGGTAACCGCCAAGCTGAGCGTGCCGATTGACGTCCTTGTAGAGCAGGTAGCGGAATTTGCCGGGGCCGCCGGCATAGCAGGCCTGCGGACAGAAGGCGCGCAGCCACATGAAATCGCCGGCCTCCACCTCGACCCAGTCCTGGTTGAGCCGGTAGACGGCCTTGCCTTCCAGCACATAGAGCCCGTGCTCCATGACGTGGGTTTCGGCGAAGGGGATGACCGCGCCCGGCTCCAGCGTGACGATGGTGACATGCATGTCGTGGCGCATGTCGGCCGGGTCGACGAAGCGGGTCGTTGCCCAGCGCCCGTCCGTGCCCGGCATCGCGCTCGGCTCGATCTCCTGGTCGTTCGAGAAGAAGGCTTCCGGCGCGTCGAGGCCGTCGACAGCCTCATAGGCCTTGCGGATCCAGTGGAAGCGGGCAGCGGCGCCGCTTTCGTTGCGCACCGTCCAGCCGCTCGCCGGCGGCAGGAAGGCGAAGCCTCCGGGGGCAAGCACGTGTTTTTTGCCGGCAAGCGAAACGGTGAGAGCGCCCTCGACGACAAACAGCACGCCCTCGGCGCCGGGGTCGAGTTCCGGCCGGTCGCTGCCGCCACCGGGCAGAACCTCGACGATATATTGCGAGAACGTCTCGGCGAAGCCCGAAAGCGGTCTGGCGATGATCCAGGCCCTGGTCTTGTCCCAGAACGGCAGCGGACTGGTGACGATGTCCTGCATCACGCCCTTGGGGATGACCGCATAGGCTTCGGTGAAGACGGCCCGGCCGGTCAAAAGCTCGTTCTGGCCGGGATGGCCGCCATGCGGCGCATAATAGGTTCGCTCGGGCGACTTGATCATATCCATGTGGTCCTGACCCTCAGCGCAATTCCAGGAAAAGTGTGAAGCGGTTTTTCAGTCCGGAATTGCGTAAAAACAAACATTTAGAGTGGAAGCATGTCTTTCAGCCGAAGTAGCGCGATGCGTTCGACCTGATGGCAGGCGGTTTCGAACTCGGCTCCGCGGCTGTTGCCGATCCGCGCCTCGAACTCCGCCAGGATTTCGTCCTTGGTCTTGCCCTTGACCGCGATGATGAAGGGGAAGCCGAAGGTGGTGACATAGGCGGCGTTGAGTTTCGAGAACAGCTCGCGCTCCTTGTCGGTCAGCGCGTCGAGC
>RXJA01000322.1 GCA_003963455.1 Hyphomicrobiales bacterium
AGGATCAGCACCGCCATCACCCAGCGCAGGAACACCAGCGTCATCGGCGAGACATGGCCGACGGCAAGCTTGCCCGCCACCGAATTGCCGCCCCACAGCAGCATGGTCGACAGAAGGAGCAGGTAGGCGGCTCGGTGCATCGGGAGGTCCGGCGCGGCGAAATGCGTTCAAGGATCGATGCCGGGGTAGTGCGGCAACGGCGGCAAGTAAATGATGCGAAAGCCGGTTTCTGTTATGCCTGGACCGGGCCTGATCCCCTCCGAAAACCGGTTCCCGCTTTTTGGGCGTGCTCCAGCGTTTCGGCGGCAAAGAAAGGGTCGCGCCCGCCGACGCTTGACGCTATAGAGGCCTGTCGTTTCAGGCCGCCCACGCGGCATTTCAAGGGAAAAGAACATGGCCAATGTGGTGGTCGTCGGCTCGCAATGGGGCGACGAAGGCAAGGGCAAGATCGTCGACTGGCTGTCGGAACGGGCCGATGTGGTCGTGCGCTTCCAAGGCGGCCACAATGCCGGCCACACGCTGGTCGTCGACGGCAAGGTCTACAAGCTGTCGCTGCTGCCCTCCGGCGTGGTGCGGGAAGGCAAGCTTTCGATCATCGGCAATGGCGTGGTCTTCGATCCGCATGCCTTCGTCGCCGAGGCCAGGAAGCTCAAGGAACAGGGTGTGGAGGTCACGCCGCAACGCCTGAAAATAGCCGAAAACACCGCGCTTATCCTGTCGCTGCACCGGGAGCTTGACGGATTCCGCGAAGATGCCGCCTCGAATTCGGGAACCAAGATCGGGACGACCCGCCGCGGCATCGGCCCCGCCTATGAGGACAAGGTGGGCCGGCGCGCGGTGCGGGTGATGGATTTGGCGGATTTGGAAACGCTCCCCTTGAAGGTCGACAGGTTGCTGACGCACCACAATGCGCTGCGCCGCGGGTTCGGCCAGGCGGAAGCGACGCATGAGGCCATCATGCAGGAACTGACCTCGGTCGCCGCCGAAATCCTGCCTTACATGGACCGCGTCTGGAAAGTGCTCGACGACAAGCGCCGCGCCGGCGAGCGTATCCTGTTCGAGGGCGCGCAGGGCACGCTGCTCGACATCGACCACGGCACCTACCCCTTCGTCACCTCGTCCAATACGGTCGCGGGTCAAGCCGCCGCCGGTTCGGGCGTCGGTCCCGGCGTCATCGGCTATGTGCTGGGCATCGCCAAGGCCTATACGACGCGCGTCGGCGAGGGGCCGTTCCCGACCGAGCAGAAGAACGAGATCGGCGAGTTTCTCGGCACGCGTGGCCACGAGTTCGGCGTCGTCACCGGACGCAAGCGGCGCTGCGGCTGGTTCGATGCCGTGCTGGTGCGCCAGGCCGTGGCCGTCAACGGCATCAAGGGCATCGCGTTGACCAAGCTCGACGTGCTCGACGGGCTGGACGAGATCAAGGTCTGCACGGGCTACCGGCTCGATGGCGAGACGATCGACTACCTGCCGGCCAGCCAGGGCGCGCAGGCACGGGTCGAGCCCATCTACGAGACGCTCGAAGGCTGGAAGGGAACCACGGCCGGCGCCAGAAGCTGGAACGATTTGCCGGCGCAGGCCGTCAAATATGTCCGCTATATCGAGGAACTGATCGGCGCCCCGGTGGCGCTGCTCTCAACCAGCCCCGAACGGGACGACACAATACTTGTGACCGACCCGTTTCAAGACTAGTTTCACAGCCCTTCCCGGCGTTACGGCTGATTTGCGGCCGGCGGGAAACGAATGCAGGTCACCTGACGCATGGCAGATTTCGTTAGTGTTCTGAAAAAGCAGCTCGAGAAGAAGGGCGAGCCTTCGTTCGAGGTGCGCAAGCAGATATACGACGGTGCCCGCGCGGTGCTGGCGAAGAAGCTCGCCGAGTATTCCCCGCCGCTTGCGCCCGATGTCGTCAGCAAGCAGAAGCGCTCGCTGGAAGATGCCATTTCCAGCGTCGAGCGCGAATATGTCAAACGCGTCCCGGCCGAGGATCCGCTGGCGGAGCTGGAGCATATCTTCTCCTCCATCGACCGCAACAGGAACCAGCCGAGCCATGCCCGCCAGCCGGCGGCGCCCGCGCCGGCCAAGCCGGATCCGTTCAAATCCGAGCCGTTCAAGCCGGCGCCGACGCCCGCCAGGACTGAACCGAGCTGGCAAAGCGCGCCTAAGGCCGAACCGGCGCCGCAAAGCCCCGCCAAGGCCGGGCCGCCCTGGCAGAGCGGAGCAAGGACGGAGCCGGGTTGGCAGGCCGCGCCAAAGGCTGAGCCCGCCTGGCAAAAGGCGCCGCCGCCGCCGATGCCGTCGCCGCGCGAGGACGATGCCGGCCTCGCGGGCATGGATGCCGCCGATGCCGATGACGGCAGCGACGTTTTTGCCAGTGACGAGCAGCCGGCGGCCGATACCTTCCAGCGCCTGCGGCCGCAGCCGCGACAGCGCAAGCGCGGCTATGGCGGGCTGATCGCCGCTGTCATCGCGCTCCTGGTGCTGGCCGGCGGCGGCTATGGCATATGGCTGAACAAGAACGCGTTCGGCTCGCTCTTCGGCCTTGGCGGCGGCAGCAAGACGGTCTCGACCGAGCCGCTGGTCAAGCCGGCTCCGGCCAAGCCCGCCACCGAGACGGCGGCAGCGCCGGCTCCCGCGGGCACCAGCGAGACCGCCGACACGACCAAGTTCACGCAGCGCCTGACGCCCGAGGGCAAGGAGACCGATCCCGGTCCGGCTGGCGGACAGCCCACGATCGGCGAAGGCGAATCCGTCGCGGCGCTGACCTCGCGGCCGCCGACCGCGCCGGCAACGACGCCCCCGGCGACCGGCGCCGCGCCTGCCCCCGCCACGCAAACGCCGCCCGCCGCGACGCCGGCGACCGATGCGGCCAATCCGACGCCGCCGGCGGCTGCAACCACACCGCCGACGACTGATACGGCAACGCCGCCCGCGGCTGGCGCCACGCCACCCGTGGCGGGGACAACACCTCCGGCCGCAGGCACGACGCCGCCAGCGGCGGCAACCGCCGAGGCGACCGTGCCGGTCGGGCAGAAGGCGATCTTCTATGAGGAGCGCACCAGCACCCAGCAAGGCACGGCCGAGCCCGGCAGCATCGTGTGGTCGCTGGTGCAGGAATCGCCCGGCGGCGACCTGCCGCCGGAACCGGCGATCCGCGCCGAGGCGACGATCCCCGGCAAGAACATCCAGCTGCGCATGACGATCCGGCGCAACACCGACCAGACCCTGCCGGCCAGCCACATCATCGAGATGATCTTCCTGACGCCGGAAGGGTTTGACGGCGGCGGCGTCGACAACATCCTGCGCATCGCCATGAAAGGCTCCGAGCAGGATGCCGGCAGCCCGCTGATCGGCATTCCGGCCAAGATCGCCGACGGCTTCTTCCTCGTCGCGCTGAACGACACCAAGGCCGATGAAGATGCAAACCTGACGCTGCTCAGGGGCCAGGATTGGATCGACGTGCCGGTGGTCTACAAGACCGGACGCCGCGCGCTGCTCACCATGGAAAAGGGCATCCCCGGCGAGAAGGTGTTTGATGAGGCGCTGAAGGCCTGGGCGGCGAAGACGTCGGGGTGAGGAGAGAGCGACCCTCGGATATTGTCCGGGGGATCGCTGCTACCGGATCAAAACAGGCGGTACTTGGCCAGGGGCAGGCCCTGGCGCCTGACATAATCGTTCCAGCTATCGATGGCTTCCCTGTTCTCTTCTTGCCATCGACGCGTCTTTTCAGCTGAAACCGCCGCTGCGATTGCCGCCTCGGCAAGGCTGGATATGTCCATGTCCAATGCCTTGGCGTCTTCGATCAGCCGAGCGTCAATCGAGAGTCTGACTGATTTCCGCTCAGATTTGGAACCAGGCCGAAGCATATGGAATCTCCGATCGTGGGTATCGTAAGACGCCACGAAGCTCGCAGGCAAGCTTGTCAGCCCTCCATCTCCTCGCGCAGCATTTCCAGCTCCAGCCACTCCTCCTCGAGCGCGGCGAGCGTCGTGCGCTCCTTGTCGAGCGCGGCGATGGTCTTCTGGAACGAGGCGGGGTCGCGCTCGTAGAAGGCAGGGTCGGCGATGTTGTTCTCCAGCCGGGCGATCGAGGCCGTCACCGCTTCGATCTTCTTCGGCAGGGCGTCCAATGCAAACTTCTGCTTGAACGAGAGTTTTTTCGCCGGGCCTTTCGGCGCGGCCTGTTCGGCTTTCGGCGAAGCCTCGTTTGCTTCAACCTTCGACCTCGCTTTGCGGTCTTCCAGTTTCGAGCCGCCGCGCTGCGCCAGCATGTCGGAATAGCCGCCGGCATATTCGATCCAGCGGCCGCCGCCGTCCGGCGCGATCACGCTGGTGACGGTGCGGTCGAGGAAGTCGCGGTCGTGGCTGACCAGGATCACGGTCCCGGCGAAGCCGGCGACCAGTTCCTGCAGCAGTTCCAGCGTCTCCATGTCGAGATCGTTGGTCGGCTCGTCGAGCACCAGGAGGTTCGCCGGTCGCGCCAGCACGCGGGCCAGCAGCAGTCGCGCGCGCTCGCCGCCGGAAAGCTCGCGCACGGGCGTGCGCGCCTGCTCCGGCTTGAACAGGAAATCCTTCATGTAGGAGACGACGTGGCGCTGCTCGCCATTGACGAGCA
>RXJA01000630.1 GCA_003963455.1 Hyphomicrobiales bacterium
GGTGCGGCCTTCGCGGCCTTGCCTTCCAATGTCTCCGCCACTTGCCTTTCGTCCCTTCGGTTCAGGCCACCGCTTCGAAATAGGTGGCGAATTCCGCGCGTATCGCCGTTTCGTCGGCGACGTCGCGATCCTTTATATAGGTCAGCGCCCGCTTGGCTCTCGCCAAGGACTTGCCTGACAAAGCCGTCGTGCGCGACGCGATCCCCGACATTTCCTCGAAAACGCCGTTGCAGTGAAGGACGAGATCGCAGCCGGCCGCAAGGATCGCGGCCGCCTTTGTCGGGAAATCCCCAGAAAGTGCCTTCATCGAGGTGTCGTCGCTCATCAGCAGCCCGTCGAAGCCGATCTCGCCGCGGATCACCTGATTGACGACCTTTGCGGAAGTCGTCGCTGGATTTTCCGGGTCGACGGCGCTGTAGACGACATGCGCCGTCATCGCCATCGGCAGTTCTCTGAGCGCCTTGAACGGGGCGAAATCATGCCGGCGGAGTTCCTCCAGCGGCGTATCGACGGTCGGCAGCGCAAAATGCGTGTCGGCGAAGGCACGGCCGTGGCCGGGAATATGCTTCATCACCGGCAGCACGCCGCCGGACATCAACCCCTCGGCCGAAGCCCGGCCAAGCTCGATCACGGCATTGGGCTCCTTGCCATAGGCGCGCGCGCCGATGACGTCGCTGGCGCCTTCGACCGGTACGTCGAGCACCGGGAGGCAGTCGGCGGTGATGCCGAGGCGGGAAAGGTCGAAGGCATGAAGCCGCGCCAGCAGCCAAGCGGCGCGGCGGCCGGCCTCGCGATCATCGCGCCACAATGCGCCAAGCGCGCCGCCGGCCGGATAGTTCGGCGCCAGCGGCGGACGCAGGCGCTGCACCCTGCCGCCTTCCTGATCGATGAACACCGGAGCGTCCGGGCGGCCGACGCTGTCGCGCATCGCGGCGACAAGGTCGCGGATCTGTCCGGCTTCGCCGACATTGCGTGCAAACAGGATGAAGCCCCAGGGACGTTCATCGCGATAGAAGCGGATTTCGTCTTCGGTGAGGGATTTCCCGGCACAGCCGAGGATCATGGATTTTGATTCGCTCATGCACGGAAGCTTAAGGCTTTGGCCGGGCAAAGGGAATCACCCCTGCCCTCCGAGCCGCCAAAGCCTGCAACCGTCCACAACGAAAAGCCGGCGCGACCTTGCGGCGGCGCCGGCTTTTCGAGGCTGAAATCAGATCAGCGCGATACGAAGCAGTTCCCGCCGGCCGCCTTGTAGCTGGTGCAGAGCGCGATGGCATCATTGCGCGACTGGGCCGGAACGCGGACGCGGTAGAAGGTGCCCTTGCCCGCGACCTCGGCCTTGACGATGTTCGCGGTGCGACCCGACAGCACGCTGCCATAGCGGCGCTGCAGGTCCTTATAGGTCGACTGCGCGCTTTCGACCGTCGGCTGCGAGGCGATCTGCATCGACCATGAGCCGCCGCCGGCCGCCGACGCCGGATCGATCGAAGCGACCTGGTCCGGCTTGACCTCGCCGACGATATCGACCGGCTGGTCGGACGGACGCGCCGGCGCCACCGGCACCGTTGCTGGCGTGTCGGCCGACTGGGCCTTGGCTTCAGTCTTCTTTGCCGGCTTCATTGGCTTGGCTGTCGCCGCGTCGGCCTGGTCCGTGTCGGAAGCGACGGTTCCCGTCTGCTGGCCGTCGGAAGCAGGCGCGACATGCTGCGGCGCCGGATCGCTCGGCTCGGCCGCCGCGACCTTCGGCGCGGCTGGAGCCGGGTCCTCGCGCGGCACCAGCGAGCCGTCAGGCTTCACCATCATGGTCTTCACCTTGCGCGGCGCAACGGCGACGACGTCGTTGCCGGCGCCATTGTCGGCATCCTGCTGCAACACCTGGGCGATGCGGTCTTCCGACTTCGGCGCCGGGGCTGCCGGCTGCGCGCTCTCGGGCGCGGCCGCTTGCGCGACGCCGGGCAATGCCGCGCCCGAATTATCGGCATTATCGGCTCCAGCCGAGGCGTCGCTATCGTTGGGCGAAAGATCGACCACGCGACTCTGCGGCGGTTCCTTCGAGGCCAGGTCAACGGGCTGTTCGGTGGTGTTCACCAGCTTCTGCTGCACCGGCTCGGCGGGCTTGGCCGCGCCGACACCCTTGGCCACCGCGTCATAAACCTTGTTATCCTGGTTCGGCACCACCGCGCCGCCCGGATTTTCTGGCTTGACCTTGATCGGCGAATTGTCGGCCTTGACGATCACCGGTGCCTCGCTGCCGCCTTTGCCGCCGAAGGAGAAGGCCAGCGCGCCGAGGCCGCCGAGAACCACCACGGCGCCGACCAGCGCCGCGATCATCACGCCGCGCCGGCGCGGCTGCGCCGCCTCGCGCTCGGCAAGCCCGGGGATCGCCATCGCTTCTTCGAGCTCGGGATCATAGTCGAGCTCGTCGGTGGCGAAATCTTCCGCTTGCGAAACCGGCCGGCTGCCGGGCAGATCATCGGCGTCGTAATCGTTTGCGACGGCAAACGAAGCCGGGGCAGCCGGAGCAGCCTGCGCCTCGGCGCGCAAGTCGCGGCGGTCGTAACCGCTGAAGCCGGCGCTGTAGGCTTCGTCCTCATAGCCGCGGCCCTGCACGGGAGCCGACGCGATTTCGGTCGCGTTCATGTCGGTGAGCAGGCTGGCGAATTCCGCATCGAGATCGTCGTAAGCGGGCGCCGCCGGCTGGTCTTCCTCGAAGCTGAGCTCTGGAATGTCGAGGTCGTCCGCGAGCGCGACCACGCGCTCCGGCACATCGACCGTCTCGACGTCGGGCACGTCGTCATGCTGGCGGGCCTGCTGCGGTGGAAGCGTCGGCGTCTGCACCGGCTTGGCATAGGTGGAATAATCCATAGCCGGTTCGCCACGAGAGGCTGGCGCCGTCATCTGCGCTGGCGCTGAAGGCGTCGGCATCTGGGGCGGTGCCGACGGCGCCGGCTGCGCGGCGAACGAAGCTTGCACCGCCGGGGCGGTAACGGTCGGGGTTGAACGGCTCCACGACCTCGTCTGCTCGACGGGCGTCGAATGCAGCCAATCGGACGAGTTTGCCGGGGACTTCGCCCCCGCGGCGGCCTGCTCTGCCTCGATACTCCGGGCGAAAGCGGCATCGAAAGCGTCGTCGTCGAAATCAACGCCCGGGTCGGCCCTGGAAGGCCCGGTCTTGGCCGAGGCGCCAAAATCCTGTTGGTCGAGCTCGCTGGCGAGCAGGTCGTCCAGCTCGCTCCCGTCGGGCTGAACGCCCTGCCGGTTCTGCGCCGGCTGGCGTTCGTCAAGGTCCCAGTCGAGGTCGTCGGCCCCCGCTGTCCCGCTCGCGAGGCCCGCGGGTTGAGCAACCAGCCGCGGCGCGGGAGCAGGCTCCTTGACGGTCGGCATCGGCCGCGCGGTCATGGCGCCAAGCAGCGCATTGAGCTCGTCTTCCAGGCTGCGCTCGCTGGCGATCGGCTTTGCTGGCTCGACGGCGGCGACCGGGGAAACCGGGGCGGAGACGACAGGAACCGTCTCGACCATGGCCGGCCGCAACGCCGCGGCGGGCTCGACGGCGGGAGCTTGCGGCTCCTCATTCAACGCTTCGCGGAAGTTCAGTTCGAAATCGTCCTCAAGGGACAGCGCGCCAAGAGGTTCTGGCGCGGCGGGTTCGGTGGCAAAGCGGGCCGGCTCGGCCGTCGGCGCCTGCTCTTCTTCTAACGACAGCTCCGGCTCCTGAAAACCCTGATCCTGGCCGGGATCCATGTCGACATCAGCCATCGCCTGGTCGAAACGACCGGCAAAATCATCCTCGGAAATTTTCGGAGCGGCTGCATGAGCTTCGACCGGTTCGACGGCCCGCGCATGCTGCTCGGGCTCGCGGCTCTCGAACGAAAGCTCGTCCTCCAGCGACATCTGGACCGCGTTGTCGAAATCGGCATCGAACGCCTGTTCGCTCGCGGCCTGCATGGCTTCGACGGCGTCCTGACGGGCGTCGACCGGCTCGCGATATTCGAAGTTGGCCGGCTCGTGATGGTCGAACTGGAAATCCTGGTCCAGCGAAGCAGCCATTTCCTGATCGATCGGAAGATCATCCTCGAGCGGCCGGACATCGAGTGAACCGGCGAACGCCTTGTCGAAATCGTCGTCAAAAGCGACTTCAGGCTCAGAGGCGACTTCCGGCTCGGGGGCGGCTTCCGGCGTCGGCGCCACGTACGCCGCCGGAGCGAAATCCGGCTCCGGCGCGCGAGCCACGGCGAAGTCGGCGTGATCCGCCGCGTCGTCGAACACGAAATCCTGCTCGAAGGAAGCCGTAAGCTCGTCGTCATTCGCGGCGCTCGCAGCCTCGAAGGCCGGCTCGTTGCCGATCTGGTGTATGGCTGCCTGCTGAGCGACCGGCGTGCTTTCCTCGACGGAATCGAACTCGCCCATCAACTCCTTTTCGAGATCGATGTCGAAATCGTCCGCCTCCGGAACCTGGTTAGCCGGCATGGCCTTCTCGACCGCGGGGGCCGGCTGCCTGACCGGCTGGCGCGGGTCGAAACCCATGATCCGGGTCAGTTCCGCGAACGGATCATCGTCGGCGATATCGTTGTGGTCGGCTACTTTCA
>RXJA01000064.1 GCA_003963455.1 Hyphomicrobiales bacterium
CTGCATCCAGATCGGACCGTAAGCCGGCTTCAGGAATTGCGGATAGACGGCAAGGATGAAGAGATAGGCCTTCGGATTGATCAGGCAGGTGACCAGCCCTTGGCGAAATGCCTTCCAGGCCGAGCGGCTGCCTGCAGGCCCCTCATCGCCGACGGTGATCGAGCTGCGCATCAGCGAAATGCCGATATAGGCCATGTAGGCGGCGCCCGCGATCAACAGCGGCGTGAACAGGATCGGCACGAAATGCATGAGCAGCCCGACGCCGACCGCCCCGTTCAGCGTATGCACCGCGCCACCCAGCATGATGCCGGCGGTCGCGGCCAGGCCCCGGTTGCTGCCGCCCGTCAGCGCATTGGCGAGCACGAACAGCATGTCCATGCCCGGAACGGCGATGATGCCGAACAGAAGCACGAAGAACAGCCAGAGGTTCTCGGTGTAGTTCATGTCAGTTGCCTGTCCGCCTCGTTCACCTTGGTGCGAAGGAATCTGTTGATTTTCAGATGGGTAGGCGGCTCTATAGGTCACGCCAACTGACGGGGATGTGTCAGTTGTGTTTCGGTGTGAAAAATGCGTAAGGCCTCGCGCCTGTTCGAGATCATCCAGATCCTGCGTCTGGCCAAAAAGCCGGTGACTGCAGCGACGATGGCCGGACAACTGGAGGTGACGGTGCGCTCCGTCTATCGCGACATCGCCGCTTTGCAGGCGATGCGCGTGCCGATCGAGGGCGGGCGCGGCATCGGCTACATCCTGCGCCCTGGATTCGACCTGCCGCCGCTGATGTTTTCCATCGAGGAGATGGAAGCGATCGTGCTGGCGCTGGCGCTGCTCGAACGCACCGGCGACGAAGAGCTCAAGCAGGCCGCCAAGCGCGTCGGCGCCAAGATCGCCGGCGCGGTGCCGCCGCCCTTGCGCCAGACCCTCGACGCCAACGCGCTGCATGCCTGGGGCTTTGCCGCGCCTTCCGCTTCCGCGATCGATCTCGCGCTGGTCCGCCGCGCCATCCGCGACGAGGAGAAGCTGAGCCTCTCCTATCGCGACGAAGCAGGGCGGGCGACCGAACGCATCATCCGCCCGGTCGCGCTGATCTACTATGCCGAGACCGCCAATATCGTCGCCTGGTGCGAACTGCGCCAGGCCATCCGCAACTTCCGCAGCGACCGCATCGAGGACTGCCGTCCGACCGGCCTGTGGTTCAAGGGCGAGGGCGACCGGCTCCGACAGGTCTGGGTCGACGGCTGGGAGATCAATGCCTCGCCCGGCAACTGAGACGTCGCAGTGGCGCCGGAAGTGAATTTCAGGGCACGATGCCGCGACAGGCCCAGGCGACATTGGCGAAGGATCGCGGGCCGTCGGGCCGGCCGGCCTGGTAGGCGTCGCGGACGGCGGCCTCGATGCGCTCCCGTTCCGCCGCGTCCGGCGTGGTCACGTATCTGCCGAGCGGGCCTTCGCCGGCGCCGATCGGCGCCCAGAAGTCGTCGAAATCCGCGTAATCCATGCGGATCATCAGCTCGGTCTCCGTGACATCGGCCAGGCCTTGCTCGACAAAGGTCCGCTTCATCTCGCCCGGCTGCATCATCGGCTGGAAGCAATAGCGGCTGCGCATCTGGCGCCCGCTTTCGCTGAGCGCCGCCACCGTGTCGATCATCATGCGCATGCCGGCCATGCCGCCATAGTGGTCCCAGACCACGGCAGCGACCACGCCGCCCGGCCGCACCACGCGGCGCATCTCGGCCACCGCCTTGCCGGCCTCCGGCACGAAGTGCAGCACCAGCAGCGCCAACGCGCGGTCGAACGCATCATCCGCGAACGGCAGCGCCGTGGCGTCGCCCTGGCTGATGGTGATGCGCGGATCGGTGTTTTTCTCCTTCGCCGCAGCGACGAAGATCGGGGAAAAATCGATGGCCTGGATCTCCGCGAGATCGGCCGATTTCGCCAGCTCGAAAGTCAGGCTCCCGGTGCCGCAGCCGACATCGAGGATTTTTTCGCCGCCGGCCAGGCGGGCAAAATCAATGAACTTGGGCGCGAGCCGCCGGCTCCAGCGTCCCATCAGTTGCTCATAACCGGACGCGGCATGGACGGTGAAGGTGGATGTCATCGGAGCCTCCCATTTGAGCGTAGGCTAAACGACAGCGCCGGTGCTGCATAGGCGCCGGGCAACTGCAACATCGGCAGCAAAGGTAGCCTGATTGGGGCGGCGCCTTATGTAGGCGATTTCACGGTCGCGACCGACTCCCGCTCCACCAGCGGGCATTCCAGCTTGGTGATGGGATACCGGCCGCGGCCGGGCGTCGGTGGCGTTTCCAACTGCTCGATCGCCCATTGGCCCATCGCCAGATGCGGCAGGATGGAGGTCGTCAGCGGCGGGAAGAGGTGGCGGGCGATCTCCTCGTCGTCATAGCCGACCACGGAGATGTCCTGCGGGATATGCAGGCCGGCTTCCTTCAGCGCTTCGTAGCAGCCGATCGCCGTGCGGTCGTTCTGGCAGAAGATCGCGGTGGGCCGCTCCTTCAGGGCAAGCAGCTTGACCGTCGCGGCATAGCCGGCGCTGGCCGACCAGTCGCCTTCGACCACCAGCTCCGGATCGAAGGGGATGTCGGCTGTGGCCAGGGCGCGGCGATAGCCTTTCAGCCGATCCTGCGCGGCCTGCATCCAAGGTTCGCCGGTGATGGTGGCGATGCGGCGATGGCCGTGGGCGATCAGATGTCTTGTCGCGCTCTGGCCGCCGGCGATCTCGGAGGGAACCACGGCCGGGAAGGCATAGTCGGCGGTGTAGCAGTTGAGCAGGATCACAGGGATATCGAGGCTGTACAGGAACTCGGGCGCGGCGATCTCGCGGGTGAAGATGGTCATGTAGATCAGAGCCGAGATGCCGCGCCGCGTCAGCGCTGAAATCGCGCGCGGCTCCATCACCGCGTCGCCCATCGTCTGCGCCACCAGGAGCACGTTGCCTGCATTCCACGAGGCCTGTCTTGCGCCCTCGATGGCGACCACCGCCTCGGGGCTGGTGGCGAGCTGGTCGACCGCGAAGCCGATGACGCCGTCCAGGCCTTCGAACGGCGTCACGGGCGGCCTGAGCGCCGAGAAGACCGGTGGCGAATAGCCCAACGCCCTGGCGGCCTCGATCACCCGGTCGCGTGTCTGCTGCGACAGCCTGATGCCTGGCGAATTGTTGAGCACGAAAGAGACCGTTGCCTGCGAGCAGCCGGCGGCGCGCGCGATGTCGGTCATGGTGACGCGCCCCTTCGGCTTGGCGGCCGGCTTGCGGCGCCTGGAAGCCCCGGGAGGATCGCGCAGTTCCGTCGGTTCGCTCATGGTCGTTTCCCAAACCCAGCCGGCTCTAAAGCAAAGGCGGCGGCAACGGCAAGATGGTCGCGGCCGCTACGTTTATCGAGGTTGCGCCAGGCTAATACATATTAGCAGGCAGGACATGCAAATCGCCGGCCACGTCGTCTCGCGACGAAACCCGTCAGACAAGGTCAGCAATGCTGACAATTCCGGTATTTTCCGCGCGACTGCAAGCCTTGTCGCGCTCGCTCTCCTCACTCCCGGCGCGTCCTTCGACCAGCGTCTCCTCCGCGTCGAAAGCGCGCCTAGCGGCTTCATAACTAATAGTCTTTACTAATAGCTGTAAGCGTTCTACTGTCAACTCGCCGTAACCGTCCGGGTTTCCGCTCGGGTAGCGGCAGGTGTGAAGGCCGCTTGCTCCATATCCCGGCGACATCGCCGGATCGGGCGCGCGCTCCATCTCACGAAAATGTCAGACAAATCGGACTATTTACGAACGCCACATGAGTGTCTAGTGTCTCGACCGCGGCCGGATCGGCACCGCTCTTTAGTCGGCGGACCTTCGCGCCACACCCTTGAGGAGGAGGGTTGTCCAGGCCGCTGCCGAGACATCGGCGATGAGTTCTACAAGGCAAAGTTCTACAAGGGAGGTTGAACTATGAAATCCATGATCCGTAACGCATCCGTCGCCGCGGCGGCCCTGCTTATCGGGCTTGCGGCCACGGCGGTTGCCCGCGCGGACGACAAGCCGACGCTGGCCTTCGTCGTCAACGGCGCGTCAGACTTCTGGAAGGCGGCGGAAGCCGGCGTGAAGAAGGCGCAGGGCGAACTGCCCGACTACAATCTCGAGCTGAAGTATCCGGAACAGTCCTCGGTCGCCATCCAGCAGCGGCTGATGGACGACCTGGTGACGGCAGGCGTCAAGGGCATCATGGTCTCGGCCGTCGATCCCAAGACCTCGACAGATGGGCTCAACAAGATCGCGTCGGAAACGGCTCTGTTCACCACCGACTCCGACGCCCCGCAGACCAAGCGCGTCGCCTATATCGGCTCGTCCAATGTCGATGCCGGCAAGCAGGCGGCCGAGATCGCCAAGAAGGCGATGCCGAACGGCGGCAAGTGCCTCGGCTTCGTCGGCCTGCTCGGCGCCGACAACGCCAAGGAGCGCATCCAGGGCATGAAGGACGGGCTCGCCGGCAGCAAGATCGAGCTTGTCGACGTGCGCGGCGACGATATCGACCAGGCGCGCGCCAAGAAGAATGTCGAGGACGCGCTGGTCGCCAG
>RXJA01000544.1 GCA_003963455.1 Hyphomicrobiales bacterium
CTGCCCTCCTCGCTGTCGCCGGCCACCATCCGCAACGTGATGAGCGACCTCGAGCATCTGGGCCTGATCTACGCGCCGCATATTTCCGCCGGGCGGCTGCCGACCCAGACAGGCCTGCGTTTCTTCGTCGACGCCTTCATGGAGCTCGGCGACCTTTCCGACGACGAACGCCGGATCATCGAGGCGCAGGTGCGCGCCTCCGGCTCGGGCGCGACGCTGGAGCATATGCTGACCGAGGCCAGCCAGATGCTGTCCGGCATGTCGCGAGGCGCCGGTCTCGTGCTCGCCTCCAAGAACGAGGTGGCGCTGAAGCACATCGAGTTCATCCAGCTCGAGCCCACCAAGGCGCTTGCCGTGCTGGTGTCGCAGAACGGCGACGTCGAGAACCGCGTCGTCGACCTGCCGGCCGGCATCACCGTGTCGCAGCTGCACGAAGCCTCCAACTTCCTCAACGCCCATATCCGCGGCCGCACGCTCGCCGAGGCGCGCATCGAGGTCTCCCGCATCAAGGACGAAACCAAATCCGCCCTCGACACGCTGTCGCAGGATCTTGTCGAGAAGGGTCTGGCGGTCTGGGCCGGCGCCGAAAGCGGCCTGCCGGCGCGCCTCATCGTGCGCGGCCGCGCCAACCTCCTGGAAAACGTCACCGCCCAGGCCGACCTCGAACTGCTGCGCCATCTGTTCGAGGACCTGGAGACGCAGGACGGCCTGCTGCAGCTGCTCGACCTCGCCGAGGAAGGGCCGGGTGTGCGCATCTTCATCGGCTCGGAGAACAAGCTGTTTTCGCTGTCCGGCTCGTCGCTGGTCGTCGCGCCTTATCGCGACAAGGATGCCCGTGTCATCGGCGCGCTCGGCGTCATCGGCCCGACCCGGCTGAACTACGCCCGCATCGTGCCGATGGTCGATTACACCGCGCAGCTTATTTCGCGCATGCTGCGCTAGGTGTATCGAAATTCAGGTGAGGCCGGCCTGACCTGGATCTCGACACACCCAAGGTCGCTGCAAAGGAGAAAAAACATGGCGCTGGAAGCGATAAAGGCCCAAATCGACCTCCTGCTGCAGGAAATGATCAACCAGCCCGAGGATGAGCACGAGATTCAGGAACAGCTGCGCGAGAAGCTCAGGGAAATGCGCGCCATGGGCCTGCCCTTGCCGGCGGACCTCGTCGAGCTGGAAAAGCGCCTCGACGACGATCTGGATGCGGAAGAGGCTTGAGCCCGGCGCCTCGTCAAATCCGCGTGCGCATGCTTCTCTTTTAGGACGTTTGCCCAATATCTCCTGTCTGCGGACGTCCGATCGATCGGCGCGCGCCGGCGGATGACGGAGGACAGCATGATGCGGATCGCCGGCCTCGCGGGCATTGCGCTACTTCTCGCCACGGGCGCCTTCGCGCAGCAGGCCGATCAACCCCTGCTCAGCGGTGAAAAGGCTTTCGGCGACTGGAAGGCCGACAGTCCAGGCGTGCGGCGTCTGATCAAGCCTGGCGATCTTCAGAAGCCCTATGCAACCGAGTCCGCCTCGAATGGCGGCGGCATCACCGATCGTCCCGAGGGAGCGAAGCCAAAGCTTCCGCCTGGTTTCTCCGCCGAGCTTGTCGCATCGGGCATCGACAACCCCCGCGTCGTGCGGGTGGCGCCGAATGGCGACCTCTTCGTGGCCGACAGCCGGGCGAACCAGGTCCGCGTATATCGCTTGGCCGAAGGCAGCGCGAGGCCCGCCGCGACATCGGTCTTCGCCAAGGGCCTGACCCGGCCCTACGGCATCGCCTTCTATCCGCCGGGCGACAAACCCCAATGGGTCTATGTCGCCAACAGCGACAGTGTCGTGCGCTTTCCCTATCGCGACAGCGACCTCGAGGCGTCCGGCAAGCCGGAAACCATCATCGCCAGGATCCCCGCCAACCATCACTGGACGCGCGACATCGCCTTCTCGGGCGACGGCAAGACGCTCTATCTCTCGGTCGGCTCCGGCTCCAACGTCGCCGAGGACATGGGCGCGCAGCCGAAGGGCGGCCTCGATGACTGGGCGAGGGCGCAGCCGCTGGGCGCGGCCTGGGGCTCGGAGGAAGGCCGCGCCGACGTGCTGGCTTTCGACCCCGACGGCAGGAACCGCAGGACCATCGCCACCGGCCTGCGCAATTGCTCCGGCATGACCGTGCAGCCGGCGACAGGGGCGCTGTGGTGCGTCGTCAACGAGCGCGACGAGCTCGGCGACAACATCCCCTTCGAATACGCGACCGCGGTCAAGGAGGGCGCCTTCTATGGCTGGCCCTGGTATTACATCGGCGACAACGAGGACCCGCGCCACGCGGGCGCGCGCCCCGATCTCGCCGGCAAGGTCACGGTTCCGGACGTGCTGATGCAGGCGCATTCGGCGCCGCTCAACATCGCCTTCTATGAAGGCGCCAACTTCCCCGCCGACTACAAGGGCGACGCCTTCGTCGCCTTGCACGGCTCATGGAACCGCGATGTCCGCACTGGCTACAAACTGGTCCGGCTGAGGTTCAAGGACGGTAAGCCGACCGGTGAATACGAGGATTTCGCCACCGGCTTCGTCATTTCCGACGACGCGGTCTGGGGCCGGCCGGTCGGCGTCGCGGTCGCGAAAGATGGCGCGCTGATCCTCACCGAGGACGGCAACGGCACCATCTGGCGCATTGCCTATCGCGGGTAGCTGTTCGGCAAAGGGGGCCGAACGTTGTCGCTTGTCGATGGACAAGGCGTTCACCGCTCACCTCCATGAAAATCAGTGCAAACGTTGGAGATTGGCGGAAGCCTCCCAACGACTGGGCGGGCGTTTCGGCCAATCTCCAAGGCATGCCGCCCTACCAAAGCAGACATAGCCGACCGGTCTTTTTCGCCGGGGAAATCAGCTCCTGACAGCTGTGGCGCAACGAATCCCGCGACAAGGGAATTACCATCGAACCGGCATCATGATAGAAGCCCGGCTCCATATCGGTCCCTACGGCCAGGCCCCTACCGTGACACTCACCGGATTTATCGCTTACAGCGCCGCGCTCGGCGTCGCCGCCGCCATTCCCGGCCCCGGCGTCACGGCGCTTGTCGCGCGGGCGCTCGGCTCCGGATTCCGTTCCTCGCTCGCCATGTCGTTCGGCCTGATGCTCGGCGACCTCATTTATCTCACCGCCGTGGTGCTCGGGCTGGCCTTCGTCGCCCAGACCTTCGGCATTGTCTTCCTCGCCATCAAATGGGCCGGCGTCGCCTATCTCGCCTTCCTTGCCTGGCGCTTCTGGACCAGCGGCATCACGCCCGAAACCATCGAGGCGCGGAAGGCCAGGGGCGGTCTGGTGTCGAGCTTCATCGCCGGGCTGACGGTGACGCTCGGCAATCCCAAGACGATGATCTTCTATCTTGCAATTACGCCGACCATCGTCGACCTGAAGACGATCACGCTCGCCGACTACGCCATCCTCGCGATCCTCACCGTGGCGGTGCTGTTCGTGGTGCTGGTGCCTTACCTGGCGCTGGCCGCCAAGGCGCGCTGGTTCCTGAAATCGCCGCGCGCGCTGAAGGTGCTGAACCGCACCGCCGCCTGCTTCATGATGGGCGCGGCCGCCGCCATCGCCGCCCGCCAATAAGGTGTATCGACATCCAGGTGAGGCCGGCCGACTTGAATCTGGGCGCAGCTTGGTGCGTGATGGCTTTCATTTCCGCCAAACCATTCCTCAAACCGGCCATTTCGGAAAATGCATTTCCGGTCCTGGGTGCTTTTGAGCAACCGTCCCACTCGGATATTTTCGGTGGCCGGCCTATCTTGCGCGGCTGAAAGCCCTATTCTGTCTGTCCTAATTGCCTTGGGAGCGAAACCATGAACAAGCCCGTCTCTTCCGCGCGCGTGCCCGGCCGCGGCCGCGTCTTCAATTCGATCACGGAGACGATCGGCGACACGCCGCTGGTCAGGCTGGACAAGTTCGCCAGGGAGAAGGGCATCGTCGCCGACCTTCTGGCCAAGCTCGAATTCTTCAACCCCATCGCCTCGGTCAAGGACCGTATCGGCGTCGCGATGATCGAGGCGCTGGAGGAGGCCGGCAAGATCGCGCCCGGCAAGACGACGCTGATCGAGCCGACCTCCGGCAACACCGGCATCGCGCTCGCCTTCGCCGCCGCCGCCAAGGGCTACAAGCTGATCCTCACCATGCCGGAGACGATGTCGGTCGAGCGCCGCAAGATGCTGGCGCTGCTCGGCGCCGAGCTGGTGCTGACCGAAGGCCCGAAAGGCATGAAGGGCGCCATCGCCAAGGCCGACGAGCTTGCCGCCACGCTGCCCAACGCCATCATCCCGCAGCAATTCGAGAATCCGGCCAATCCCGAGATCCATCGCCGCACCACGGCCGAGGAGATCTGGAACGACACCCAGGGCGAGGTCGACATCTTCGTCGCCGGCATCGGCACCGGCGGCACCATCACCGGCGTCGGCCAGGTGCTGAAGAAGCGCAAGCCTTCGGTGCATGTCGTGGCGGTCGAGCCGGAGGCCTCCCCGGTTCTGTCGGGCGGCCAGCCCGGCCCGCACAAGATCCAGGGCATCGGCGCCG
>RXJA01000568.1 GCA_003963455.1 Hyphomicrobiales bacterium
CCTCGGTCCATTTCCCGCCGACGGCGAGATGGATATCCCTGCCGTCATGGATCGTGCGCTTGTCGCCGATGGCATCGATGAGCACGCCGTCGCCATCGGTCAGCACCAGCATGGCGCCGGTTCCATCGAGAAGGCGGCCGATGGTGAAGAAGGACCGCCGCGCGGCGGCAAGCAACTCGCCATTGGAGCGCGAGAGCAGCTCAATGTGGTCCTTGCCGTTCTCCAGCGGCGCTTCGCTCTGCTGGGCGTTGATGCCGCTCGTGGCGCAGCGGCTCCAGGAATCGTGGATCAGGGAACGAACCGGAAAGCGGCTGCCGGCTCGCTCGCTGCCGCCGGCGAGCAACGTCTCCCATGCTCGCATGGTCGCGCGCTCGTCATAGCCGGGCGCTACCAGGGCGTCGGGACGCATCGGGTCAGGGGCGGTGTGCGTCATGAGCAGGCTTTCGTCCTGGCCGGTGCTACGCTTCATCTAACCATCGCACGCTCTCGCCCACCTCAATTCATGCCAAGCCTGTTGCCGATGTCCGCGGCGAGCTGCTCTTCGCCATAATCCGGTCCGAGCCGGCCACCGTCGAGATCGGCCAATGCGACCGCGATGTCCTCGTCGACCGGCGAGAAATATTGATTGGCTTTGGTCGCGAGAACAAAGACGTCGTTGCCGTCCCTGCGCCTGAGATCGCCGATGTGATGCAGTTGCCGTCCCGAGTTCTCGTCCACCGCGATCACCCGGCCGTTGAGGCTGATGCGGATCCTGGGGCTCGCTTCGGTGGCGGGCCTTGCGTTGCCGACGGAATGGATGATGAGGCCTTTTGCCTGCGGCTTCGGCTTTGTCGCCTTGCCCGCCGAATAGCTTCCGCCGCTGATATGATCTGCGAGCCGCGTGATGGTTGCGCGGTTCTGCTCGATCAAACGCTTCATGGCGGCGTCCTCGCGTCGCGAGCCGTCGCGCTTCGATATGATTTCGACCATTGCTCCTCCCAGAGTCACTTGGTCAAAAAGTCGTCTGCAACCGCCCCCCTTTTTCAACGGTATCGCAGAACCACCCTTCGTTCCAGTAGACTAACATACGATATGCGACATCGGTACGGGTGGTAGCCCCATGCCGCATCATGACCGGCGCAATCGCTCCCTTTGGTCTTGTTGCGCCAGCTCAGACAGCGACGGACTGATCGTTGAGACACGTGCCGAGATTGGCAAAGAACTGGCCGGCGAGCTTTCGCGCGGTCGAATCGATCAGGCGCCCCCCCAACTGCGCGATCTTGCCGCCGACATCGGCTTTCACCGTATAGGACAGAACGGTCGCGCCCGGTCCGTCCTCCGTAAGCGATACGTCCGCCCCACCCTTGGCGAAGCCGGCGATGCCGCCTTTTCCCTCGCCCTGGATGCTGTAGGAGCGCGGCGGATTGAGATTCGCCAGTTTGACCTCGCCCTCGAAGCTCGCCTTGATCGGACCGATCCTCAGCACGACCTTCGCCGTCATTTCGGTATCGGACTGCTTCTCCAGTGCCTCGCAGCCGGGAATGCAGCTCTTCAGGACCTGCGGATCGTTCAGCGCCGCCCACACGGCGCCGATCGGCGCTGCGATTCGTTCCTGTCCGTTCATGTCCATTGTGTCGTACCCTCTTACTTTGCCAAGCTGATGTCCGGAACGCGCTGGCCGCGGCGGCGCTCGATGGTGATTTCCGCAAGGATCGACAGGGCGATCTCCTCCGGCGTGATGGCGCCGATATCGAGCCCGGCCGGTGCTTTCACCCGATCGATTGCCTCCGTCGCGACGCCTTGGACGGCGAGCTTCTCGCGCAGCGAGGCCATCTTGCGGCGGCTGCCGACAAATCCATGATATTCCGCGTCTATCGCCACCGCCGCCTTCAGCGCGGCTTCGTCGCCCTTGCCCTGGGTCGAGACGATCACGAAGCGCCGCGCCGGATGGGAGGTGTCGGGCGCGAAGCCGTCCACGATCTCATCCGCCTCCGGCATGGTGTCGAAATGCGCCAGCGGCGCCGCCAGCGTTACGTGGTAGCCGAGCGGACGGGCCTGCTCGACCAGCGCCTGCGCCACCGGGCTGGAGCCCAGGACGACGAGAACGGGCTTGGGCAGGACGGGCTCGACGAAAATATCCATGGTGCCGCGCGACGGGCACATGTTCCTGGCGAAGTTGATGCCGTCGCGATCCTCGCCCGGCTTGACGCCAAGCTCCTCCAGAAGGTTTTCCGGCTGGATCGAGACCAGGCGCGATTGACCGTCGGCCAACGCCTCGCGGGCAGCCTTCAGCGTCGCGCCGCGCGCGCAGCCGCCGCCGATCCATCCCGCCTCGATACGCCCGTCGGGCCGGATGATCGCCTTGGCGCCCGCCTTGGCCGCCGTGACCGACACCGTGCGGACCACTGTTGCAAGAACGAATGGCTCTTCCGCGGCCTTGAGCCGCGACAGCAGGTCCAGCACATCGACATGGGCGGTCATCTTCGCCTCCGTCACAGTTTGGCCAAATAGGGTTCGAGCGCCGCCAGGCTTTTGAGCGTATGCGCCGGCGCCAGCAGATCGACATGCGGCAGCGCCGCCTTGATGCCGGCGGCTTCTGGCGCGTAGCCTTCCCAGCCCATCATCGGGTTGAGCCAGACGATGCGGCGGCAACGGCGGGCAAGCCCGGCCATCTCACGCCCGAGCAGCGCGGGATCGCCGGTCTCGTAGCCATCCGAGACGATCATGACGCAGGTGCGCGAATGGATGACGCGCGCCGCATGCGAGCGGTTGAAGGCCGCCAGGCTCTCGCCGATCCGCGTGCCGCCGCCGGCGCCCTGCGCCAGAAGCGATAGCCGGTCGAGCGCGCGCGCCACGTCCTTCTCCTTCATCGCGTCGGAGACATGCGCGAGACGGGTGTGGAAAAGAAAGGCTTCCGCCTCGCGGAACTCGTCCAGCACGCCGTGGATGAAGCGCAGGAATGTGCCGGTGTACATGCTCATGGAGCCGGACGCGTCGAGCAGCACGACCAGCCGCAGCGGCCTTTCCTTGCGCTGGCGCCTGACCAGGCTGACCGGCGCGCCGCCATGGCTGATGTTGCGGTGGATGGTGCGCCTCAGATCGAGCCTGTAGCCGCGTCGACGCGCGCGGTCGCGCCGCGTGAGCCGGGTGCGCATGGCCCGCGCCAGCCGCGCGGCGATCGCGTGGGCCTCGGCGATGTCGGCCGGATCTGAGAGCTTGCGGAAATCGGTGCTCGCCAGCGTCTCGGCGCGTGCGGCGCCTTCGGCGCGGCCCTCGCCTGAGGTTTCCGCTTCTTCCGGCTGGTCGCTCGAAGGGATCTGATCGAACGCTTCGCCCGCTCCTTCGCGCTCGGATGCTTCCCGAAGCGACTTGACCGAGGATTTGTTGGAGTTGGCCGGCGTTCCCGCCGCCGCGACGCGCGAGCGCGCACCCCTGCGCAGCCAGAAGGCATCGAAGATGCCGTCGAATTTCTCCCAGTCCGCCTTGCGCGCCGAAAACAGGTGCCTAAAGGCGGAACGAAGCAGGCCGGACGTCTTGCCATATCCGGCTGCCAGCAATCTGGCGGCATCCTGGCCTTCCTGCAGGCCGACGGTGAAAGAGGCCCCCCGCAACGTCTTCAGGAAAGCGACGAGCTTCGTCGAGACCAGGCGCGAGACATCGTCCAGCTCTTCCAGGGTGGGAGGTGTGCCGCAGCAGCTCATGCCACCTTCCCCAGCAGCCGGTCGGTGACAGCGCGCGCCATGCGCGCGGAGTCCTCGCGCGTCTTGAGCAGGCACATCAGCGTCTCGTGCACGATCTCCGGCCGGTCGTGCAGATTGTCGACCTCGAGGCCGACCAGCGCCGCCGCCCAGTCGAGCGTCTCGGCCACACCCGGCACCTTGCGCAGATCCTCCTTGCGGATCGCCTCCACCATGCGCGCGATCTGCAGCGAAAGCGTCGCGCCGGCGTTTGGAATGCGCGCCATGACGATGCGAGCCTCGCGCTCGGCGTCCGGATAGTCGAGATAGTGGTAGAGGCAGCGGCGGCGCAGCGCGTCGGAGAGCTCGCGCGTCCCGTTCGAGGTCAGCACCACATGCGGAATGGCCTCGGCCTTTATGGTTCCGAGCTCCGGGATCGACACCTGCCAGTCGGAGAGCAGTTCGAGCAGGAAGGCTTCGAACTCCTCGTCGGCGCGGTCGATCTCGTCGATCAGCAGCACCGGCGGCGTCGGTCGGCGGATCGCCGCCAGCAGGGGGCGCTCGAGAAGGTAGCGCTCGGAGAAGACCTCGTCCTCGATCCTGTCCGGATCGCTCGAACCTCTGTGCGCCTCGATGGCCAGCAGCTGGCGCTGGTAGTTCCATTCATAGAGCGCGGCGGACTGGTCGAGGCCCTCATAGCATTGCAGGCGTATGAGTTCGGTGCCGTGCACCGCGGCCAGGGCCTTGGCGACCTCCGTCTTGCCGACGCCCGCCTCGCCTTCGAGCAGCAGCGGCCGCTGCAAGAGCTGCATGATGGCGATCGCCGTCGCCAGCTCGGCATCGGCGATGTAGCCGGCCTCCGCAAGGCGACCGGCGACGGCA
>RXJA01000269.1 GCA_003963455.1 Hyphomicrobiales bacterium
CGCGACGCGGTGACCCTGCTCTGCGGGCCGTCCGACAGGTCCGGATTCTGCAGGCCGAGATAGACAAGCCGGCCGGCAATCGCCGAATAGATGGCGAAGAACACCGCCATCGTCATGACGATACGGGTTCTGGCCTTGCCGCCCGTCGCCTTGCGCGCCGCGTCGACGACGATCGAGCCGTCCTCGGCGGTCTTCTTCCGACGCTTCAGCAGGTCAGCGATCTTTGGAAACCTGCTGATCATTGCACTGTGCTCCCCGTGACGACCGAATCCTTGTCGCCCGTAGGTCCATTGCCGGCGTTGTCGGCCATGCCGCCAAGCCGCTGCGCGGAAAGGTCCTCGATGGTCACCGGCTTCACGGGAATGTCGTCAAGGCCGCCGATCTGATGAGCGCCAACCGGTTCGAGCCCGAGCTGGCTCTTGTAGACGTCGGCAAGCTTCTGCAGCCGCGACGGCTGGGTAAGCAGGCTCCAGTCCGCCTTGAGGAGATCGATCGTGTCCTCCTCGTAGCGGATCTGCGCCTGTATCTTCTGCACGGCTGCAAGTTGCTCCTCGGCCTCGCGCTTGGTCTTGTAGGTCAGGGCGGCGGCCGAGACCATGACGGCGATCAGGACTATGTCGCTGGTACGAAACACGTGCTCACCTCTCTCCCGGCCGTTCGACGGCGGGAAGTTTTGGAAGGCCGAAAATCGAAAAATCGCCCGCGCGCGCCGGCGCTTCGGTCCGCGTCGCCGCACGCAGCCTGGCGGAGCGCGCTCGCGGATTGGCCGCTATCTCCGCCTCTCCCGGCGTCACCCCGCCGCCGGCCTTGCGGAAGGTCGCGAGACGCGCGGGAGCATCGGGCATGTGGCGCGAGCCGCTGGCGGCTTCGGAACGGTCGGCGATGAAGCGCTTGACGATGCGGTCTTCCAGCGAATGGAACGTCACCACGGCAAGCCGTCCGCCGGGCTTCAGCGCGCGCTCCGCCGCCAGCAGCGCCCTTGCAAGCTCGCCGAGTTCGTCATTGACGAAGATGCGCAACGCCTGGAAGACGCGCGTGGCAGGATGGATCTTGTCCTTCGGCCCGCGCCCGATATGGGTTTCGATGGCGTCGGCGAGATCGAGCGTGCGCTCGAAAGGCTTCTTCTCGCGCCGGCTCTCGATCATGCGCGCGATGCGGCCGGCATGGCGCTCCTCGCCGAGGAAGCCGAAGATGCGGGCAAGATCGCCGGCCTTGAAGGTGTTGACGACGTCGGCGGCGGAGAGCCCCGCCTGCGCCATGCGCATGTCGAGCGGCCCGTCGGCGCGAAAGGAAAAGCCGCGCTCCGCCTGGTCGATCTGCATGGACGAGACGCCGATATCGAGCACCACGCCATCGGCGCCCTCGACATGTTCGTCCAGCGTCGAGAACGGCGCCTGCACAAGCCTCAGCCGGCCGCCGGCCTGCCGTTCGAGCGCCCTGCCCGCCGCGATTGCGTCCGGGTCGCGATCGATGGCAATGACGGAGGCGCCGCGGTCGAGAATGGCGCTGGTGTAGCCGCCGGCGCCGAATGTCCCGTCGACGATCGTCTCGCCGGCTTTCGGCGCGAGCGCGTCGAGCACCTCGGCAAGGAGGACCGGAATGTGACGGGCCAGTCCGCCAACGGCGTGAGGGTCATCGCCGTGGTCTGCCATCATTCCGATCGCTCCCCGGGCTTCGTCCCCTGCCGAAGCTGCAAAAGCCTGGCCCGCGCCTGCGCCCCATAGGCGGCAAGCCGTCCCGGCTCCCAAACTTGAAAGAAATTGCCGCGGCCGACAAAGGCCACCTCGTTCGAGATGCCCGTATGCTCGCGGATGAAATCGGTCATGGTGATGCGGCCGTCCTGGTCGAGCTTCAGGAACGTCCCGTCGCCATGGCAGAAGAACGACATGTCGTCCGCCGTCTGCAGGAAGGGATCCTCCAGCGCGATCCGCTGCTCGTAACGGTCGAGCAGGTCGAGCCCGCCGACATCCATGGCCGGCAGGTCCAGGCAACGCAGCGCGTAGAGCTCCGAATAGCCGCGTTTCTGGACCACCGCGCGGAAATGCGCCGGAACGGACACCCGCCCCTTCGCATCGATCCTGTTCACCGCGTTTGACAGAAATCGGTCCAATGAACGCTACAGCCGCTTCCGCCGCCGCACCCCTTCCCATGTTGTTCTCCGCGCCCTCGCCGCGCTCGCGGCAAATCGCTTCATTCACCGGGGCGAAAACCAGCAAACGCGCAGCCGCCGCGGCTGCCCGATTGGCGTACGCTTCACCCTGACGCGGAACGAAAGCTTGATTTAAATGGGATATCATGGGGCACTATGGGCGTCAACGGGAACAGGCATCACAAACACGCGCGCCACAACCAGAAAGCGCAGGCTGAAGGCACGTCTCGTCTTTATCGTCCATTAAGCCTAACGAAGCGTTTAGACCCTTCTGGCCCAAGAAGACGCGGCTTGATGTGAACTGGCGCCGCGCATAGCGTCGGCGGCGATTTGCCGTTCAGCCGAAGGATCGAGCCTCATGCCCGAAATCGCGAAGTCACGCGCCGCCGCGCTTGCCCATCTGCGCAGCCGCGATTTCGCCAAGGGAGATCCTATCCCCTTGCCGCTGACCATGGCCTCGATCTTCCATACGCCGGGCACCGAAGCCGGTTTCGATCAATATGGCCGCTACGACAATCCGACCTGGCGGGCCGTCGAGCACGCGCTGGGGCATATCGAGGACGCGCAATGCGTCGCCTTCCCGTCTGGAATGGGTGCCATATCGTCGGTGTTCTTCGCGCTGCTGAAATCCGGTGACCGTGTGCTTTTGCCATCCGACGGCTATCACGCCACGCGCGCGATGGCTGAACGCTTTCTGAAGCCGCTCGGCATCGCCTGCGACACAAGGCCGACGCCCACCTTCCTCGACGGCGGCTTCGGCGGCTACCGGTTGGTCTTTGCCGAGACGCCATCCAATCCGCGTCTCGACATTTGCGATATTCCGGCCGTGGCCCAAGCCGTGCACAAGCAGGACGGACTGCTGGTTATCGACAACACGACGATGACGCCCTTCGGCCAGCGTCCGCTCGACCACGGCGCGGACATCGTCGTCTCCGCCGATACCAAGGCGGTGAACGGCCACTCCGACGTGCTTTTCGGCCATGTCGCCAGCCGAGATGCCGAGATCATCGCCAAGGTGACGGACTGGCGCAGCCTGGTCGGCGGTATTCCCGGACCGTTCGAGGCATGGCTGGTGCATCGCGGGCTGGAAACGCTGGAGGTGCGTTTCGACCGCATGTGTTCCTCAGCGGAAGAAATCGCCAGGAAGCTGAAAGCTCATCGCGCGGTCAGCGGCCTGCGCTATCCCGGCCTCGACGGCGACCCGTCGCACAATCTGGCACGAGCGCAAATGGAGCGCTTCGGCTTCCTGATTTCGTTCGAGCTTGCCTCGGAGCAAAAGGCCGAGGATTTCATCGACAATTGCCCGCTGATCGAATCGGCCACGTCCTTCGGCGGCGTGCACACATCGGCCGAGCGACGCTCGAAACGCGGCGACGCCGTGCCGCCTGGCTTCGTGCGCCTGTCGATCGGCTGCGAACCGGTCGAGGAACTCTGGCAGGCTATCGAGGCGTCGCTGGACAAGATCGGCGCCTAGTTGCCTACTACACCAGATCATCAGCCTCGATTTTGCGCCGGCCATGCAGCACGCGAAGGATTTCGATCGCATCGTCGCCGACCCGGTAAAAAATTAGATATTCGCCGACGATGAGATGGCGGAGGCCCGGAGCAATATCGTCGCGTGAGCAGCCGGATGAAGGGTAGATGGCGAGTTGTTGCCAACGGCTTTCGATGCGATCGAGCAACCGGTCCGCTGCGGCTTCGCTATCACGCGCAACGTATTGCCAGATCGCGATCAAATCCTCTTCGGCATCCGAGGTTCGAATGATAGGCAGCAAGTGTCATGCCGCGCCGCCAGAGCGAAAGCGCCTGCGCGCTTCAGCCTTGATTTCGTCCATCGATGTAAACCGCCCCGGCCCGCTGTCGATGCCTTCCTGCACCAGCTTGCGCAACTCCTCAACGGTGTAGCCGAGCAGGTCGCGGCGATCCTTCCATTGCCTGAGCGCATCGCGGATCACTTCGCTCGCGGAAGCATATTCTCCGGCGGCGACCACATCGTCGACTACCTGCGCCAGTTCCGGCGAAAGCGTGATGCTGCGTTTGTCGACCTGTCCCATGACACGCTCCTGTCCTTTCATTGAAGGTACGATTTAATCGCACCACCTTCAAGGATGCGTTTGGCGAAGTCGACGAAGCTGTCCAGTGCAACGCTTGAATCAGAAGGCTCGCCTGTCGACGTAACCTCCTGATCCTGTTCGGCTATCGCCATTAAGAGAGGAATGCCAGCTGGCCTGTAAGCCGGGTTCTGTATGGCCCTCGCCTCGCGGCGAGAACGTGGCGGCCATTCATCTTGGGCGCATGTTGCCACGCGCCTCACGCAACCTACCCGGACGGTGGGCCGGAAACAGCCCTCG
>RXJA01000606.1 GCA_003963455.1 Hyphomicrobiales bacterium
ATCGAGGAAGGGCTGTTCAACATCGCCGACCGGCCGGAAGATCTGGTCTCGCGTCCGCCGGTCGTGACCATCATGGGTCATGTCGACCACGGCAAGACCTCGCTGCTCGACGCCATCCGCAACGCCAATGTCGTCTCCGGCGAGGCCGGCGGCATCACCCAGCATATCGGCGCCTATCAGGTCGAGAAGGACGGCCAGAAGATCACCTTCATCGACACGCCCGGCCACGCCGCCTTCACTGCCATGCGTGCCCGCGGCGCCCAGGTCACCGACATCGCGGTGCTGGTGGTGGCTGCCGACGACAGCGTGATGCCGCAGACGATCGAATCGATCAATCACGCCAAGGCGGCCGGCGTGCCGATCATCGTGGCCATCAACAAGATCGACAAGCGCGACGCCGATCCGCAGAGGGTGCGGACCGAACTGCTGCGCCACGAAGTATTCGTGGAATCGATGGGCGGCGAGGTGCTGGACGTCGAGGTTTCGGCGACCAAGGGCACCAATCTCGACAAGCTGCTCGAGGCGATCCTGCTGCAGGCCGAAGTCCTCGACCTCAAGGCCAATCCCGACCGCACGGCGGAAGGCGCGGTCATCGAGGCGCAATTGGACAAGGGCCGTGGCCCGGTCGCCACCGTTCTGGTGCAGACCGGCACGCTGATGCCGGGCGACATCATTGTCGCCGGCAACGAATGGGGACGCGTGCGGGCGCTGGTCAACGATCGCGGCGAGCACGTGCCGGAAGCGCCGCCGGCGATGCCGGTCGAGGTGCTCGGCCTCCAGGGCACGCCGCAGGCGGGCGACCGCTTCGCCGTCGTCAACAACGAGGCCCGCGCCCGCGAGATCACCGAGTACCGCCAGCGTCTGGCGCGCGACAAGGCGGTGGCAAGGCATGCCGGCCAGCGCGGCTCGCTCGAGCAGATGATGTCGCAGTTGCAGACGAGCGGGCTGAAGGAATTCCCGCTGGTCATCAAGGGCGACGTGCAGGGTTCGATCGAAGCGATCAATGCCGCTCTCGAAAAGCTCGGCAACGACGAGGTGCGCGCGCGCATCGTTCATGCCGGCGCCGGCGGCATCACCGAAAGCGATGTCTCGCTCGCCGAGACGTCCGGAGCGGCGATCATCGGCTTCAACGTCCGCGCCAACGCCCAGGCACGTGCGGCCGCGGCCGCCGCGGGCATCGAGATCCGCTACTACTCGATCATCTACAACCTCGTCGACGACGTGAAGGCCGCCCTTTCGGGCATGCTCTCGCCGGAGCGGCGCGAGACCTTCATCGGCAATGCCGAGATCCTCGAGATCTTCGACATCTCGAAGATCGGCAAGATCGCCGGCTGTCGCGTCACCGAGGGCAAGGTCGAGCGTGGCGCCGGCGTGCGCTTGATCCGCGACAACGTCGTCGTCCACGAAGGCACGTTGAAGACGCTCAAGCGCTTCAAGGACGAGGTTTCGGAGGTGCCGGTCGGCCAGGAGTGCGGCATGGCCTTCCAGAACTACGAGGACATGCGCGTCGGCGACGTCATCGAGTGCTTCCGCGTCGAGATGGTGAGCAGGACGCTCTAATTCGGGTATACTTACCGAAACCAAGCGGGCGGCGGCCGCAAGGCCGCCGCCCGGGCCCCTTTATGCATGCGAGACGTTGCATGCGAGACATGTGGCGTGGTCCCATCCCGCGCTTCACGATTTCAGGACCGAGGAAATGTCCCGTTCGACAACATCAGGCCCCTCCCAGCGCATGCTGCGCGTCGGCGAGCAGGTGCGCCATGCCCTTTCCGAGACGCTGCAGCGTGGCGAGATCATCGATCCGGTGATCGAAAACAGCGTGGTATCGGTCTCGGAAGTGCGTATGTCGCCAGACCTCAAGATCGCCACCGCCTTCGTTTCGCCGCTCGGCGCGGGCGACGCAGGCGCCGTGGTCGAGGCGCTCAACAAGCATGCGAAATTCATCCGCGGCCGTGTTTCGGGCGCGCTGAGGCAGATGAAGTACATGCCGGAGTTCCGCTTCCGGCTCGATACTTCCTTCGACAATTTCGCCAAGATCAATGAACTGCTGAAGTCGCCCGAAGTCGCGCGCGATCTCGGTGACCACAAGGACGAGGAATAGTGGCGCGTCGCGGTAAGAAGAAAGGCCGGCCGGTCTCCGGCTGGGTGGTATTGGACAAGCCGGTCGGCATGGGCTCGACCGAGGCCGTCTCCAAGATCAAATGGCTGTTTCAGGCCGAGAAGGCCGGTCACGCCGGCACGCTCGATCCGCTTGCCTCCGGCATGCTGCCGATCGCGCTCGGCGAGGCCACCAAGACGGTTCCTTACGTGCAGGACGGCGCCAAGGTCTACCGCTTCACCGTGGCCTGGGGCGAGGAGCGCTCGACCGACGACCTCGAAGGCCCGGTGACCAACAGTTCCGACCGCCGCCCGGTCGAGGCCGAGGTGAGGGCGCTGCTGCCGAAATACACCGGCGTCATCATGCAGACGCCGCCGCAATTCTCGGCCATCAAGATCGCCGGCGAACGCGCCTATGACCTTGCCCGTGAGGGCGAGACGGTCGAGATACCCGCGCGGGAAATTGAAATCGGCCGGTTGGATATTATCGAGCACGGCGCCGACAGGACAGTTTTCGAGGTCGAATGCGGCAAGGGCACCTATGTGCGCTCGCTGGCCCGCGACATGGGCCGCGATCTCGGCTGTTTTGGGCATATCGCCGAATTGCGCCGCGTCGAGGTCGAGCCGTTCACGCCGGACGATCTGGTCACTTTAGCCGAACTGGAAGCGGCCCGTTTTGGCGGCAGGACGCAAGCGAGCACGGACGAAGCCGAGGCCCCGCTCGATTTCGGCGCCATCGACGCGCTGCTGGTCGAAACGGCGGTGGCGCTCGATTGCCTGCCGCAGGTCGCGGTCAGCGACGACGCGGCGACGAAGATACGACTCGGCAATTCCGTCATCATTCGCGGCCGCGACGCGCCGGTCGAGGCCGAGGAGGCCTGCGCCACCGCGCGCGGCAAGCTTGTCGCCATCGGCGCCATCGAGCAGGGCATGTTCAAGCCCAAGCGGGTCTTTGTCGGCTGAATCCGGTGACAGAGCGCTTCACCGTTTCATGGAAACGGTGAAACGCTCAATCACTTGTCTTCACGCAATTCCGGACGGAAAAACCGCCGCGCGCCTTTTCCCACCTTTTGGGATCATGCTCTAATCTCGGCTGAGCGCGGAGGCCCAGGGACTTCATGGCAAAGGCTGATACAGGCAAGAGGCGGGCGCCGCTGATAACCCGTCGGCCGCCGGTCGGGGCCTCGCCCGGCACGCTTATCGCCGATCCGGCGGCGCGGCGCAGCGAGCTTCGGCTGACATTGATCTCGCCTCAGAAATACGAAACCATCGACAATGCCTCGATCGACGATCTCAATACCCATTGCGAGAAATGGCCTGTCGTCTGGCTTGATTGCACGGGGCTTGCCAACATCCCGCTGATCGAGGAGATCGGCCGCATCTTCAACCTGCACCCGCTGGCGCTGGAGGATGTCGTCAACACCGGCCAGCGGCCCAAGGTCGATTTCTACGAGGACCATGCCTTCGTCGTCATGCGCATGATCGACGATGTCACCTCGCATCGCTACGAGCAGATCGCGCTGTTCTTCGGCGGCAATTTCGTCGTCACTTTCCAGGAACGCGAGGGCGATCCGTTCGATCCGGTGCGCAAGCGCATTGCGGCCGCGCTGCCCAACCGGCTGCGCTCGCGCGCCGCCGACTATCTCGCCTATGCGCTCACCGATGCCATCGTCGACAGCTATTTCCCGCCAATCGAGGCGGCGAGCGAACTGGTCGACGGCATCGAGGACGAGATGCTGAACAGGCCGCACAAGCATCAGATGCGGCAACTGCATGAACTCAGACGCGACGCCAGCGTGCTCAAGGGCGTGCTGTGGCCGATGCGCGATGCGCTCGCGACGCTGATCCGCAACGACGTGCCCTTCGTGAAGGCCGAAACCAAGATCTTCTTCAACGACACGCTCGACCATTCGCTGCGGCTGATCGAACTGGTCGAGAACCAGCGTGACATGCTGACAGGTTTGATCGAGATGCATCTGTCGCTGACCCAGGCCCACACCAATGACGTCATTTCCTATCTGACGATCGTCTCGGTGATCTTCATGCCGCTGACCTTTCTGGTCGGCGTCTGGGGGATGAATTTCGATCCGGAGAGTTCGCCCTGGAACATGCCGGAGCTGAAAGCCTATTACGGCTATCCGGCGGCGCTGGTGCTCATGGCGCTGGTCGCCGTCGGTCTGATTGCGTTCTTCAAATGGAAGAAGTGGCTGTAGCCCTTGAATTATCCCGTTTTTGGCAACCAGAACCCTGCGACAAGCCGGCTTGACGATTGGGCTGGCGTTTTTTGCGGAATTGCACTATATGCGCCGCAGCCTCGCGCCCTGACGCGTCGCTTGCACTGGCCCCTGCTGGACGACATCCCGGCTGTGGGCGTCCCGTTTCCTCCAACAGATAAGGAAAAGCACGATGTCGAT
>RXJA01000240.1 GCA_003963455.1 Hyphomicrobiales bacterium
GATGCCGCCGACCACGGTGATGACCAGCACGCTGACGACGATGATCAGCGTGTTGAGGATCGACTGCAGGAAGGCCGGGTTGGAATAGAACAGCGCGTAGTTCGAGAAGCCGACGAAGCCATCGCGGATCGGGTTCAGCGGATTGTACTGCTGGAACGAGAACCACAGCGTGAAAGCCAGCGGAACGATCATCCAGACGAACAGCAGGATCACCGATGGCGCCATCATGAAACGGGCAAGCGAACGGGTTTGCTGAGTAGCCATGACGGTCACCCTCCCAAAGTCAGCCGGATTTTCAGAGTCGTGCCAGAATCTTCCCGGTTTTGAAGGGTGGCCGCCCGAACTGGGTTTCGGGCGGCCCCTTGCCGGTCATGATGGGCGACCGGCGTTCGGCACCGGGAGGAGCCTTACTTGATATAGCCGCCTTCGGTCATCGCCGCGGTGGCTGCGTCCTGGGCCTGCTTGAGGGCGTCGTCGACGCTCGACTGGCCGGCAAGGGCGGCCGAGAAGAGCTGGCCGACGGTGGTGCCGAGGCCCTGGAATTCAGGAATGGCGACGAACTGCACGCCGACATAGGGCACCGGCTTGACGGTCGGATGCGTCGGATCGGCGGCGTTGATGGAGTCCAGCGTCATCTTCGCGAAGGGCGCCGCCTTCTGATATTCCGGGTTGGCGTAGAGCGAGGAGCGCGTGCCCGGAGGAACGTTGGCCCAGCCTTCCTTCGAAGCGACCAGCTCCGCATAGTGCTTGCTGGTTGCCCAGGAGACGAACTTCTCGGCCGCGTCGGCCTTCTGGGTGCCCGCGGGGATCGCGAGCGACCATGCCCACAGCCAGTTGCCGCGCTTACCCAGGCCGTTGTCGGGCGCCAGCGCATAGCCGACCTTGTCGGCGACCTGCGAGGCCTTCGGATCGGACACGAAGGACGCGGCGACGGTGGCGTCGATCCACATGCCGCACTTGCCCTGCTGGAAAAGCGCCAGGTTCTCGTTGAAGCCGTTGGACGAAGCGCCTTCCGGACCGTCAGCCTTCATCAGGTCGACATAGAACTGCAGCGTGTTCTTCCACTCGGGCTGATCGAACTGCGGTTTCCAGTTCTCGTCGAACCAGCGGGCGCCGAAGGAATTCGACATGGCGGTGAGGAAGGCCATGTTCTCGCCCCAGCCGGCCTTGCCGCGCAGGCACACGCCGTTCACGCCGTTGGCGCGGTCGGTCATCTTGTCGGCGGCCTGCTTGATGAAGTCCCAGGTCGGCGCGTCGGGCATCTTGAGGCCGGCCTTCTCCATCAGGTCCTTGCGGTACATGACGAAGGAGCTCTCGCCGTAGAAGGGCGCGGCATAGAGCTTGCCGTCGACCGAAAGGCCGCCGGCGATGGCCGGGATGATGTCCTTGACGTCATAGTCGTCGCCGAGCTTGTCGAGCGGCAGGAGCCAGTTCTGCTTCGCCCAGATCGGAACCTCATAGGTGCCGATGGTCATGACGTCGTACTGGCCGCCCTTGGTGGCGATATCGGTGGTGACGCGCTCGCGCAGCACATTCTCTTCGAGCGTGACCCAGTTGAGCTGGATGTCGGGGTTGGCCTTGGTGAAGTCGTCCGTCAGCTTCTGCATGCGGACCATGTCGCCATTGTTGACGGTGGCGATGGTGATGGATTCGGCATGCGCGGCGAAAGCAAGAGCGCTGGCCGACAACAGGCCCAGGGTGAGCGTGCGAAGTTTCATCAAATTCCTCCCTTAAACCAAGTGAGCATTTGCCTTGGCTTTGGGCAATTACTCACTTAGTGTGATTTATGTCAAGCCGGAATCTATGCTGCGGCGCAGCAGAAATGACGCCACGTGACTCCGGCCCGGCGACACGTGCCGGAACCTTTGGGTAGCAAACCAGGGGGCGATCGGCCTAAGGGCGGGCGATCTCGGCCAGGATCCAGTCGCGGAAGGCGCGGATCTTCGGCACGTTGCGGCGCGCCGTCGGGTAGACCAGCCAATACGCATGGCCGTCGTCGCCGACCAGGTCGAAGGGCTGGATCAGGCGGCCGTCGGCGATCTCAGCCTTGAACAGCGCCCTGGTCAGGATCGCCACGCCATGGCCGGCCATTGCCGCGTTCGCCTCATAGGCCTGCGCGCCCATGCTGGAGCCCGGCCGTTTGGCGAGATCATGCCCGGTCACGCCGGCGGCCTCGAACCATTGCGCCCACCAGACGTCGCCGGGGTCGAGGATCGGCAGCCGCAACAGGTCCGCCGGCTCCTTGACGCCGCCGATGCTCGCCGCGAGCTTCGGGCTCAGCATCGGCGTGAAATCGGCGTCGAGCAGCTTGTGCGCTTCCAGACCCGGCCATTTGCCGCCACCGGAGCGAATGGCGAGATCGACATCCTCGCGCGCGAAATCGGTGAGGCGGCTCGACGTGTCGAGCCGTACGGCAAGCGCGGGATGCGCGATCTGGAACGCACCCAGGTGCTGCGCCAGCCAGTTCGAGGCAAAGGTCAGCACGGTGGTGACGCAAAGCAGGCCGTCGGCGCCGCCGCGCGCCGCAGCATAGGCCTGCGCCAGGATGGCAAAGGCTTCGCTGACGGCGGGCGCGAGCCGCCGGCCAGGCTCGGTCAATTCGATTTGCTTCGGACGACGCAGGAACAGCGGCGCGCCGATGCGCTCCTCGAGCAGCTTGATCTGGTAGCTCGCCGCCGCCTGGGTCATGCCCAGCTCCCGCGCCGCCTTGGTGAAGGACAGGTGCCGGGCCACCGCCTCGAACACCCGGATCGCCTGCAGCGGCGGCAATGGCGCGAGCTGCGGAGAGCTGAGATCGGGCATAAGGCCTCCTTATGGGTCGTGATCGAGGTTTAATTGGAAGCACGAACCGCCCAGCCCGATATTTGGGGTCGAGGATCAATCCAGTTCAAGCATCGCGAAGGCTGAAGATCATGGTCACGGTTCAGAAAAAGCTCGTTTCAACCCCGGTACGCGCCTGGTTTTCGCTGCTGGCTTGGGAATTTCCGTGGTTTTCGGGCCGCCGACGCGGCTACATCGACGTCCGGGAATTGTCGGAGCACCTGCAACGCGACATGGGCTTTCTCGACGGTAACGATCCGCGTGGCCCCTCGCAATAACCGGCCCCTTTTATGGGCAATCAGCCGGCAAGGAGGGCTTCGGCCGTCCGTTCGTCGGTGATGAGGCCGTTGACCAGCCTGCGATTGACGGCGGCCAGGATGCCCGGCAGCTTGCGTTCGCCCATGGCCAAGGCGATGACCAGCGACCTTTCCCGCGACGGCAGCGCGGCGGAGGAGACGCGGTCGTTGGTGATGCCCTCGATCATGCGGCCTTCGCGGTCGAACACCCAGCCGACGATCTCGGCGATGCCGCCGGCCTTCTGCAACGCTTTCAACTCGCTTTCCGAAATGAAGCCGTCCTCGTAGAGCGGCGCCTTGGGACCGAGGTCGCCGATGCCGACGAAGGTGACATCGGCCTCGGCCGCCAGCGCCAATGTGGGCTGGATCATCGGCTGGCTGAGCAGCATCTCCCGCTCTTCCGGCGAGGACGCGATGACCGGCAGCGGCATGGGGAAGGAGCGCGCCTTGACGCGGTCGGCCATGGTGAAGATGACGTTGTAGAAGGCGGCCGAGCCGTCGGGCGAGATGTTGCCGGTCAAGGACACCACCTTGTGCTGCGGGCATTCCATCGGCGGCAGTTGCTCGATCGCCGCCTTCAGCGTGCGCCCGGTGCCGATCGCCATGACGATGGGGGTTTCGGAACGCAGCCGGCGTTCGATCTCGGCCGCCGCCGCCTCGGCGATGCCGATGGTCGTCGAGTTCGAGGCCGGGTCGCTCGGCACCACTTCGACGAGGTCGAGCGCGAAGCGCGACTTCAGCCGCGCGGCGAGGTCGAGGCAATTGGCGATCGGATGATCGACGCGCACCTTGATCAGGCCTTCAGACATGGCGAGCGATACCAGCCGCTGTGCCGTCTGCCTGGAAATGCCCAATTTGGCGGCGATCTGATCCTGCGTGTTGCCGGCAACGTAATAAAGCCAGCCGGCGCGCGCGGCGTCGTCCAACCTGGTGCTGCCGGTTTCCTGTCGCAAACTCACATTCTGCCTCCCGGCCCGGACATAGTGAAACGGGCGCCATAGCTTACAGCGAATATATCCGCGCGCAATTGTCTATCGAAAGAGCAATTGCTTGGAGCTCTTACAGGCTTGCAAAGGACCTGCCGGCGGCCTGCCCGACCATTTGCCGGCGGGGCGGTTTATCTCCACCGGGAAACCGATTAAGGGGATCGGCGATAAGGAGCCGCGCATGACGCCGAAAGCCGTTTTCTGGGATATGGACGGAACGCTGGTCGACAGCGAGCCGCTGCATGAGGCGGCGCTTGTGGCCGCGCTGCGCAGCGTCGGCATCGCGCCGCCCGTCGACCTGCACGAGCGCGTGCTGGGCATCGCCGCATGGCCGGTCTACGAGATGCTGCGCGACGAATTCGGCCTCGGCCTGCCTTTCGACGACTGGATCGTGCGCAAATACGATCACTACCTGCCGCTGGCCGAAACGCTGAAGCCGCGCCCCGGGGCGATCGAGGTGTTCAACGACTTGCGCGCGCTCGGCGTCGAGCAGGCGGTGGTGTCGAATTCCGACAGGCTGATCGTCGATGCCAATCTGCGCGCCGTCGGCCTCACCTATCCGGGCATGATGACGGTCAGCCGCAACGACGTGATCGACGGCAAGCCCCTTCCCGAGCCCTTCCTGCGCGCCGCTTATCTCGCTGGCGTCGATCCGGCGGATGCTTTTGCCGTCGACGACAGCCTGACCGGCGCCATGGCCGGGCTGGCGGCTGGCATGAGGACGATCTTCTGGCCGGAAGCGCCGATGGAGGGACCGCACGGCGCCATCGTGATCAGCAGCGCCGAGGAATTGCGGGCCCAGTTGGGGCTTTAAGCTAACCACCAATGTCGGCGCCGCCCCTCATCCGCCCTTCGGGCACCTTCTCCCCGTAGAACGGGGAGAAGGAAGAGGCTTTCAATTCCTGTAGACCGGCTCTTCCTCGTCGAGGATCGCCTTCAGCTCGGCCAGATGGCGCTCGGCCTGGCCGGGATAGTCGTCCATCTCGCGCGCGGTCTTCTCGGCGATCTCGTCGGAGAGGGTGCGCAGCGGCCGCCCGGTCCACAGCGCCTTGATGTAGGTCTCGGCGGCGCGCTCGAAATAGAACATGCGGTTGAAGGTGTCGGCGACGGTGTCGCCGATAACCATGACGCCGTGATTGCCCATGACCATGACCTTGACCTTGGGGTCGGTCAGGAGTTGCGAGCAGCGCTCGCCCTCCTCCTCGAAGGCCAGTCCGCCGTAATTGGCGTCGACGACGTGGCGATTGAAGAACATGGCGGAGTTCTGGTCGACCGGCGGCAGCGTCGAATCGGCCAGCGAGGCGAGCACTGTGGCGTGGATCGAATGCACATGCATGGCGCAGCGCGCATGCGGGACGTTGCGGTGGATGGCGCCATGCAGGCCCCAGGCCGTCGGATCGGGCGCGTCGGGACCGGAAAGCGTTTCGGGATCGTTGGCGTCGATCAGAAGCAGGTCGCTCGCCTTGATGCGCGAGAAATGCACCTGGTTCGGGTTCATCAGGAATTTCGTGCCGTCCTCGTTGACGGACAGCGAGAAGTGGTTGGCGACCGCCTCGTGCATGTTGAGCCGCGCGGTCCAGCGGAAGGCGGCGGCGAGATCGACGCGCTCCTCATAATAGGGCAGGTTGCTCAGCGGCTCCTTGTGCAGGCGGGCAAGGCTCATCGAAAATCCTCCTGTTTGGAGTGAGAATGACGCGCATGGGCGCTGCCAGCAACCGCAAACTGGTAGGTCAGGCCGCGTTCAGGCGGCGGGGCGCGCCGATTGCAACCCGCCATGCTCGACGATGAAATCGATCACTTCCTGCAACCCCTTGCCGCGCGACAGGTCGGTGAAGCCGAACGGCCTTTTGCCGCGCATGCGGCCGGCATCGCTCTCCATGACGTCGAGGTTGACGTTCACATAAGGCGCCAGATCGCTCTTGTTGATGATGAGGAAATCCGAGCGGGTGATGGCCGGGCCGCCCTTGCGCGGGATCTCCTCGCCCTGGCAGACCGAGATGACATAAAGCGTCAGGTCGGCAAGGTCCGGCGAGAAGGTGGCCGCGAGATTGTCGCCGCCGGACTCGATGAAGATAATGTCGAGGTCGGGGAATTTCCGGTTCAGTTCGGCGATCGCCCGCAGATTGATCGAGGCGTCCTCGCGAATGGCGGTGTGCGGGCAGCCGCCGGTCTCGACGCCGACGATGCGTTCCTCCGGCAGCGCCTGCAGACGGGCCAGCATCATCGCATCCTCCTTGGTGTAGATGTCGTTGGTGACGACGGCGATTGAAAAATCGTCGCGCAACGCCTTGCAGAGCTTTTCGGTGAGCGTCGTCTTGCCGGAGCCGACGGGGCCGCCGATGCCGACGCGAAGAGGACCGTTGGGTTGGGTCATGCCGGAAACTCCGTGATGGCAAGGATTGCAAAGCCTGCCCCGATCAAGAGGCAGAGCGGCGAATAGAGGCGCTGGTCGAGCCGCGCGAAGGGCTGTTCGGGCGCAAGCCGGCGCCACCAGGGCGTGAAGCCGGCGAGGCCGCGTCCGAGGGAGACGAGGCCGATCATCAATGCCGTGGCAGCCAGCCCTTCCCTCGGAAAGGGCGTGGCGAACACGCCCGCGAGCGCCAGCGGCCAGAGCGTCGCGAGCGCCAGGCAGGCTGCGACGGCGAAGCTCGCGACGGCCGAGGGCATCTCGTCGACGCCACGGAAGCCGACGACGGCGCGCGCGCAGGATGCCTGGTCAGTGCCCGGCCAGATGCCGCCGATGCCCCAATAGACATGCAGTGTGGTGATCAACAGCAGGACGAAGGAGAGGATGACGGCAAGCACGATCATGAACGGAACAGCCGCGAATATTGTGTTTCGTGCTGCATTGCCGCTATGTCGGACATGAAGGCCGCGCCACCGAGATCGTCCAGACTGGAAGCGGCGGCACGCGATGCGGTCGCAAGAGCCAAAGGCTCGAAGCCGGCTAACAATGCGACGGCGTCGACCTGACCGACGATGCCGAGCCTGATCGCCGCCTGCACGAGATTGGAGAAGAAAGCCTGCAGGAAGGCGGACAGCGCCTGCGAAAGATCGATGCCGCAGCTGCCGGCAACGGCGCCGACGGCAACGCAATAGGGGCAATCGGCAGGCAGTCGTTCAACCGCTGGAGACGGCCAGGCGGATGCCGCCTTGAGGAAGGCCGCGCCCTGCAGCATGGTTTCCATGTGCCGCTCCCGCGACCCGGCAAGCGCTTCGGCCAGCGCGGCAACCTCGTTGAGACCGCCGCCGTCACGCGCGCGACGCCAGCTTTCGGCGAAGAGCACCGCGTCATTCCAGCCCGAACCGACTTCGACCAGCGTCTCCAGCCAGCCGGCCAGATCGTCGCGATCCGCGATCAGGCCATCGTGCACGGCGCGCTCGAGGCCGTGGCTGTAGGAGAAGCCGCCGACCGGAAAGGCCGGCGACAGCCAGGCCATCAGCCGCAAGAGCGCGACGGTGGAAAGCCGCTCAGTCATGGTGATGGTGGTGGCCATGGTGGTGGTGGTGATGGTCGTGATCATGATGGTCGTGGCCGTGCTCATGATCGTGATGGTCATGCGAGTGGCCGTGGTCATGGTCATGGTCGTCATGATCGTGGTGATCATGCGAATGGCCGTGGCCATGCCCGGAATAGGCGCCACGCACCGGACTGAACGGTTGCGAAACCTCGCTCACCGTAGCGCCGAGACCTTCCAGCATCGCCTTGATGACATGGTCGCGCAGGATGAGGATGCGGTCCGCCTCGATCGCCGCCGCGAGATGGCGGTTGCCGATATGCCAGGCGAGCTCCGCGAGATGAACCGCGTCGCGGGCGCGGATGTCGTAGACCTCCTCGGGCGCCGCGACGATCTCGAGCTGGCGGCCGTCCTCCAGCACCAGCCGGTCGCCATTGTTGAGCGCCACCGGCTCGGGCAGGTCGACCAGCACCTTGTCGCCGCCGGCGGTCTCGACGGCGCGGCGGCGCAGGTGCCGCTCGTCATGCGGCAGCACGGCCTTGTCGTAGGCCGTGGTCAAACCCGGATCCCCTGCCGCAAGCACCGAGACGGCGCGCGGAAACTTGGTGAAATCGGTGGTGATGTTCAGCTTCATTTCATGGCTCCGCCATTGGCTTGTGCACGGGCGCGGGCGGGGCGCCCGAGGACACGGTCGAAATAGGCATTCACCCGTTCGGATTCGATCGGGAACCGTCCGGCGCGCGCCCAGCCGCCCATATCGCCGAGCAGCACGTCGACGGCTGAAAACCGATCGCCCAATGCGAAGGGGCTATCGCCGAGTCGGCGATCCAGAGCCTTTATTTCGGATGCGAAATCATAGGCCGCGGCCGGACCGACATCGACGCGGACGTCCTTGGGCAAGAGAAACCGGTGGCGCAGCTTGTTCCACAGCGGCGCTTCTAGCTCGCTCTGCGCGAAATGCGTCCAGGAATCCATCTCGGCGCGGCCGGCAAGGCCGGGATTGGCGCCCATGCCTTTGTCAGCGTGCTTGTCGGCCAGGTAAACGCAGATCGCCGCCGAATCGGTGATCTTGAGGTCATAGTCGATCAGGATCGGCACCTTGCCGGAAGGGTTGAGCGCATAGGCCTCGGGCGAGCGCAACTTGACCTCGACGAACTCGTAAGGCTGCTCAAGTTCCTCGAGCATCCAGAGCACCCGGCTGACGCGGGAGCCGCGCGATCCGACGGCCTTGTAGGTGGTTGAATCCTGCATTTCCCAAATCCTAGACCAACGCGGTCATCGGCCCAATGCCACTTAGACGATGGTGTCGAAGAGCCGCAGGATGAACGATATCTGGTAGATGAGGGCGGCGGCAACGAAGGCAATGTGAAAACGGCGGTCGCGTACCAGAATCGCCACCAGGCAGAGCGCCACGAAGACCGGTGTGCGGATCAGATATTCGTTGCCGAAGCGGGCGAAATGCTCCGGGCCCTTGAGCAGCGTATCGATGACATCGAGGAGATAGGTCGCGCCAAGCAGCCCGAAGAACCAGGCGCGGCGCGAATAGAAATAGTCCTCGTAGCTGGTGTAATCGAGCATCGAATCCGGGAAGAGCAGCGCGCATAGCAGGAACAGCGTGATGGCGTAGAAGATGATGAATAGATACTTGCCGAAGGTCCAGTTCTCGATGGCGTAGAGCCCGAACTCCCACCACCAGAAATGCACCAGCATCAACAGCACCGAGACGACCCAGGCGAGATGCACCGCGTAGAGCCTGTACTGCCCGGGATGCTGGACAATGCGTGCGGTTCCCGAAAGCAGCCGGGTGACGCCAAGGCCGACCACCATGCCCATGACGATGCGGATATGCGGGAAGATGTCGTGCTGAGAGGCGATTTCAGTGGCCATTTACGGACAGGCTCGCTGATTGGGGTCAGTCATACCAGAGCCATAGTTTTCGGTACCCCGCCGGAACTTCAACTTGCTCGGCGGGTAGGTGATCTACGTCGCCTACCCAAGTTTCGTCCGGCTCAAAGCCTGACGGTAACCAGCCAACGACGTCTTCCTCACTGGCGCGCGTTGTGACGACGATCTTATCCGAGAACGGCCATTCTCCATCATCACACTGCACAATTGCTATGCGAACGTCGTGAACTTCCGGCCTTTTTCGCACCGACTGAAGTGTCGTCAGGATCGTATCATTGTCCGGTGCCTCTGGACTGTTGCATAGCAATCCGGCTTCACCTTCGGCCCCGTCAAAATATTCTTCCAGCGTAACAAGCGGAATCGTTAGCGGGGTGACACCGCCATTGTATTTTCGCAGCGCGCCCATCCTGGAAATCAACGCCAGCTTCTTTTGCTCATTCATGGATGCTTCCGGTATTGGTGGGCGCATCGATCCTAAAACAGAAAATATCGCTGCGCCATCGGCAGCACCGTCGCCGGCTCGCAGGTCAGGAGTTCGCCGTCGGCGCGCACCTCATAGGTTTCGGGATCGACCTCGACATGCGGCGTGGCGTCGTTGAGCACCATGGAGTGCTTGCCGATGCCGCTGCGCGTGTTCTCGACCGCGACCATGGCCTTGTCGACGCCGAGCCTGCCCTGCAGGCCGGCGTCGAAGGCGGCCTTCGAGACAAAGGTCACCGAGGAATTGGTCAGCGCCTTGCCGTACGCGCCGAACATCGGCCGGTAATGCATCGGCTGCGGCGTCGGGATCGAGGCGTTGGGATCGCCCATGGGCGCAGCGGCGATCGTGCCGCCGACCAGGACCATCTCCGGCTTGACGCCGAAAAAGGCCGGGTTCCACAGCACCAGATCGGCGCGCTTTCCCATGCTGATCGAGCCTATCTCCTTCGACAGGCCGTGCGCGATGGCCGGATTGATGGTGTATTTGGCGATGTAGCGGCGGACGCGGAAATTGTCGTTGTCGCCGGTCTCGTCGGGGAGCGACCCGCGCTGGCGCTTCATCTTGTCGGCGGTCTGCCAGGTGCGGATCGCCACCTCGCCGACACGGCCCATGGCCTGGCTGTCGGAGGAGATGATCGAGAAGGCGCCAATGTCGTGCAGAATGTCCTCGGCCGCGATCGTCTCCTTGCGGATGCGGCTTTCGGCGAAGGCAATGTCCTCGGGGATCGACGGCGACAGATGGTGGCAGACCATCAGCATGTCGAGATGCTCAGCCAGCGTGTTGACCGTATAGGGCCTGGTCGGATTGGTCGAGGACGGGATGACATTGGGCAGGCCGCAGACCTTGATGATGTCGGGCGCGTGGCCGCCGCCGGCGCCTTCGGTGTGGAAGGCGTGGATGGTGCGGCCCTTGATGGCCGCCACGGTGTTCTCGAGGAAACCGGACTCGTTCAGCGTGTCGGTGTGGATCATCACCTGCACGTCGTAGTCGTCGGCGACCGAAAGGCAGCAGTCGATGGCGGCCGGCGTGGTGCCCCAGTCCTCATGCAGCTTCAACGAGCAGGCGCCGGCCAGCACCATCTCCTCAAGCGCCGCCGGCCGCGAGGCATTGCCCTTGCCGGACAGGCCGATATTCATCGGGAAGGCGTCGAACGACTGGATCATGCGCGCCATGTGCCACGGCCCCGGCGTGCAGGTGGTGGCCAAAGTGCCATGCGCCGGACCCGTCCCGCCGCCGAGCATGGTGGTGACGCCGCTCATCAGCGCTTCCTCGATCTGCTGAGGGCAGATGAAGTGGATATGCGCGTCGAAGCCGCCGGCCGTCAGGATCTTGCCTTCGCCGGCGATGATCTCGGTGCCCGGGCCGATGATGATGGTGACGCCATCCTGCGTGTCGGGGTTGCCGGCCTTGCCGATCGCGGCGATGCGGCCGTCCTTCAGGCCGATGTCGGCCTTGACGATGCCGGCGAGCGCGTCGACGACCAGCGCATTGGTGATGACGGTATCGACCGCGCCGCCCGCCCGCGTGACCTGGCTCTGGCCCATGCCGTCGCGGATGACCTTGCCGCCGCCGAATTTCACTTCCTCGCCGTAAACGGTGAGGTCCTTCTCGACCTCGATGAACAGCTCGGTGTCGGCAAGCCGCACCTTGTCGCCGACCGTCGGTCCATACATCTGTGCATAGGCGGCACGGCTTATCCTGGCCATCAGCAATTGCTCCCGAAAACGAGGTTGGTTGAGGATGGGCCGCACATTGTCGCCATCCAATGGTCACGCGATGACCCGTTCGGCGACACTTTGCGCGCCCATTCAGCGGTTGAGGTGGCCCGGTCAGCCCAAAACGAGTGTTTGCCAAAACGATGGAAGGAACATCCATGCGCAGAACGATATTTTTCGCCGCGGCCGCCAGCCTGATTATGGCAGGCGCTGCGAACGCCCAGCAGTCGGCGCCGACACCCAGCCCGTCTCCCGCCACTCCGGCACCCGCCGCTCCGCAGACTCAACCCGCCGTGCCGTCGATTCAGAGCGTCAGCATCGTCGACATCACGGAACTGCCGAAGGACACGCAGACTCAGGTCAACAAGATCGTGGCGCAGCGTGGAGATGCCGGCCTGCAGACCTTGCGCAAATCGATCGAGGCGACGCCGAAGGTGAAATCGGCGCTGGAGGCCAAGGGGGTAAGCTCGGCGCAGGTGATCGCGGCCAGCCTGCAACCCAACGGCGCGCTGACCTTGATCACCAAGAAGGCGAGCTGATCGAATGCGCCGGCGGGCGCGATGCGTGTCCGCCGGCGCCGATTGCGAGGGAGCAAGATCGCCATCTATGCCGCCGCCAAGCCGCCCAAGTGATTTGAGCGCGGCGGCCGTCACAGCTTGCCCATCACCTTCTGCTGGAAGCCATAGACCTCACGCTTGCCGCCCAGCGGCACCAGCGTGACGTCGCGCTCCTGCCCCGGCTCGAAGCGCATGGCGGTGCCGGCGGCAATGTCCAGCCGCATGCCGCGCGCACGCTCGCGGTCGAATTTCAGCCCCTCATTGGTCTCGAAGAAATGATAGTGGCTGCCGACCTGGATCGGCCGGTCGCCGCTGTTGGCCACCTTGAGCGTGACGGTCGGCCGGCCCTTGTTGAGCTCGATCTCGCCCTTTGCGGGAATAACTTCGCCCGGGATCATCGCAACCTCACACCATGCCGAGGGCCAGGCCGGCGCCAATCGCCGCGCAAGCGGCGCCGGCTGCGCGCGCCAGGCCGCGGAAGCGCGAGCCAAGCCCGAGGCCGGCCGCAATGCCGGCGCCGTGGAGCAGCGCCGTGGAGATCGCGAAACCGACCATGTAGTCCAGTCCACCGGCATTTTCGGGCACTTCCGTACCGTGGGCGTGACCGTGGAACAGCGCGAACAGGCCGATAATGGCGACACCGGCCGAGACCGGCAGATCGATCGCCAGCGCCACCAGCAGGCCGAGCGCCACCACGGAGGCGAGGATGCCCGGCTCGACGAAAGGCACCGGCACCTGCAGCATGCCGAGCACGCCGCCGGCCAGCATGACGCCGACAAAGGCAAGCGGCCAGGCCCAGAGCGCCTTGCCGCCCTTCATTGCCGCCCACAGGCCGACGGCGACCATGACCGTCATGTGGTCGAGCCCGGACAGCGGATGCGCGAAGCCGGCCGCGAAGGAAGAAGTCGTGCCGGCGCCGACATGGGCTTCAGCCGGTATCGCCGCGGCCACCAGGAGGATGGCGGCGAGCGTGCTGCGTTTCGTAGAAGCGGAGATCATCTTTCTGCCCTTCCGATTGACCTGGTTAAGCGGCCTTGCGCGGCCCGCAGCCTTCGGCCTTGAGCACGCGCCTGGTCGATGGCGGATATTTCATAAGCTTGGCCGCCGGCCGAATCGGCCGCGGCGTGAAATTGCCGCCGCAATTGGGGCAAACACCGCCCAGCGCATTGTCGACGCAGTCGGCGCAGAAGGTGCATTCGAAGGTGCAGATCAGCGCATCGGCCGCCTCCGGCGGCAGATCCTTGTCGCAGCACTCGCAATTGGGCCTGAGCTCCAGCATCGGTCTTTCTCCTCACCGGATCGGTTCATGCACGGTCACCAGCTTGGTGCCGTCGGGAAACGTCGCCTCGACCTGGACGTCGTGGATCATCTCGGCGATGCCCTCCATGACCTGGGCACGGGTGATGACATGGGCGCCGGCTTCCATCAGCTCCGCGACCGGGCGGCCGTCGCGCGCTCCTTCCACGACGAAGTCGGTGATCAGGGCGATGGCTTCCGGGTGATTGAGCTTGACGCCACGCTCCAGGCGCTTGCGCGCCACCATCGCCGCCATGGCGATCAGCAGCTTGTCCTTTTCACGCGGCGTCAGGTTCATGCGATGTCCCGGTATTTAGAATCAGAGTGACCACAATTTGGGCAGGCCCGCCCGCCCATTGAGCAGTTCGACGAGCGGAACCAGCCGCTTGCGGAGCTGGTAGCCGTCGCCGGCAGTTAGCCTCGCAAGAAGCTTGCCAGATCGGCCGATGCTCCAGAAACTGGCGCCGCCGCCGTCACTGATAAAGGGGCCACCAATGGCGGGATCGCCGATGATGGCACGGGCTGGCTCCAGCAGGCTTTCGGCTCGCGGCGAAACGAGCAGCAATGTGGCGATGGCAAGCGCGCCGCCGGTCGCCGCCGGCCGCTTGAGCGTCGCCGCGATGTCAGGGCCGACGCGAAAATCCTCCGCATGGATCAGCGCGCCGCCCTGGCGGACCCGCCAGCGGTCGTGGAAACCGCCTTGAACCGTCCGCTCGCCCATCGCCAGCCGGCCGAACAGCGTGGCTTCCAGCACCAGCGCCTCGGCATCGTCAGCGAGTTCGACATCCAGCGTGCGGGCGAAGGCGGCACGATCGAAGACGATGGTTTCCTGCGGCAGCCAGGCTATGCGGCCGCCCGGAGCGACCCGCAGTCCGACGCTCGTCTCGGCCCTGTCGGCGGCGGCGCGATACACCTTTTCGCAGGCCTGGGTGGTGATGGAGGCGGAGGCGCCGGCGCCAACTTCGATCGTCCAGCCGAGACGGTCGCCGCCGGTCAGCCCGCCGGCTGTGTTGATAAGCACCGCCTCGAGCGGATCGCCTTCCACCGCCGGCAGGCGGATTTTGGCCGATCCGTCCTGGTAAAGCCGCTGCAAGCGCGTGCGCCCGCCGCTCTTGCCGCAGAAAAGCCTGCCCAGGCCGGCAACACGTTGCGCTGCAGGCAAGACGGGCCAGGATGTCACGGTGTCGTCGATCATGTCCACGGTACCAGGTTAAGCACTCCGGCGGCTTTGTCGATATATCGCTTGTTGCTTGACATCGTTTTGGTTTCTATAGAGGGAAGCCACCTTGGAGCGGTCGCGCGGTGCCTGGCGAGGTAAGGGCGACGGCGTTTGTTGGATCCGGGGATCAAAAAGGGGCGCTGATCAGTTGGCGTCGGGAAACGACAGGGAAGGAACCGAATGGCTGACCAGCTGACGACCGAGATCATCGAAAAGATCAAAGCGCATGCCGATACTGGCGGCGAGGAAATCACCACCAGCACCGATCTCAACGCGCTCGGCATCCATTCGCTGGAGCTGACGGAGATCATCTTCGATCTCGAGGAGAAATACGGCATCGAGATCGAGATGAACACGGTCGACGCCTGGAGCAACCTCAAGAACGTCGGCGACATGGTCGAGGCGGTTCGCGAGCTGATCGCGAAAAAAGCCTGAACCGCATGCAAAAACGCGTCGTCATCACCGGCATCGGCGGGATTTGCGGGCTCGGCAACGATGTGCCGGCGATGTGGGACGCCATGCGCGCCGGCCGCTCGGCCATCGGCCCGATCGACAATCCGTCGCTGCATGATCTCAAGGTCAAGGTCGGCTGCGAAATCAAGGAGTTGCCCGATCACGGCATCGACCGCAAGCAGGTCGTGTCGATGGACCGCTTCAGCCTGCTGGCGGTAATCGCCGCGCGTGAAGCCATGCGGCAGTCCGGATTGACGGCGCATGCCGACAACACCTACCGGATGGGCGCTATCGTCGGCATCGGCGTCGCGGGCTTCGAGACAATCGAGGAGAATTACCGCGCGATCCTGCTCGAGGGGCGCAACCGCGCCGCCATCTTCACCGTGCCGAAAGTGATGCCGGGCGCGGCCGCCGGCCAGGTGAGCATGAGCCTCGGGCTGCGCGGCCCCGTCTACGGCGCAACCTCGGCCTGCTCGTCGGCCAACCACGCGATTTCCACCGCCGTCGACCAGATCAGGCTCGGCCGAGCCGACGTGATGGTCGCCGGCGGCACGGAAGCGCCGCTGGTGTGGGGCGTGCTCAAGGGTTGGGAGGCGCTCAGGGTGCTTTCACCCGACACCTGCCGGCCTTTCTCGGCCGATCGCGCCGGCCTCGTGCTTGGCGAAGGCGCCGGCATGGCGGTGCTGGAAAGCTACGATCACGCGATGGCGCGCGGCGCCACCATCCTGGCCGAGATCGCCGGCGTCGGGCTTTCGGCCGACGCCTCCGACATCGTCGCGCCGACCGTCGAGGGACCGGAAGCGGCGATGCGGTTCTGCCTGGCGGATGCCGGGCTCAATCCGGAAGACGTCGACTACCTCAATGCGCATGGCACCGGCACCAAGGCCAATGACCAGATCGAGACCGCGGCGATCAAGCGCGTCTTCGGCGAGCATGCCCCGTCGCTCTCGGTGTCCTCGACCAAGTCGATGCACGCGCATTGCCTCGGCGCTTCCGGCGGGCTGGAAATGATCGCCTGCGTGATGGCGATCCGCGACGGCATCGTGCCGCCGACCGCCAATTATCGCGAGCCGGATCCCGACTGCGATCTCGACGTGACGCCCAACGTGGCGCGCGAACGCAAGATCCGCGCGGCGCTCTCCAACAGTTTCGCCTTCGGCGGGACCAATGCGGTGCTGGCCTTCAAGGCAGTCTGATCGCCACCGTCCGTTTGACCCGTGTGCGCATGGCAAGCCGCTTGCCGGTGTATTGATCCCTGCAGGCCGCGATCCTAGATCCAGCTCTTTGTTGGAGCATGATCTTTTCCGAAAAACCGGTTCCCACTTTTCGGGATCATGCTCTAATTCTTAGCCACCCGCCATGAGCGCCGCCCTGCGCCGATCCGCTTCCGGAGTTTCCGATGACCGACCTGTCCGCCTTTCCGATCGCCAAGCGCTGGCCGGCCGAGCACCCCGACCGCCTGCAGCTCTATTCCGCCACGACGCCCAATGGAGTGAAGGTCTCGATCGCGCTGGAGGAGATCGGTCTGCCCTATGAGCCGCACTATGTCGATATCGGCAAGAACGAGAGCTGGACGCCGGAATTCCTGTCGCTCAATCCGAACGGCAAGATACCGGCGATCATCGACCCGGACGGTCCGGGCGGCAAGCCGATCGGCCTGTTCGAGTCCGGCGCCATCCTGCTCTATCTGGCCGACAAGACCGGCAAGCTCATTCCCGCCGATCCGGCGCGACGCTACGAGACCATCCAGTGGGTGTTCTTCCAGATGGCGGCGATCGGCCCGATCTTCGGGCAGGTCGGCTTCTTCCACAAATTCGCCGGGCGCGAGATCGCCGACAAGCGGCCGCTTGAGCGTTATCGCGACGAATCGCGGCGGCTGATCGGCGTGCTCGAAACGCGGCTGAAAGGCCGCAAGTGGATCATGGACGACGACTACACAATCGCGGACGTGTCGATGCTGGGCTGGGTGCGCAACCTGATCGGCTTCTACGATGCGCGCGACCTGGTCGGCTTCGACGATTTCCCGACCGTTGCCGAATGGCTGGAGCGCGGCCTGGCGCGGCCGGCCGTCAAGAGGGGCCTCACCATTCCGGCGAAGGGATAGGAACGGGCTCGCTTACTTCGGTTTCGACTTCGCACCGCCCCGGCCGAGCACGGAAGCGGCAAGGCGCGCGGTCGCCACGACCGCGCCGGTCGCAACACTTGCGACGGTGCGAATCGGACCGGATTTCGCCGCCGGCTTATGAGGCTTGACGGCTTTTGCAGCAACCTTGTGCGCCGCGCCTGGCATCACCTTCTTGGGAGCGGCCTTGCCAAAGGTCGGCTTGGCGTCCTTCGGCTGCTCGGCCATTATTGCCTGGCCGGCACCGGCCTTCGCTTGCGTTGTCCTGGATTGATTGGCCCTGCTTCTCGCGGGCGCGGGTTTTCTGGTCTTGGTTGCCATCAGACGATACCGTTCCTTGCACAATTCCGGACGGAAAACCGATGCGCATTTTTGCTGGAATTGCTTTCAGCGCCGGACAATCGGGATGTCAGCCATAACGACGTGAAACCCTTAAGGTTCCCGTCCAAAAATATTGAAAATTGAACAGGTTAACCAATGACCAGGGTTATTGACCGATGACCGGGGTCATTACCCGATGACCATGTCGGCTGGCCGGCGCCGCGCCAGCACCCGCTCGATGTTGGGCATGTCATTGGAGGCGATCCAGGCGCGGGCGTCCTCGTCGGACTTGCCATGCTCCCGCCAGCGCTCCATTAGCCGGCGCTCGAGCTCATTGCGGGGCACGTCGACGAAGATGGTGAAATCGAACAGAGGCGCCAGCCGCGACCACGGCTCCTCGTCGAGAAGCAGGTAATTGCCCTCGACCAGGATGAACTTGGTGTCCGCGGAAACGATCTCGGCCGCGGCGCGCGACAGTTCGATGCCGCGGTCGAAGACCGGGATGGCGATATCGGGCTCGCCCGAGCGGATGCGCTTCAACAGCGTCTCGAAGCCGGCGAAATCGAAGGTTTCCGGCGCGCCCTTGCGGGAACGCAAGCCGCGGCGGTTCAGGATGACGTCGTCATAATGGAAGCCGTCCATCGGCACGACCTCGGATGTGCCTTCCGGCAAAAGCTCATGCAGGTTCGCCGACAGTGTCGACTTGCCGGAACCCGGCGGACCGGCGATGGCGACGACGAAGCGCCTGGCCTTGCCGGCGCGCTTGAAGATGGCGGCGGTGATGTGAGCGATCTCGGACATCGGCGTCTTTCCGGATGCGGTTCGGCCGGTATTCTGGCGGGTGTGGGTGGAAATTTCAAACCTCGTTTCTGGAAGCCAAGGTTTCAACTGATTGTTTGGCGGCCTCAAGCCCTCAGGATTAGCAGAGACACCCATCCCATGGTCATCCACGGGTCTGCGCGCGTCGCTTCGCTCCTTGCTCCGCCCTGGGATGACGAATTTCAGAATTCAGGCCGGAACGGTTCGGCCTATGCGCAGGAAATCGCCGTCGAAAGGCACCTCCTTCATCGCGCCGTTCGGCCCATGGATGCGCAATCGATCGGCCGTTTGTTCCACATCGCCTGGGGCATCGGTATTCGCGAACGGAACCGCGCCGATGACATGGCGGAACGAGACCAACCGCCCCTCGGCCAGCGCGAAGACAGTCGCCACGCCTTCATGCTTCAGCCAGTTGTCGCCGAGCGAGGCGGCATGGCCGATCGCGCTGCGGCCGTCCTCGATGCCGAGCACGCCGCGATGGCGGCCGCTCCAGGGTGCGTAGTCGCGGCCGCCATTGGAGAACCACAGCATCGTCACCGGGAGTTCGGCCGGGTTCTTCAGCACCAGAACAAGGTCCTGCTCGGCATGGCGCGCAATCGCCGTCCAGCCCGGGCCGCCGTGATCGGCCTCGACCAGGGTGATGAAATCCTCGCGCCTGTCCTCCATGCGGTAATCGGTGAGGTCGGTGGTGCCGCCGGCGGCGAGCGGAAACCGCCTCAGGTCGCCGGCGCGGGCAGGATAAGCCAGCATGAAACGGCCGCGCGACGGATCTGGCTCCAGCGGCGTTGGCGGCGTGACCGCCACACGCTTCGGCGAGAAGGCAAGCCGGCCGCCGTCACGCATCGCCGTCATGGGATGGTGGGCCACGGAGATGGCGCCCGAGCCGCCGGAAAAGATGTGCTCCTGGTAGAGAAAGGGATGGCCGTCGCGGAGGGTAAAGACCTTGTCGACGGCCGCGCCCATCACCTTGCGGCGCAGCCGGAAGGTGGCGCGCCGGCCGCCGGCAATGGCGCCGTTCTCGACGGCGTCCCATTCGCTGTTGGCCGGCCAGCCATGCAGCGGAGCCGCCTCGACATCGCTGGCGGAGAATGGCGCGCAGAGAAAATCGCCGGACAGGCGCACCGTGCCTTCGGGGAGGTTCGCGGGCAATGTCTCGCGCGGCGAGCCGACCCATGGCGCGCGATGCAGCGGCTTCAGGACGCGGCCATCGATTTCGACTTCCATCCCGGCGATATGGCCGACCGCGAGATCGAGCGAGACCGAAATGCCCTTTGCGCTGAGCGTGACTGTGTCCATGAATGCCTCCCCGAATCTTTGCGGTGGGCGGCAGGAAAGCCCGTCCAGCGCCGGATACGCAAGCGGGATGGCAGGCAATTTGCATCAGGCGCGCCTACCCTCTTTGTGGAGAGCAATCGCATAGGGCGCTACCCCACTCCGCTTCGCCGAGCCACCTCTCCCCCCACATTCGTGGAGGGAGAGGAAATGCCAATCGCCGAAGGTCGCGGCCTTGAAAAGCTTGGGTTTCCTTTCCCCCATGAACATGGGGGAGAGGTGGCCGCGCAGCGGACGGAGTGGGGGCTGGGGCCGCCATATGCGATTGCCCTGCCCTCAAGGGGAGGAGGATTGGGCCTGCTACTGCCTCTTATACTCCCTGACCGCTGACTTGGTGCCGTCGGTATAGGTCACCTGCACCGCCATCGATTTCACGTCGTCCTTGACCTTGAAATAGGGCTGGTAGTCGGATGGAATGGCGTAAGGGTCCTTGGCGTCGCAGGGCGGCATCTTGATCTCCTTGTCGAGCGCGGCGCCGTTCAGGCTGTAATGCACCGCCTTGATGGCGCAGCGGTAGGACAGCATCTGGGTGAAATAGACCAGGCCGCGATTGCCGCTAGCGTCGAAGGCGATCCACGAGGTCCAGAACTGGTCGAGGATCTGCTTGTTACCTTGCTGGAGCGCCAAATCCGGATCGAAGCGGATGTCGAACGGGCCGGTCTCGCGGCCCCTGATGTCGAGATATTTGATGGCGATGTTGGTGGCCGCGGTGCTGTCGGGCAATTCGAAGCTCGGATTGGGCATCGGCTTGCCGGTGCGCTGGTCGTTCATCGCCATCACGCCGGTGTCGGTGAACGGGCCGCTATCGCCCAGCCGCCAGGAAATCGCCGTCGCCGGCTCGGGCAGCGAGATCGTCATCGACCAGCCGGCATTGGAGCGCATCGGCGTCAGCGTCGGGACGAAGCGCGACGGGTCGAGCACGTCGCCCAGCGCCGTCAGCCGGCTGCGGCTGCGGTCGAGCCAGTCGGCCAGCTGCGTCTGGTCGACGAAATATTTGAGCAGGCCGCCGTCCGTCTCATAAGAGACGAATTTGGTCAGCGCCTCGGCTTCGCTACGCTTGTCGGCGAGCGTCTGGCTGCCCAGGCGGTCCTCGGAAAACTCCTGCGCCAGGAGAAAGTAAGCCGGCGCGTAATCCGGATTCGCGGCGATGAAGGCGTTGAGCTTGTCCAGCCGCTGGGCATCGTCGAACTGCAGGAGATGGACGAGCTTGATCGAGGGCGCCTTGGCCTTTTCCGCCAGCGTTCCGAACACTTCGCGGGCGCCGGCCTTGCCGTCCTGGACCCTGAGCAGCGTGGCAAAGCGGGTGTAAGGGTCGATGGCGTCGATATCGAAGCCGGCAAAGGCGAGGTAGGAGCGGCGGGCGTTGAGCATGTCGCCGGCCAGCTCATAGACGCGGGCATTGTGGTAGAACTCGTCCGGACGCTTCGGATCGGCGATCGCGCCGCCTTGAGCCGAAAGCTGCGCAAAACCCTTGGCGATCGTGTCGATCGAGGCGGCGATCTGCTCGGTCGTCGCCTGCAGTTTTTCGGCCTGCGCCTGCTGCTGCTTCTGCCCGGCGGCCAAAGTGTCGGTGGTCTGCTTGACCGCCTCGACCGTCTTCTGCGTCTCGGCGCCCTGCGCCGCCTGCTGCTCTTGGGCGGAGGCTATCTGCTCGGTCTTCTGCGCGACCGTGTCGGTGGCTTGCTTCACCGCTTCGACGGTTTTCTGCGTTTCGGCGCCTTGCGCGGTCTGCTGCTTCTGCGTCGCGGCGATCTCTTCGGCCGTCTTCGCCGTGGCGTCGGTGGATTTCTTGACCTCCTCGACGGTTTTCTGCGTTTCGGTGACGGTCTGCTCGATCTTCGCCACCTTTTGCGAAACGATACCGAGCGACTGCTGCAGCTCGGCGACCGCGGGCACGAGGTTGGCGATCACGCCATTCTGCGAGTTCGTTTCCTGCTGGATGCCGTAGACGCCGCCGGCGATCGCCGCGGCGCTCGTGGCGAAGATCAGCGCCGGCATGGCCTTGGCGGCCAGCACCAGCCGCAGCACCATGGCGACGGCGATGATGATGGCCGCGACGGCAGCGACCAGCGCGATATAGGCGGCGAAGGGACCGAGCGGGTTGAGCACGTCGCCGACCGCGCCGCTGATGAAGGCGAAGCTCGCCGCCCATTTGCCGGTGCGGCTCAGCGACGACCTCAGCAGCGAGGTCGCACCCGTGGCGATTTCCGACATGCCTATCCCCCCAAAACCAAGCCGGCTGCATCATAGCGGCAAGGGGGGAGGGATGGCAAAGCGGCCTGAGCTGCAGCGCTGGCGATAGGCGAAAGCCTACGCGGCATCCGATCTCCCCCCTTGCGGGGGAGATTGGCAGGTTCGGCGACGGCGCCAGGACGCAATTCGATGTTAAAATCGCCGTTAACCAGTTGGACGCGGCACATGCGTTACGTTAGCCTCCGCGCATCTCAGCAACAGTTTAGAGCCGTCTTGTCTTATCCGCGTTCCCTGCCGCTCCTCCGGAAACTCGTCGCCCTATTGGCATTGCTCGCGCTGGTCGCCGGCTGCACTACGGCAGCGCCGCCCGAAAGCGTGCTCACTGTCCCGGCGCAGCCGCAGAAATACGCGGCGATCGTGGTCGATGCCTCGACCGGCAAGACGCTGTTCGAGGTCAATTCGAGGTCGCAGCGCTATCCGGCCTCGCTGACCAAGATGATGACGCTCTACATGCTGTTCGAGGCGATGGAGAGCGGCCGGGTGACCAAGCAGACGCAAATCCCGGTTTCCGACCACGCCGCCTCGCAGCCGCCGACGAAGCTGCGCTTCCGGCGCGGTGAGACGATCGACGTCGATTCCGCCATCCGCGCCATGGTGGTCAAGTCGGCGAACGACGTGGCGGTGGCGGTGGGCGAGTATCTGGGCGGCGGCTCGGAGGACCAGTTCGCGGCCATGATGACCGCCAAGGCGCGCTCGCTCGGCATGACCGGCACGAACTTCCGCAACGCCTGCGGCCTGCCGGACGACGGCCAGGTGACCACGGCGCGCGACATGGCGGTGCTGGGCATGGCGCTGGAAAAGCGCTTCCCGCAGCATTTCCACTATTTCTCGGAAAGCGACTTCATGTTCCGCGGCAGACTGGTGCGCGGCCATAACGACATGCTGGGGCGCGTGCGCGGCGTCGACGGCATCAAGACCGGCTATATCCGCGCCTCCGGCTACAACATCGTCACCTCCTACAATGCCGACGGCCGGCACCTGATCGTGGTGGTGATGGGCGCCGATACGGCCCGCCAGCGCAACGACCATGTCGAGGCGCTGATCCAGCGGAGCCTGGGGCCGGTGACAGCGGACGCAGCCCAGCCCAGGCTGATGTATTCCGGGCAGCAGCCGGCTTCGCCGCCGCCCGGCCTGTCGCCGCCGGACTCGGGCCTGCCGGGGTTGCCGCCGCCGGAATCCGCGACGCCTGCGTCGACGCAGCCGGGTCAGCCGGCATCCGATTTTCCGTCTCCGGATCTGGCATCGCCCGGCGCGCCACTGCTGCCGACGCAGTAGGGTGACGGGGCGAACGAGAACGTCTGAGACGCCGGCGCGAAGGATAGCTGCCTATGTCGCCTTTCGCTGGCGCAAGGGTCTGTCGAGATTCAGGTCAGGCCGCGCCGAGAATGATGGTTTCCGAGAACCGGAGCGGAGCGTACTTGAAGTACGTGAGCACCGGAAGCGCAGGAAACCATCGTTCGCAGGCCGGTCTCACCTGAATATCGGCGGGCCCTACCGAACCACCAGCACCGGGATCGTGGTCAGCGACACCACTTCGGCCGTCTGGCTGCCCAGCACCAGGCGGCCGATGCCCCGGCGGCCATGCGAGGACATGACGATGAGGTCGCAGGCCTCGCTGCCGGCGACGTCGAGGATCGCCTCGGCGGGCGTCCGGTTCTCGATATGGATGCCCTTCGAACCGACGCCCTTCGCATCCGCCTCGGCCTTGCATTTGCCGAGCAGCTCGCTTGCATATTTGCGCGCGCTTTCCTCGTAATTGACCAGCTCGTCGGCGGCGACGTAGCCCGCCATGGCGCCGCCCCAGGCCAGCGCCGGGAACGGCTCGGAAACGGTGACGAAGACGACCGTGGCGCCGAGGCCCTTGGCCAGTTCCAGGCCCTGGGCGACGCCCTTCAGGGCGAGCTCCGAGCCGTCGGTGGCGATCAGGACTTTCTTGTACATGGTGGCGATCCCTCATTTCTCGGGGCGATGCCCCAGCTGGCGGGAGGCTGAACGCCCCGGCCCGTTGTCGATATAATCAGCCTATCCGGTCCGCCACAGGGGCCAGTTTGATGTCGATCAAGGCCAGGCGACGGAGACGATTGCGCCAGGAGGTGGGCGTGAAATCGCCGACCTATGCAATTGCGCGTGGCGGCTGGCGACGCCTCGCACCCTCCATCACAAGAACTTGTTCGGTCACACGGGATTCACACTGGCGATGGATATGCTGCGCCGGCTTGGCGTATCGTATGCGCAAAGCCGCGAGCACAGGAGCACTGACCATGGCCGGCGACCCGAAAACATCAGCGCAGATCCAGGCCGACAACGAGAACGACGTGGCCGGCGAATATCTCGAGGCGGAAACCGTGCCGGAGGACGCGCAAGCGGCCGCCGACGAGATCCTCGAGGCGCCGGAAGTTCCGGATTCCGAACCGCATGTTCCGGGCATGACAGGCACGGCGCGGATCAAGCCGAAGAAAAAACCCTCGGCGATATCGGGGCGCAAATTCCGCAAGCGCGACCTGGTGCGCATCGACGATCTGCGGCCCAGCCTTGCCGACCGCATCCGCTCCGACCATCCCGACCTGCCGCGTGGCGCCCGCATCAGCCGCGAGGAGCTCGGCCGCTACCGCATGCGCTACATGGAGGAATTGCTGCAGCAAGAGCACGGCGAATTCTCCGAGCTCGACCGCCAGGTGGTGGAATCGATCGCCAAGCAGGACACGATCTCGGAGAACTCGGAAGAGGAATATGAGGAGCACCGCTCCTTCCCCGACCGCGTTTCCGACACCATGGCCGAGTTCGGCGGCAGCTGGTGGTTCCTGATCTCCTTCGGGGCGGTGCTTTTGCTGTGGATCGGCATCAACCTGGTGGCCGGCACGACCAACGCCTTCGACCCCTACCCGTTCATCCTGCTCAACCTGCTTCTGTCGTGTATCGCCGCCATCCAGGCGCCGGTGATCATGATGAGCCAGAAGCGCCAGGAAGCCAAAGACAGGCTGCGCTCCTTCAACGATTACCGGGTGAACCTCAAGGCGGAGCTCGAAGTACGCCACCTGCACGAAAAGCTCGACTACCTCATCTCGCGCCAATGGCAGCGCCTGGCCGAAATGCAGCAGATGCAGCTCGACGCGATGCACGAGCTGGCCGGCGCGAAGAAGCAGAAGCACGCGACACGGGCGGTGAGGCGCAAGACGGCGAAGGTGGCGGTGGAGGGGTGAGGCTATTTCCTCGCCCCGCCAGAGGCGGGGAGAGGTGGCTCGGCGAAGCCGAGACGGAGAGGGGAGCGCCATCTCCGATCGCCTCTCGCTGAGACAATCGACCCAACAGCCCCCCGCACAATCGCCAATTGCCCGTTGAAGCCCGCGGCGGCTTCCGCTAAGAAGCCGTGGCTGGCCGGCTCACCGGCTGGTTCGTTTTCCGGTTCCCCGGGAAGCACCCGTAGCTCAGCTGGATAGAGCGCTGCCCTCCGAAGGCAGAGGTCACAAGTTCGAA
>RXJA01000192.1 GCA_003963455.1 Hyphomicrobiales bacterium
ACCAGACCGGGAAAGGTCAGCGCGCGGTCGACCTCGGCGGCCGAAATGGTCAGCATCGAAGGCTCCGGATTGCTTTAATTGGTCGGCTTGGGCAGCGCCGGTCCATTCGGTGCAGCCGGCGCGCGGCTCACCGCCTGGCGCAGGTTTTCAGCCTCCAGGCCACGCTGGCGCGCGAGCTTGCGGTAGCGGCCCTGCTTTATCCAGGTGGCCATGCTGCCGACGACCATGCCGATGGCCAAGGCCAGGAAAAGGAAGATGAAAAACGGCAGGTTCAGCGTCAGCGCGGGATTGCCGGGATGGAATGGGTCGAGGGTGAAAGCGACGGAGCCACGATTCGCGACGGCGAGCGCGATCAGGATGATTGCCAGCGGCACGAAGACCACGACGAGGATGAAGCGATTGAACATCAGATCTCCATGGTGAGCTCTAAGCACGCATGTCTTTGTCCCGAAACCGGCCTCCACTTTCGGGAGACATGCTTTGGCGCCAAGATCCCGATTCAACCCGCCGGCGCGGCGCCTATCTGCCGCCGTTCAGCCTTTCGCGCAACTCCTTGCCGGTCTTGAAGAACGGCACCCATTTTTCCTCGACCTCGACGGATTCGCCGGTGCGCGGGTTGCGGCCGGTGCGGGCGGGACGATTTTTCACCGAAAAGGCGCCGAAACCGCGCAATTCGACCCGGTTGCCCTCGGCAAGCGCGTCGGTGATCTCGTCAAAGATCGCGCCGACGATATTTTCGACATCGCGCAGGAAAAGGTGCGGGTTGCGTGCAGCAATGATCTGCACAAGCTCGGATTTGATCATAGAACGTTCCCCGTAAAACCACAGCGATCGATTATCAGGATGATTTTATTGCTTTTTTGGCTGGTACCAACGGCGCCTCAAGGGTGCCAGACCGAAACGAGACCGTCAAGAAACAAGCGGTCGGCGCCGAGCTCGTGGATGACATCGCCGCCGGCATCGGGCAGGCCGAGGGCCTTGGCGGCCACCTTTGCCATCGACTGGGAAAACAGGAAACCGCCGCGCCTGTCCTTGTCCTTCCACTCGACGACCTTGAGCTTGGCGTCAACACCCTTGGTCGCCAGCCAGTCGATCGCCTCCTGCTCGCCGCCGACAGCGTCGACCAGATGATTGGCCAAAGCCTGGCGGCCGGTGAAGATCGAACCGTCGGCCAGCGCCAGGGCCTGATCATGCGTCATCTTGCGGCGGTCGGCGACGATGCCGACGAACCAGTCGTAGCTGTCGAGGATCAGCTTGCGCACCATGGCGCGCTCGTCGTCATTGGTTGGCTTGAAGGGCGAGGGTGAAGCCTTGAGCGGCGACGATTTCACTTCCTCCAGCTTGATGCCGAGCTTGTCCATGAGACCGCTGACATCGGGATACTGGATCAGCACGCCGATCGAGCCGACGATCGAGGTCTTGCGGGCGACGATGTGGTCGGCCGCGCTTGCGATCATGTAGCCGGCCGATGCCGCCAGCGTGCCGACCTCGGCCACCACGGGTTTGTCGCCGGCAAGCTTGCGCACTGCCTCGAAGGTGGATTCGCCGCCGACCGTGGTCCCTCCAGGCGAATCGATCGACAGGATGACGCCCTTTACCTCCGGCGAGGTGCGGATCGCTTCCAGCCTCCTGAGCAGTTCCTCGTCCTCGGTGATGGTGCCTTCGATCTTGACCTTGGCGATATGCGGGAGCGCCCGGCCGGTAAAATTGTCGTCATAGAACCAGGCCGAGAAGGCGATGACGGCTGCCGCCAGAATGAGAAACGCGGCCACGCGCCAGAACGTCAGCTTGCGGCGCAAGCGGCGGCGGTCGATCAGGTCGTCGGCTCTCATTGCCATCGTCAGCCTCATGGGTCGAAGGGAAAGCACGCTTTTAAAGCAAGCCCAGGCACGCGGCTACCGTTTCCTGAAATGTCCGGCTTCAACCTTCGGCGCTGACGTCAGGCTCACGAAAAATTAACGCAGTCCGTCCGTATCTGCTATGAAGTGCGGGCCGTCTTCGCCGAATTCCTCCCGATTTTGCGAGCGGCAGCCGTCATATTTTTGCAGTTTTCCTCCGCTTGTGCTTGCTTGTAGGTGCCGACATACCACCTATAGGCGATGTTTGGGCGGGCAAAGGTCCACTAGAAAGTCATGTTGGCGCGATCTGACGAAACGAGCGACGCCGGTACGGTACCGGTTCCCGCGGCCCCGGGCGGCACGCGTGGCGATGCGTTCAACCGCGCGCAGCGGCACTCGCGCCGCGTGCGCGTGCTGAAATTCGCCGTGCCGCTGCTGGCGGTCGCGATCGCAGTCGCCTTTCCGGTCTATTCCTATCTCAAGGCGCCCCTGTCCATCTCCGTGCAGGCCGACGGCACGGCGTTTTCGGACGGCAAGCTGGTGATGGCCAATCCGAAGCTCAACGGCTTCACCAAGCAGAAGCTGCCCTATTCGCTGACCGCGACCAGGGCGACGCAGGATGTCGGCCAGCAGGCGGTCATCGACCTGGAAGGCATCAACGCCAAGCTGCCCGTGGCCACCGACAACATCGTATCGGTCGATGCCGCGCACGGCATCTACAACCGCGACGCCAATACGATGGACCTGACCAGCGACGTCAGCGTCACGACGACGGACGGCCTGGTGGCGAAATTCAAATCGATCTTCCTAGACATGGGCAAAGGCTCTATGAAGACGGATAAGCCGGTCGATGTCAGCCGTGGCGGGTCGCGCATAACCGCGGACTCGATGTCGGTCGAGGAGAACGGCAAGGTCGTGGTTTTCGAAAGCCGGGTGCGCGTCAACATCGACGCGGGAAGCCTGAAGGCGGCAGAGACAAAGAGCGGAGAACAGAATGCGTCGCAGTAATTCGGCAAGGCTTGCAGCGGCGGCCTCCATCTTGGTCCTGCTGGGCGTGGCCCCGGCGCTTGCCCAGTCCGGCAGCACCAGCCAGTTGTCCGGCCTGAAACTGTCGGGCGACCAGCCCATCCAGATCGAAAGCGACAAGCTCGAGGTCCATCAGGCCGACAGCGCAGCCATCTTCAGCGGCAATGTCACGGTCAACCAGGGGCCGACGCTGCTCAAGGCCGGCAAGATGACGGTGTACTACGTCAAGGATCCCAACGCTTCAAAGAGCGCGGCTGCCGGTGCGTCGGCGATGACGGGCGCCGCCAACATCGACCATCTGGTGGTCGAGAACAAAGTCTACATCAAGTCGAACGACCAGATCGCCACGGGCGATACCGGCACCTTCGACATGAAGACGCAGGTGCTCACTCTCCAAGGCAAGGAAGTGGTGCTGTCGCAAGGCGACAACGTGCTGAAGGGCTGCAAGCTCACCGTGCAGATGAAGAGCGGCCTCGCCAATGTCGACGGTTGCGGCACCGGTGGCCGCGTCATCATGTCGATCACGCCCCAGAAGCAGGGCACGTCCCAGCAGGGAGCGTCGAGCAAGTAATGGCCGGCGTGTCATCGCTGCTGGCCCGTCTTCCGGGACGGGCGGCCGCAAAGCCGGCTGCTCCGGTGACGGTCGGCGCCGACAAGGCGAAGTTCAAGGGCACCCTGATCGCCAAGGGCCTGACCAAGAGCTACAAGGGCCGCAAGGTGGTGAGCGGGGTGACGCTCGGCGTGCGCGCCGGCGAAGCCGTCGGCCTGCTTGGCCCAAACGGCGCCGGCAAGACCACCTGCTTCTACATGGTCACCGGCCTTGTTCCGGTCGATGAAGGCTCGATCGAGATCGACGGCTTCGACGTCACCTCGATGCCGATGTACCGGCGCGCCCGCCTCGGTATCGGCTATCTGCCTCAGGAAGCGTCGATCTTCCGGGGCCTGAACGTCGAGCAGAACATCCGCGCCGTGCTGGAGGTGGTGGAAAAGAGCCGCAAGGAGCGCGAGCGCACGCTCGACGAACTGCTCGAGGAGTTCCACATCAGCCATTTGCGCAAGGCGCCGTCGATGTCGCTGTCGGGCGGCGAAAGGCGTCGCCTCGAAATCGCGCGGGCGCTGGCGACGCGGCCTGCCTATATGCTGCTCGACGAGCCCTTCGCCGGCATCGACCCGATCGCCGTCGCCGATATCCAGCAGCTCGTCCGCCACCTCACGGCGCGCGGCATCGGCGTTTTGATCACCGACCACAATGTACGCGAGACGCTCGGCCTGATCGATCGCGCCTACATCATCCATGCCGGCCAGGTTCTGACCCATGGCCGGGCCGACGAGATCGTCGCCAACGCCGACGTACGGCGTCTCTATCTCGGCGAGGGCTTTACGCTCTGATCCGCGGATTTTCGGACTGTGGCGCGATTTTCGATCCCGCGTGACGATTTTAGGCTATTTTAGCGCCCGATAACGCTCCGGTAAGCCGTTGCTGCTAGCGTTTTCCTTGACAAGCAAAAGCCGGGCCAGTTTCTATGCCTGACCGGAAAACAATTGTACGACGCGTAGACGAGGCGTTTGAATCCCACCATGGCGCTGGCAGCCAAACTGCAGCTCAGACAATCCCAGTCGCTGGTGATGACGCCGCAGCTG
>RXJA01000023.1 GCA_003963455.1 Hyphomicrobiales bacterium
GACCACCAAGAAGATCGACGCCATCGTCTCCTCGATGTCGATCACCGCCGAGCGCGAGAAGACGATCGACTTCTCGGACAAGTACTACAACACGCCGACCGCGATCATCGGGCCGAAGGACCAGAAATTCGGCGCCACGCCGGACGACCTCAAGGGCAAGGTGATCGGCGTCCAGGTCTCGACCGTGCATGCCGTCTACGCCAAGAAGCACTTCACCGGCGCGCAGGAGATCAAGGAATACCAGACGCAGGACGAAGCCAACAACGATCTGGCCGCCGGCCGTCTCGATGCCGTGCAGGCCGATTCGATCGCGCTCGGCGAGTTCCTGAAATCGGACCAGGGCAAAGCCTGCTGCGACCTGAAGGGCATGGTGGCCCCGGACGACGAGGTGCTCGGGCCGGGCGTCGGCGCCGGCATCCGCAAGGAAGACACGGCGCTCAAGGAAAAGTTCAACGCCGGCATCAAGGCGATCCGCGCCAACGGCAAATATGACGAGATCTCGAAGAAGTATTTCGACTTCGACATCTATGGCGGCACGCCGCAGTCGAACTGATCTCCCCGCTTGATCCAGGAGCATGGCCGCCGGCCATGCTCCTGGTCGAAACCTTGCCACGCACGCCTGCCGCTGATCTGGTCGTCAGCGGCCTGCCAGCAATCCGGGGGCGAAGCTGATCGACGCCTTTCTTCCGGCCTCCGCGGCCGGCATCATGGAACTTCTTTCACCTGTGGCGCCCGGCTGGGGCGGCACGCTGCTGGTCGGCCTGCTGCATTCGCTAGAGATCGCCATCGGCGCCACCTGCCTTGGCCTGCTGATCGGAACCGCCGGCGCCTTCGGCAAGCTCTATGGCGGCCCGATGACGCGCGACCTGCTCGCTGTCTACACCACGGTTGTCCGCGCGGTGCCGGAACTGGTGCTGATCCTGCTGCTCTATTACGCCGGCACCGACCTCATCAACCAAGTGCTGGGGGCGATGGGTTACAGCCGTGTCGACATCAGCGGGCTCGCGGCCGGCATTTTCGTGCTGGGCTTCGTGCAAGGCGCCTATTCGACCGAAGTCATCCGCGGCGCCATCCTCGCCATCCCGCAAGGACAGATCGAGGCCGCCCGCGCCTATGGCATGTCGCCCGGCCTGATGCTGAGGCGCATAACCCTGCCGGCGATGCTACCCTTCGCCATTCCCGGTCTTGCAAACCTGTGGCTGATCGCCACCAAGGATACGGCGCTGCTTGCCGTCGTCGGCTTCTTCGAGCTGACGCTGGCGACACGCCAGGCCGCGGGCGTCACCAAGGCCTATCTGATCTTCTATCTCGCGGCCGGCGTGCTTTACCTGGCGGTGACGCTCTTCTCCAACCTGATCATCGGCCGCGTCGAGGCGTGGTCGCGGCGCGGCATGCCCTCCGTCAAGGAGGCGCGCTGATGTCGGCCGAAGCCACCGCGATCAACATGGCGGCGCGCGCCTCGCTCTGGCTCAAGCCGCATCGCATCGTGCTGATCCTGATCGCCCTGGCGCTGGTTCTGTGCGCGATCGTCTTCATGCGCTGGGACTGGCTGCCGCAATATTGGGAAATGGGGCTGATGGGCATCTGGCGGGCGCTCTGGATCCTCGCCGTCACCTGCGCGCTGGGCTTCGCGCTTGCCGTGCCGCTCGGGCTCGCCCAGGCCGGCGGACCGATCTGGTTGTCGGCGCCGGCAAAGGTCTTCTGCACCATCATTCGCGGAACACCGCTGCTTCTGCAACTCTGGCTGCTCTATTACGGCCTCGGCTCGATCTTCCCGCAATATCCGTGGATCCGCGAATCCTGGCTCTGGCCGTATCTCAGGCAGGCCTGGCCCTATGCCGTGGTGGCGCTGACCTTCTCCTTCGCCGGCTATGAGGGGGAAGTGATGCGCGGCGCCTTTGCCGGCGTGCCGCGCGGACAGTTGGAGGCCGCCCGCGCTTTCGGCATGAGCCGCTGGAAAATCTTCCGCCGGATCTGGCTGCCGCAGGCCTTCTACCGGGCGCTGCCGACGTTGACCGGCGAGACCGTGCTGCAGTTGAAGTCGACCCCGCTGGTGGCCACGATCAGTGTCATAGACATCTTCGCCGTCTCGTCCAAGGTGCGGCAGGACACCTACCTGACCTACGAGCCTTTGCTGCTCCTGGCGCTGATCTATATGACGATCACCGGCATTCTCGTCTTCATCTTCAGCCGGATCGAGGCTCGCATTCCGGTCAAGATCGGCTAGAAGCACGCAGGCTTTGCAGTAACAGCAGCGGGCGAGCACCAGCCGCTTTTGTTGCAACGGCGGACGATTTTCAACACAAACGCCGCTTCAACTGCTGCTACTCAAATGGCAATCAACGATCGCATCCCCTAGGACGGCCACCATGCAACTCACTCTTGACCAGGCAACAGGCCTATGCCGGATGGCGGCGCTCGGCGCCGGCGCCAATGAGGAGGCGGCGCAGTCGCTGACCGCCTCGATCATCGCCGCGGAGGCCGAGGGGCTGTCGACGGTCGGCCTGTCGCATTTCATCGACTATCTGGAAGCGCTCGAAGCAGGCCGCATCGACGGCAATGCCGCTCCGGTCATCACAAGGCCGGCGCTCGCGGTCTATCTTTCCGACGCGCGCGGCGGGCTTGCCCACACCGGCTTCGACCGCACCATCGACGACCTCGTCAAGGCGGCAAAATTGTTCGGCGTCTCGATCTTCTCGCAGAAGAACGCCTATACATGCGGCGCGCTCGGCTATTTCACCGGGCGGCTGGCGGAGCAAGGGCTGGTCTCCTTCGCCGCCACCAACGGGCCGGCGGTGCTTGCCGGCTCGGGCTCGGTCAAGCCGGTCTATTGCACCAATCCGATGTCCTTCGCCTCACCCGCCGCCGATGGACCGCCCCTGGTCATCGACCAGTCGTCGAGCGCCACCGCCTTCGTCAACATCCGCAAGGCGGCCGAGGACGGCAAGAAGATTCCCGAAGGCTGGGCGCTGGATGCCAGCGGCAACCCGACCACCGATCCGGCGGCAGCGATGAAAGGCGCGATGCTGGCCTTCGGCGGCCAGCGCGGCGCCAATATCGCTTTGATGGTCGAGGTGCTGGCCGCGGGCATTTCCGGTGCCAACTGGTCGCTCGACGCGCCCTGGTTCACCGGCGGGGCGGACAGCCCCGCCACGGGCCTCTTCGTTCTCGCCATCGAACCGAAGCTGCTCGACCCGGATTTCGAACAGCGCATGAAGGACCAGCTCGACCGGCTGCGGCGGCGCTATGGCGTGCATATTCCTGGACGCTCGCGCGCCGAAGCCGCGGAGAAGGCAAAGGCGCGCGGCATCACCACGTCCAGGGCGGTCGTGCAGCGCATTTCGGAATTCGCCGAGCGCTATTCGGCCTGATTCCTCCCGCGCGATTGAACCTTTTCCCGGTCTGACGCGACCCATATCCGGCACCCCACGCCGCGAGCCGCCCTGGTTGGCTTCGTCCGGCTCGCGGCTGGCGGCGCCGCGCCGGGCGTTCAGGGCGGGGGCGGGCGTGCTTGCTTCACGCCACCTTGATACCGTCTCAGGTCAGGCCGCCCCGTTGGACCCTGTTTCGGCGTGGACACTGCCCGGAAAACCCCGCTTCGGCGGGGTTTTCTGTTTTCTCCGAACGCGTCGGAGCGGCATTCCGGGCAAGTTTAAAAACTCGGCAATGGCGACCTCCGGTCGCTCTTTGCCTTTGGCGAGAAACGGATTAAGAAACGGCTTCAGCCAAGCATTTACGCGCGGAGCCAATCATGACCGAAATCCTGCAGACCCCCAAGCTCGTCGTCGTCTTCGGCGGCTCGGGCTTCGTCGGTCGCCATGTCGTGCGGGCGCTGGCAAAGCGCGGCTACCGCATCCGGGTCGCCTGCCGGCGGCCCGACCTTGCCGGCCATGTGCAGCCGCTCGGCAATGTCGGCCAGATCCAGCCGGTGCAGGCCAATGTGCGGGTGCGCTGGTCGGTCGACCGCGCCGTGCAGGGCGCCGACCATGTCGTCAACCTCGTCGCCATCCTGCATGAGACGGGCCGCCAGAAATTCGGCGCCGTTCATGATTTCGGCGCGCGCGCCGTCGCAGAGGCCGCGCGCTCGGTCGGCGCCGGCCTTACCCACATCTCGGCGCTCGGCGCCGATCTCGATTCCCCGGCGGGCTATGCCCGCACCAAGGCGCTCGGCGAGAAAGCCGTGTTCGACACCATCAGCGACGCCGTTATCTTGCGGCCCTCGATCATTTTCGGGCCGGAGGACAGCTTCTTCAACCGCTTCGCCAACATGGCGCGCTATTCGCCGGTATTGCCGCTGATCGGCGGCGGGCAGAACAAGTTCCAGCCGGTCTATGTCGGCGACGTCGCCGAAGCGGTGGCGCGCTCGGTCGACGGCAAGGCCAAGGGCGGACAGATCTATGAGCTCGGCGGCCCGCAGGTGCTGACCTTCAAGGAATGCATGGAAGAGCTGCTGACGGTCATCGAGCGCCGCCGCCTCCTG
>RXJA01000066.1 GCA_003963455.1 Hyphomicrobiales bacterium
CCATCATTAACATCCACTTGTCTGATAAGCTTATAGGCTGATAGCTAGATATGCAGTCAACTTATCTTATAAAACGCTCACTAGCCTATAACGCGGCCTGCGGGAAGGGGAGGATCGAGCGGTGTCCAGCCGCCGTGCCCTGTCGCCGCCGTCCGAGATCACGATCGATACGCCTTCGCAACCGAACGAGGCGTGTTGGAGCGTAAGTGCCCAATCACCCGGGCAGTCTCGCGGCGGGAGGAGCAAGTCGCCGGCGGATTGCAGAGGCTGAAGCTCGTCGGTGGTCGCTGGACGGACCGACCAGTCAAACCAGGAGGAGATTCTGATGTCCGGAAACTTATCGAGACGCAAATTCCTTGCCGCGAGCGCGGCAGTGACGGCCGGCTCGCTTGCTGCGCCGTGGGTTGCCAGGGCAGACGCCAAAGAGATCACCGCATTGCTGATCACCGGCGGCCCGCTCTATCCCAAATACTGGGAGAAGATCGTTCAGGACTTCACCGCCAAAACCGGCATCAAGGTTCGCTACGACCTCCTGGAATTCACGCCCCTGACGGCGAAGGTGGTCACGTTGAGCGCTGCGCGGTCGAGCCAGTACGACGTCTACAGCACCCACACGGCGCAGATCGATTCCTACTTCAACCATTTCGCCCCGCTGAACAGCTATTTCAGCGACTCCGAGCTGGCGGACTTCTATCCCGTCGCCGTCAAATATCTGCGCGACCCCAAGACAGGAAATCTGGCGGCGATTCCGCGCAACATGGACGCGCGCGTTCAATACTACCGCAGCGACATCTACCAGGAAAAAGGCCTGAAGCCGGCCGAAACCTGGGAGGAACTCGTCGATGTCGGACTGAAACTCACCGGCAACGGTCACTATGGCCTTGTCGTGCCGGGGCAGGGCGACCCCGCGCAACGCACCTTCAGCGACCTGCTTTGGCAGGCCGGCGGCGACTGGGTCGATCAGGCAAACAAACCGGCCTTCAATTCCGAAGCCGGCATCAAGGCGCTCACCTTCTATCGCGATCTGATCCAGAAGCACAAAATCGTGCCGCCCGATGCCGTCGGTTATCAATGGAACGAGAACTCGACCGAATTCTCGTCCGGCACGGTCTATGCCACTTTCGATTGGCCAGGCGCCTTCGCCACCCTGTCCAATCCGGAAACCTCGCGCGTCGTCGGCAAATGGTCGACAGCTCCCTATGTGCGGGACAAGGCGGCGATCTCGTGCGCCATCTCGCATGCCATGGCGCTGAATGGCCAATCCGGACGCAAGGAAGCCGCCGTCGAATTCATCAAATACACGGTCGGCGCGGATGCCCAGCGGCTGCAGTTCGAACAGTTCACCAACTTCCCGAGCAGCCAGGCGATAGCCAAGGAAGTGATCGCCGCGGCGAAGGGGCCGCAGGCCACATGGCTGCAGCAGCTCGAGACCACGATCGCGAACGGCAAGGAATGGCCCAAGCTTGCCGGGTTCTCAAAGGTCTGCACCTTGATGTTCTCGGCTATCGAGCAGGCCCTGTCCGACCAGGTTTCGCCCGCCGACTCGCTCAACCAGGCGGCGACGGAAGCGGAAGAGATCATGCGTCGGGCCGGAGCTTACGACTGAGAATGTCGGCCGTCGCGCAGCACCAGGCGCCAGGGCGCCGGCGACGTTCGCCGCTGCCCTACACCTGGCAGAGAGGTTATCTCCTGGCCAGCCCGGCGCTTCTCGTCATGCTGGCCATCCTCATCTATCCGCTCGGATACTCCTTCATCATGAGCTTCTTCCGCTGGGATCTGAGCGGCTCGGCGCCATTTATCGGGACCGGAAACTACACTGACGAACTCTTTGGCCGCCAGTTCAACCAGGCGCTGCGAAACCAGACCATTTTCAGCGTCGTTTCCATCACGATCGAAGTGGTGGCGGGCATGGCGATCGCCGTTCTGGTCAACGGCAAACTGCGTGGCATCCGCCTTGCGCGCACGTTGCTTTTGGTTCCGCCGATGATTGCGCCCGCCGTCGTCGGCCTGAACTTCCGCTGGCTGTTCAACACCCAATACGGCTTGGTCGACGCTTTGCTGCGCATGTTCAGCCTGCCCGACATTCCGTGGCTCAACCACCCGGCCTGGGCGCTCGTCTCGGTGATCGTCGCCGATGTCTGGCAGAACACGCCGCTGATGGTGCTTTTGTTCCTTGCCGGCCTGCAATCCCTGCCGCAGGAGCCGCTCGAGGCGGCCACAGTGGACGGCGCCACGCCATGGCAGCGCTTCTGGCATATCGTGCTGCCGCTGATGCGTCCGGTCATCATGATCGCGCTGATGCTGCGCATCATCGACACGTTCCGCACCTTCGACGTCGTCTGGCTGATGACCCAGGGTGGACCGGGCGGCGCCACCAACCTGCTGACCGTCTATTCCTACCTGTTGGCGTTTCAGGCGGTGGATTTCGGACACGCGGCCGCGGTCTCCTACATGGCGCTGGGCATGTCGATGTTCGTGCTCGGCCTGCTCTACGGAGTGCCGTGGCTGATTGCGAAACGGAGGGCGATATGACCGAAGCCGTCATCGTCGGCGCACGTGCCAAGCCAAAGCGGCGGCGGCGCCGGTTCACTGCGGGGATCGCCGGTCAGTATTTGTCGCTGGTCCTGACCGTCACGCTCACCGTCTTTCCGCTGGTGTGGCTGTTTCTCACCTCGATCCGCAGCTCGGCCGACATCTTCTCGGTCCCGGTGCACATCATCCCCGAGACCGCGACGCTCATCCAGTACGTCTCCGTTTTCACCCAATACGACACGCTGGGCTATGTCTGGAACACCGTCATAGTCTCGGTGGCGACCGTCGTCCTCGTTCATCTGCTGGCCATCCCGTGCGCCTATGCGCTGTCACGCTTCAGGATGCCGGGCGCCATGCTGATCTTCGGGCTGCTTTTGATCATGCGCATGATCCCTGTCATCGCGCTTGCCATACCGCTCTTCGCCGTGTTTGCCGGCATGGGCCTGCTTGACACCGTCTGGGCGCTGATCCTGGCCCATACGGCAGCCAAGCTGCCCGTCGCCATCTGGCTGCTTCTGGGTTTCATCCAGGATGTGCCGAAAGAGATCGAGGAGGCCGCCCAGTCGGACGGTGCCGGCACTGTGCGCACGCTGGTCCAGATCGTGACGCCGCTGATTGCCCCCGGCGTCGGCGCCAGCGCCGTCATCACATTCCTGTTCACCTGGAACGACCTCTTGCTCGCCTTGACCCTGACCTCGAGCAAGGCCGCGCAGACACTCCCGGTCGGCCTCACCAATTTCGTCTCGCAGTTCGGGATCGATTGGGGCGCCATGTCGGCTGCCGGCGTGCTGATGGTCATCCCGACTTTGGTGTTCGTCTGGTTTGCCCAGGGCCTGCTGGTCAAAGGCCTCACGACCGGCGCGGTTCGCGGCTGAATGCGGACATGCCCACAAGGCGCTCGATGGCTTCGAGATGGTTGAACGGGACTGAGTGACGATCGGTGAGGTTTGCGCCTCACTGCACATTGGAGGAAACGGAATGGAAGCAGACCAGATACCGGCGATACAGGACATTTGCCGGCCGCCGCGAGAGCTGGTCGATGCGCTTGCGGCGATCGGTTCGGCGACACTGGCCAGCGAGCTCTACCACAAGATGGGCATTCGCGATCCACAGATACGTGGCCCGCGTCCATTGCGTTCTGGCAGCACGGCGGCAGGCCCTGCCCTCACGCTCCAGTGCATGCCGAAGCGCGAGGATCTGTACAACGAGACGGAGTATGAGGAGCCGGAACGGCAACTGCACCGACATGTGCTTTATCCCACCCAGCCGGGCGACATGGTGGTGGTCGATGCCCGCGGCGATTTGGGCAGCGGCATCTTCGGCGAGATGATGCTGACCTATTTCGCCGGGCGTGGCGGCGCCGGCGTCGTTGTCGACGGCTGCATCCGCGATTCCGCCCAGGCGGCGGCGCTCGATATCGGCATCTGGGTGAGAGGTGTCACGCCGAATTTCCATGCCCAGACCAACATCGTCCCGTTCGCCGTCAACGTGCCGATCGCCTGCTCGAACGTGCTGGTCATCCCCGGCGACATCATCGTCGCCGATGATGACGGTGTGGTCGTGGTGCCGGTTGCCCTAGCCCCCAAATTGGTCGAGCTCGCCGGCGCGCATGTCGAGTGGGAGGAGTTTTCGCGCTCGCGGCTCGCACAAGGAGGAGACCTGCGGAAATATTATCCGTTGAGCCCCGAGGGCGAGGCCGAATACCGCGCATGGCGGCAGGCCCAACGAAAATGAGCCGTGCCGGTACGGGAGAAGACTAGGTGTCCGCAATCGAGATAGAACAGCTCGGCAAGAGCTTCGGCGCGGTGGAAGTTCTGCGCGACGTCAACATCGAAAT
>RXJA01000323.1 GCA_003963455.1 Hyphomicrobiales bacterium
CTACAAGAAGGAGACCGGCATCGGTCTCAACTACCAGTCGATCGGTTCCGGCGGCGGCATCAAGCAGATCAAGGCAAAGACCGTGACCTTCGGCGCTTCCGACGCGCCGCTGAAGGGCGAAGACCTCAAGTCCACCGGGCTCGCGCAGTTCCCGATGGTGATGGGCGGCATCGTCCCGGTCGTCAACCTCGAAGGCGTCAAGCCGGGCGAACTGGTGCTCGACGGCCCGACGCTGGCCGATATCTTCGCCGGCAAGATCACCAACTGGAACGACGAGGCGATCAAGAAGCTCAACCCCGACGTCAAGCTGCCGGACCAGGCGATCGCGGTCGTCCATCGTTCCGACGGCTCCGGCACGACGTTCAACTTCAGCTACTATCTGGCCGACGTCAGCGCCGACTGGAAGTCGAAGGTCGGCGTCAACACCGCGCTCGAATGGCCGGTGGGCATCGGCGCCAAGGGCAATGAGGGCGTCGCCAATAACGTCTCGCAGACCGGCGGCGCGATCGGCTATGTCGAATACGCCTATGCCAAGCAGAACAAGCTCACCTATACCGACCTGATCAACAAGGACGGCAAGAAGGTCGAGCCGACCGCGGCGGCGTTCTCGGCCGCGGCGGCCAATGCCGACTGGAGCTCGCAGCCGGGCTACGGCGTCATCCTGGCCAACCAGGCCGGTGCCGAATCCTGGCCGATGACGTCGGCCACCTGGATCCTCGTCTACCAGAAGCCCGACGATGCGGCGGCGACGGCGGAAGCACTCAAGTTCTTCGCCTGGTCCTACGCCAAGGGCGACGATCTGGCCGCTGGCCTGGATTATGTTCCGATGCCCGACGCGGTCGTGAAGAGCGTCGAGGAAATGTGGAGCAAGGACATCGTCGACAGCAACGGCAAGCCGCTCTACTCGGGGATGTAATTCTCTCCTGGAATGAGGAGAGCGCCCAGGCGTCCTCCTCACTTTCTTTCGAAGCGCGAGGGGCTAAATGAGTGCCGTTTCCGAAGCTGTGACAACGTCCGCCGCGCGGACCAGAGAAGCGACAGTGCGTCGCTTCGCCCTCACCGACACGATCTTCCGCACGGCCACGCGGCTTTCCGCCATCCTCGTGCTGGTTCTTCTCGGCGGCGTCGCCATCTCGCTGATAACCGGCTCATGGCAGGCGCTTTCAAAGTTCGGCTTCTCTTTCCTGACGACAGAGTCCTGGAATCCGGTCACTGAGAATTTCGGCGCTTTGGCGCCCATCTACGGCACCATCGTCACCTCGGCTATCGCCATCATTATCGCCGTGCCGATCGGCATCGGCATCGCCGTCTTCCTGACCGAGCTCTGCCCGCGTCCGCTGCGGCGCCCGATCGGCATCGCCGTCGAGCTGCTAGCCGGCATTCCCTCGATCATCTACGGCATCTGGGGCCTGTTCGTCTTCGCACCGTTCCTGCAGACGACGATCCAGCCCTTCATCATCTGGCTGTTCAAAGGTATTCCCGGCCTCAACAACCTGTTTGCCGGGCCGCCCTACGGCATCGGCCTGCTGACCTCGTCGCTGATCCTCGCCATCATGGTGCTGCCGTTCATCACCTCGATCACCAAGGATGTGTTCGACACCGTGCCGGCGGTGCTGAAGGAATCGGCATATGGCATCGGCTGCACGACCTGGGAAGTGACCCGGCGCGTGACCATTCCCTATACCCGCGTCGGCATCATGGGGGGCGTCATGCTCGGCCTCGGCCGTGCGCTCGGCGAGACGATGGCCGTCACCTTCGTCATCGGCAACGCGCACCGCATCAGCGCCTCGCTGTTCGCGCCGGGGACGACGATCTCGGCAACCATCGCCAATGAATTCACCGAGGCCGACGGCGACCTCTACACATCCTCGCTGGTGTCGCTTGGCCTGATCCTGTTCATCATCACCTTCATCATCCTCGCCATCGCGCGCTACATGCTGTTGCGCATCGATAGCCGCACGGGAGCCTGACCGATGTCGGTAGCTATGTCGCTTCATCAGAGACGCAAGCGCAAGAACGGCGTGATGATGGCGCTGTGCGTCATCGCCGCCGGCATCGGCCTTGCCTGGCTGGCGCTGATCCTCGGCGCGCTGATCTACAAGGGCCTCTCCGGCGTCTCGCTCTCGGTCTTCACCGAAATGACGCCGCCGCCCGGCGATGCCGGCGGCCTGCTCAACGCTATCTACGGCAGCATCGTGATGACGATCATCGGCATCATCGTCGGTACGCCGATCGGCATTCTGGCCGGCACATACATGGCCGAATACGGGCGCTTCTCACGCCTTACGACGGTCGTGCGCTTCATCAACGACATCCTGTTGTCGGCGCCCTCGATCATCATCGGCCTGTTCGTCTATGAGCTGCTGGTGCGGCCGATGGGGCACTTCTCGGCGATCGCCGGCGCCGTCGCGCTCTCGATCCTGGTGATCCCGGTCGTGGTGCGCACCACCGAGGACATGCTCAACCTGGTGCCGAACGCGCTGCGCGAGGCCGGCACCGCCATCGGCGCGCCGCGCTGGGTGGTGATCCGCTCCGTCGCCTATCGCGCGGCCTTGTCCGGCATCGTCACTGGCATCCTGTTGGCGATCGCCCGCATCTCCGGCGAGACGGCGCCGCTGCTCTTCACCGCGCTCAACAACCAGTTCTGGTCGAGCAATCTCAATGCCCCGATGGCCAGCCTGCCGGTGACCATCTTCCAGTTCGCTCTCAGCCCTTACGAGGAATGGCAGCAACTGGCCTGGACGGGCGCACTCATAATCACCCTTACGGTTCTCGGGCTGAGCATCATCGCCCGCAGCCTGACCGGACGCAGAGAGGACAGATGAAACCGATGTTGTCCACCGACCTGAACGTAGCCGACACGACCGTCGAGAAGGCCAAGATCGAGATCAAAGATCTCAACTTCTACTATGGCCAGTCGAAGGCGCTGAAGGGGATCAACCTGTCCCTGCCGGAGCGCAGCGTGACCGCCTTCATCGGCCCGTCGGGCTGCGGGAAGTCGACGCTGCTGCGCGTGCTCAACCGCATCTACGAGCTCTATCCGAAACAGACCGCCGAGGGCCAGGTGCTGCTCGACGGCAAGAACATCCTCGACCGCTCGCAGGACCTGAACCTGCTGCGCACGAAGATCGGCATGGTGTTCCAGAAGCCGACGCCGTTCCCGATGTCGATCTACGAGAACATCGCCTTCGGCGTCAGGCTCTACGAGAAGATCAGCAAGGCCGAGATGGACAATCGCGTCGAACAGGCGCTGAAGCGCGCCGCGCTCTGGACCGAGGTCAAGGACAAGCTCAACGCCAGTGGCCTCAGTCTCTCCGGCGGCCAGCAGCAGCGTCTGTGCATCGCCCGCACCGTCGCGGTGAAGCCGGAAGTCATCCTGCTCGACGAACCGGCCTCGGCGCTCGATCCGCTGTCGACCGCCAAGATCGAGGAGCTGATCGACGAGTTGCAGGCCGACTACACGATCGTCATCGTCACCCACAACATGCAGCAGGCGGCGCGCGTGTCGCGGCAGACGGCGTTCATGTATCTCGGCGAACTGGTCGAGTTCGACCGGACCGAGAAGATCTTCACCTCGCCCCGCGAGAAGCGCACGCAGGACTACATCACCGGCCGCTTCGGCTGAGTTCATACGAGGACAACATTATGGCCGAACATACCGTCGCCTCCTTCGACGAGGATTTGAGGCAGATCAGCCGGCTCATCAACGACATGGGCGATCTCGCCGGCTCCATGGTCGGCGGTTCGACCAGGGCACTGCTCGAAACCGACAATGCGCTGGCGCAGCGCGTCGTTTCCGACGACGCCATCATGGACGCGCGCCAGCGCGAGCTTGACGACCGCGCCATCACGCTCATCGCCAAGCGGCAGCCGATGGCGGACGATCTTCGCCATGTGGTCGGATCGATCCGCATGGCGGGCGACCTGGAACGCATCGGCGACCTTGCCAAGAACATCGCCAAGCGCGTCGGCTCGGTCGGCGTCGCCGCGGCGCCGCGCGATCTCACGCATTCGATCGATTCCATGGCGCAGATGGTGCTGATCCAGGTCCAGGGCGTGATCCAGGAATACATGGCCGGCGATGCCACGGCGCTGGCCAAGCTGCGCAACGACGACGAACGCATCGACGTCAAATACACCTCGGTCTTCCGCGAGCTCTTGACCTATATGATGGAAGACCCGCGCAACATTACCGCTTGCACGCATCTTCTGTTTTGCGCCAAGAATCTCGAGCGTATCGGCGACCATGTGACCAACATCGCCGAGAACGCCTATTATGTGCTGACCGGCACGCAATTGCCCGCGAATCGTCCGAAGCAGGACGAGACGGCAATGTCGGCGCCGGCGCCGGCGGCCTGACGAAAAGGTTACCCCGATGATCGCGCCACGCATCATGGTGGTGGAGGACGAGGAGCCGCTGGGGGTGCTGCTCCGCTACAATCTCGAA
>RXJA01000436.1 GCA_003963455.1 Hyphomicrobiales bacterium
ATGTTCAAGAACTCCAAGAACAAGGACGAGGCCTGGAAGCTGCTCGACTTCCTGTTCACCAAGGAGCAGCGCGCCAAGTTCACGCAAGGAGAAGGCTTCCTGCCGGTGAACAAGGAAGAGGCCAAGATGGACTATTACGTCAACAACGCCGACCTCGCCGCCTTCACCGCACTGTTGCCCGACGCCCGCTTCGCGCCGGTCATTCCGGGCTGGGAAGAGATCGCCCAGATCACGTCGGATGCCATGCAGAAGATCTATCTCGGCGGCGACCCCGAGGCCGGCCTGAAGGACGCGGCGGCCAAGGCCAACGCGGTTCTCAAGAAATAGGGCGTGCCTCCCTGCGCCCCGTGGCGCGCCCTACCCCCGCAGGGCGCGCCACACTTCTCTTCCTCTCCCTCCGGAGGGGGAGAGGTGGCTCTGCGAAGCCGAGACGGAGTGGGGGAACCAACTGGCAACCGCCGCGAACGGACAACCGAAGGGCACTGGGCGCAAGCATCGCCTCGCCTTGCGCGCAAGGATCGACCCCCACTCCGTCGAGCTTCGCTCGACACCTCTCTCCTGATCGACGGGGGAGAGTAAGGGCTTTCTTCCGCAACCGCCGCGGAGGACGGGCGGACAGTTGGCGGGCGGCGCCGACGCCGGGAAAGAATTCAAAACCGTGCGGAAGAACAAGTCAGGATGAGTCTAGCTGGCAAGCCAGCGCCATGGATGCCACCCAACGCGGTACGAACCAGCCGATGCAAAATCGTCTCCTGCCCTATCTGCTGACGCTGCCAAGCCTGCTGCTCGCAGCGGTGGTGATCTTCTGGCCGGTCTGGGACCTGGTGCAGATCTCGACGCATGACGTCAACCGCTTCGGCCAGTTGCGCGAGTTCAGCGGCCTCACCAACTTCGCGGCACTCGCCGCCGATCCCGACTTTGTCGCCGCCCTCTGGCGCACCGGGCTGTGGACCGTGCTGGTCGTCGGCGGCGCGCTGCTTCTGTCGATCCCGGTGGCGATGATCCTCAACATGGATTTCTACGGACGCGGGCTCGCCCGCGTCATCATCATGCTGCCCTGGGCGGTGTCGCTGACCATGACGGCGGTGGTCTGGCGCTGGGCGCTCAGCGGCGAAAGCGGCATGCTGAATTCGGCGCTGATGAAGCTCGGCATCATCAGCCAGAACATCCAGTGGCTGGCGAGCGCCGAGACCGCCTTCCCGATGCAGGTGCTGATCGGCATACTGGTGACGGTGCCGTTCACCACCACCATCTTCCTCGGTGGACTGTCCTCGATCCCCGACGATCTCTATGAGGCAGCAGCACTCGAGGGCGCAACGCCGCTGCAGCAGTTCCGCGAGATCACCTTTCCGCTGCTAAAACCCTTCATCAACATCGCGATCGTGCTCAACACGATCTACGTCTTCAACTCGTTTCCGATCATCTGGGTGATGACTCAAGGGGGGCCGGCGAACTCGACCGACATACTGGTGACGCATCTCTACAAGCTCGCCTTCCGCATCGGCAAACTGGGCGAGGCCTCGGCGGTGTCGCTGGTGATGTTCGCGATCCTGCTCGTCTTCACCATGATCTATGTGCGGCTGGCCATGCGGGAGCAGCGCGCATGACGCCGAAGCTCAAACGCACCATCGTCGCCTGGCTGCTGCTGGCTCCGTTGATCGTGGTGACGATCTTCCCCTTCGCGGTCATGTTCCTCACCGCCGTCAAGCCGCGCACCGAGGTGCTGACGCCGACCTGGTGGCCGAGCGAATTCCGCTGGTCGAATTTCGCCGACATGTGGGTGGCGACCGGCTTCGGCCAGGCGCTCGTCAACTCGCTCTATGTCTCGGCGCTGGCGACGATCGGCGCGATCCTGATCTCGGTGCCGGCGGCCTACGCCATGTCGCGCTTCCGCTTTGCCGGCTACGGCGCGTTTCGCCAGTTCCTTTTGATCTCGCAGATGATCTCGCCGATCGTGCTTGTGCTCGGCCTGTTCCGCCTGATGGCTGCCTGGGGCCTTGTCGAGAGCACCACCGCGCTCGGCTTCATCTACATGGCCTTCAACGTCGCCTTCACGGTTTGGATGCTGCAAAGCTATTTCGACACCATTCCGCGCGACCTCGAGGAAGCGGCATGGATGGAAGGCGCCGGCCGCTGGCTGACCTTGCGCAAGGTGTTCCTGCCGCTCTGCCTTCCGGCGATCGCGGTGACGGCGATCTTCACCTTCATCAACGCCTGGAACGAATTCGTGGTGGCGCTCACCATGCTGCGCAGCCAGGAAAGCTACACGCTGCCGATCCAGGTTTTCTCGCTGGTCGCCGGCCGCTATACGATCGAATGGCACCATGTCATGGCGGCCACGCTCTTGGCGACACTGCCGGTGGCGATCCTCTTCATCTGGCTGCAGCGCTACCTCGTCAGGGGCCTTGCGCTCGGGGCCGTCAAATAGCAATTCCAGGAAAAGAACGCAGCGGTTTTCCGCCGGATTTGCGAACAACAAGAAGTCTAGGGAGCGTTCATGCGCATCTTCACCGCCTCGCTGGCGACGGAAACCAACACCTTCTCGCCAGTCCCGACCGACCGGGCCTCGTTCGAGATGGCTTTCTATGCCGGCCCGGGCAAGCACCCGGAGACGCCGACGCTCTGCTCCTCGCCGATCGTCGCTTTGCGCAAACGGGCCGCCAAGGAAGGGTTGACCGTCATCGAAGGCACCGCCACCTGGGCGGAGCCCGGCGGCCTGGTGCAGCGGCAGGCCTATGAAGCGCTGCGCGACGAGATTCTTGGCCAGCTAAGGGAAGCGTTGCCGGTCGATGCCGTCATCCTTGGCCTGCATGGCGCCATGGTCGCGCAAGGCTATGACGATTGCGAGGGCGATCTGCTGGAGCGCGTGCGCGCCATCGTCGGCCCGAAAGTGGTGATCGCCTCGGAATTCGACCCGCACAGCCATCTGACGCCGAAGCGCGTCGCCGCCTGCGATGTCATGGCCTATTTCCTCGAGTTCCCGCACACCGATTTCTACGAGCGCGGCGAGCACGTCGTCGAGCTCGGCCTTGCCGCGGCGCGCGGCGATATCAGGCCGGTCATCTCGACCTTCGACTGCCGCATGATCCAGGTGCTGCCGACCAGCCGCGAGCCGATGCGCTCCTTCGTCGACAGGATCAAGGGGCTGCACGGCAAGGATGGCGTGCTGTCGATCTCGGTCATCCACGGCTTCATGGCCGCCGACGTGCCGGAGATGGGCACCCGCATTCTGGTCGTCACCGACAACGACAAGGCAAAGGGCGACAAGCTCGCCGAAACGTTGGGCCGTGAGCTCTATGCGCTGCGCGAACAGACGGCGATGACGATGCTGTCCGCCTCGGCCGGCATCGAGCAGGCGCTCGGCGTCCGCGCCAAGCGCAAGGACAAGCCGGTCGTGATCGCCGACATCTGGGACAATCCGGGCGGCGGCGTGCCGGGCGACGGCACCATCGTGCTGCGCGAGTTGCTTTCGCGCGGCGTGAACAAGGTCGGCGTGGCGACGATTTGGGATCCGATCGCCGTGACCTTCGCCCTAGCGGCAGGCGAGGGCGCGGTCATCGACCTGCGCTTCGGCGGCAAGGCCGGTCCCCAGGCCGGCGAGCCGATCGACGCCCGCGTCACGGTGCTGAGGGCCGTCGACGAAGGCTGGCAGAGCTTTGGCCCGAGCCGGGTGACGCTGGGGCCGTCGGCGGTGGTGCGCATCGAAGGGACCGAGGTCGACGTCATCTTGAACACCAACCGCACCCAAACCTTCGAGCCGGACATCTTTTCCAACATCGGCATCGACCCCATGAGCAAGGACATCCTGCTCATCAAGTCGACCAATCATTTCTACGCCGGCTTCGCGCCGATCGCCGCCGAGATCATCTATGTCGCGGCGCCGAGTTCCTATCCGAGCAATCCGGCCAAGACGGATTACAGGAAGCTGAACCGGCCGATCTGGCCGCGGGTGGCGGATCCGTGGAGCGCCTCCCCTTCTCCCACAAGGGGAGAAGGTTAAGGCTGGCGCTACACCAACCCTCGCTTCACCATCATCGCCTCGGGTGAAGGCATTTTCCCGCGGAACGCCGTGTAAAGCTCCTCCGGATCCTTCGACCCACCCGCGGCGTAGATGTTCTTGCGCAGCCGCTCGGCCAGCTCCGGATTGAAGGCATCGCCCGTCTCCTCGAAAGCCGAGAAGGCGTCGGCGTCGAGCACTTCCGACCACATGTAGGAATAATAGCCGGCTGAATAACCGTCGCCGGCGAAGACATGACTGAAATGCGGGGTGCGGTGGCGCATCGCAATCGTGTCGGGCATATGCAGCTTTTCGAGCGTCTCGGCCTCAAAACGAAGCGGCTCGGCGGGCGCGTCCGGCCGCGCGTGATAAGCCATGTCGATCAGCGCCGAGGCGGTGAACTCCACCGTGGCGAAGCCGGCGCCGAAGGTGCGGGCGGCGAGCATCTTGTCGAGCAGCG
>RXJA01000487.1 GCA_003963455.1 Hyphomicrobiales bacterium
CGAGAAAGGGCTGCTGATCGTCAATACCGGGCCGGGCAAGGGCAAAACCACGGCGGCCTTCGGCCTGGCGCTGAGGATGCTGGGCTACGGCAAGCGCGTCGGCGTCGTCCAGTTCATCAAAGGCAAATGGCATACCGGTGAGAAGGACGCCTTCGCCGCTTTCGGCGACCGCGTCGTCTGGCATGCGATGGGCGAGGGGTTCACCTGGGAGACGCAGGATCTCAAGCGCGACATCGCCGCCGCCGAAGCCGCTTGGGCGAAGGCGCTCGAGTTGATGGCCGATCCGTCGATCAGCCTCGTGGTGCTCGACGAACTCAACATCGCGCTGCGATACGATTATCTCGACCTGGAAAAAGTGGTGGCGGCGCTGAAGGCGCGCCGTGACGATCTGCACGTGATCGTCACCGGCCGCAACGCCAAGCCGCTGCTCGTCGAGGCTGCCGATCTCGTCACCGAAATGGGGCTGACCAAGCACCATTTCTCGGCTGGCGTTAAGGCACAGCAGGGGATCGAGTTCTAGCTAAAGTACGCTGGCGCCTTGGCCGCTGATCAGGAGGGTCAGGTAAATCACGACCGCCGACAGGATCGCGAACAGGCCGAGCAACAGCCAATCGGCGACACGGTAGAGTTTCAGCGCCTGGCGGATGTCGGTGCTTTCGGCCTCGCGGCGGCCGCCTTCGCCCATGAAGGCGTCCTCGACGACCTCGCCGCCATAGCTGCGCGGGCCGGCGAGCGACAGCCCCAGCGCGCCGGCCATCGCGGCTTCCGGCCAGCCGGCATTGGGCGAGCGGTGCTTTCTGGCGTCGCGGCGCATGACCTGCCAGGCCGCGCGTGGGTCGGTGCCAGGCACTAGAAAGGCCGCCAGCACGATAAGCAGCCCGGTCAGCCGCGATGCCGGCAGGTTGATCAGGTCGTCGAAGCGGGCGGCGGCGCGGCCGAAGGCCTCATATTGCGGCGTTCGGTGGCCGATCATCGAATCGGCGGTATTGGCGGCCTTGTAGGCCGCCCCTCCGGCGAGCCCGCCGACGCCGGTCCAGAAGGCGGGCGCGACGATGCCGTCGGAGAAGTTTTCGGCCAGGCTTTCGATCGCCGCGCGGGCGACACCTGCCTTGTCGAGCTTTTCGGGATCGCGGCCGACAATGCGCGAGACGGCGATGCGGCCGAGCGTCAGGCCGCCCGTCTCCAGCGCGTCGGCGACGTCCTCGACATGTTCGGCGAGGCTCTTCTGCGACAGCAGCGAGGAGCCGAGGATCGCGGCGATGACGAGGCCCGTGGGGAACATCATCCAGAGCAGGACATGCAGCGCCAGGCCGATGAGGCCCGGCACCAGCAAAATGACGAGCAGGGCCTGGACACCGCGACGGCGACGCAATGCGTCGGAATCCGTCGCGCGGTTGAGCCGGCGATCGAGAAAGGATATCAGCCTGCCTATCCAGGTGACCGGATGGCCGATGGCGTTGAACAGCCAATCCGGATAACCCAGGACCCGTTCAACGGCGAGTGACAGGAAAGCGATCAGGATCGACATGAAGCTTCTTGATGGAGCGATTGCTGCGGTGGATCACGGCGGATCCCTTAGCCGGGCGAGCGCGCTCTTCCCTCACGCGCCACGGCCTTTCGTCGACCTTTCGACAGGTATCAATCCGCACTCCTATCCGCTTTTCGACCTGCCCGCCACCGCCCTGTCACGCTTGCCGGAATCGCAACGACTGGGTGAATTGGCCGAAATTGCGGCCACGGCCTATGGCGCGCCGTCGGGGGCGCATGTCGCGGCGGCGCCCGGTACGCAGATTCTCCTGCCGCGCGTTGCTTCGCTGCTGCGGCCCGGCAAGGCGCTTGTGCTCGGTCCGACCTATGCCGAACACGCCCGCGCCGCCGCCATAGCCGGCCATGCCGTGGCGGAGGTGGAGGATTTCGACGCGCTGGCCAACGCGGACCTTGCGGTGCTGGTCAATCCCAATAATCCGGACGGTCGGGTGATCGAGAAGGCTCGCCTGCTCGACCTTGCCGCGCGGCTTCGCGCGAGGGGCGGGCTGCTAGTCGTCGACGAGGCCTTCATGGATGTCGGCCCGACTGAACACAGCCTGGCGGGGGGAGTCGGCGAGGGCGGCATTGTCGTGCTGCGTTCGTTCGGCAAGTTCTTCGGCCTCGCCGGTGTTCGGCTCGGCTTCGCGCTGGCTGATCAACTGACGGCCGAGCGGCTGGATGCGCAGCTAGGGCCCTGGGCGGTGGCCGGTCCGGCGCTCGAATATGGCATCCGCGCCCTGTCGGATGCGGGCTGGCAGGCCGCCATGCGGCAACGCCTGGCGCAGGATGCCGGGCGTCTCGACGCTCTGCTCGGCCGATTCGATGTTCCGGTCGCCGGAGGCACCAGCCTGTTCCGCTATCTGTCGTTTCCCGAGGCCCCGGGCCTGTTCTCGGCGCTTGGCTCGAGCGGCGTGCTGGTGCGCCATTTTGCCGGGCGGCCGCAGGTCTTGCGCATCGGCCTGCCGGGCAGCGAAGCGGAATGGCAACGCCTTGAAGACGCCCTTGCCGCATGGGCCGCGCGGCGCGAGGATGCGCCCGGGGAGTTCGGAAGATGATCCATGTCTGTTCATTATCGAAGGTCGAGGAAACCGTGGCGCGAACTGGCGCCGAGCGACTGCTTTCGCTGCTTGCCGCCGGCACGGAAGTGACCCGACCGGCCTCGATCCTGGCGGAAAACCATCTGCACCTCGTCATGCACGACATTGCCGTGGCGCAGGAGGGCATGACGATGCCCGGCGAGGAGCATGTCCGCGCCTTGCTCGATTTCGCCTATCGCTGGGACCAGGCAAAGCCGCTGGTCGTGCATTGCTATGCCGGCGTCAGCCGCTCGACCGCGTCAGCCTATATCATCGCCGCGGCGCTGGCGCCCAGGCGTGACGAGATGGAACTCGCCCGGACGCTGCGTTTTCTCTCGCCGACGGCCACTCCCAATCCTCGGCTGATCGCCGTCGCCGATACGCTGCTTCAGCGCGACGGCCGCATGATCGCCGCGATCGAGGCGATTGGGCGCGGCGCCGACGCGTTCGAGGGAATACCCTTCGAGCTAACTATTGAGAGTTGAGCCGGCGTTTGGCTATGACAGCCAGTCCGTAAGCTTCGCCTTACGGATATCCCTGACCAGGCTGATGAAACCGTCGGCCTGATGCTCGGCGGTCAGCCGGCCTTTTTCCGCCGTGGCGATACTTGCGTTGCCGACCACGCCGTTCGGATTGAGGTCGCTGGCGATCCAGGCGAAGGCATGGGTGCCGGTGTGGCGCAGCAGGGCGAACTCCTTTTCGGCGAGGCCGACATTCGAGACGAAATTGTCGGCCTTGCCCATATCGACGAGATCGGGCCGGAAGTGCAGCATCAGCGAGGTCTCGACATCGCCGCCATGGATGCCGTGGCGGTCCTCAAGTTCGGTGTACATGCCTGCCGGGCGGCCGAAGCGCTGCCAGCTCGTCTTCACCGACAGCATCTTTGCGCGCACGCGCAGTTCGCGCGAGATGATGCCCATGATCTCTTCGTTGCCGCCATGCGAATTGACGACGATCAGTTTCCTGACTCCGGCGCGGGCGACCGACAGGCCGAGCTCGGTCCAGGCGTCGACGAGTGTGGTGGCCGGCAGGGTAAGCGTTCCCGGCGCATGTAGGTGCTCGTTCGACTTGCCGACCGCCTGCACCGGCAGGATGCGGATGTCGAGATCGTCGGGCAGGCGCGCGATCACGGTCTCCAGCATGCCCATCATGATCGAAGTGTCGGTCGAGACCGGCAGATGCGGGCCATGCTGCTCGATCGCCGCCACCGGTAGTACGGCGATGGTCGCTTCGGCGTCGATCGAGGCGTATTCGGTCGTCCGATAGTCGCCCCACCACACACGTCTTGTCGTCACGTTCGTCTCCCGGCTGGCACTGCTGTCTGATTGGGATGATCTAAAGCGCCCGGCGGTCGCGGGCAACCGTCAGGCGGCCGCAAACACTTCCACCTCGACCTTGAATTCCGGGCGGGCGAAGCCGGAGACGATCATCAGCGTCGAGGCCGGCGCCGGATCGGAAAACAGCCGGTTGCGAACGTCCATATAGGCCTGCAGATGGGCGCGGTCCGTGACGAAGGCGTTGATGCGCACGGTGTCGTTCAAGGTCAGCCCGGCTTCGTTCAGGATCGCGGCGATATTCTTGAAGCAAAGCTCCGTCTGTGCCCCGGCCTCCTCCGGCACGGCGTCGTCAGGGCCGATGCCCAACTGGCCCGAGCAAAGCACCAGGCGCTTTCCGGCGGGTATTTCGACGCCGTGGCTGTAGCGGGCGAAAGGGGGCTTGATCGACTTGGGGGCGAGGTATTTGAGCATGGCATTCTCCTGTGCGCCTTCAGACTAAGGCTCGATTCATGAAACCTTCAAGATGCGGTGCATGCCGCCAGGGCGATTATGGACAGGCGTCCAAAAAATAGGCACGATGCCTCG
>RXJA01000432.1 GCA_003963455.1 Hyphomicrobiales bacterium
GACCAGACGGCCCTGCGGCGGACAGCAACTCAGGGGGAAAACTGTAACCCATCTATCCGGTTCAAACTGTTACCCATCTATCGGCTGGACAGAAGACGCCGTGAGTCCATGTGCGCCGGAAGCCCTTCGATCACGACACGGTGACGCGCCTATGAAGGCGGCCGGAGGCGAGGAGATCAGCTCTTGTCGTCGTCGCCCTGGGTGATCAGCCGGGCACTGCGCTGGCCGGTGAAGTAGATCCATAGCCAGCTAAGCGACACGGCGAGCCGGTTGCGGAAATCGATCAGGAAATAGATGTGCGCTACGCCCCAGAGCCACCAGGCGAGCCAGCCGGTGAGCTTGATCCAGCCGAAATCGATCGCGGCGGCGCGCTTGCCGATTGTCGCGAGGTCGCCGTCGTGCCGGTAGCGGAACGGTCGTGGCGTCGTATCGCCGGCAAGCCGCGCCTTGATCGTCGCGGCGACATGCTTGCCTTCCTGCTTGGCCGCCGGCGCCACGCCCGGCACCGCCTTACCGTCCGGACGCATCAGATGCGCCGTATCGCCGATGACGAAGATATCGGGATCGCCCGGCGCCGTGAGGTCGGGTTCGACCAGCACCCTGCCCGCCCGATCGGCCGGTGCCCCTAGCCATTCGGCCGCAGGCGAAGCCGCGACGCCGGCCGCCCAGATGATGGTCCTTGCCGGCAGCTGCTTGTCGCCGAAAACAACGCCCTCGGCATCCAGCCGGGTCACGGCGCGCCCGAGTTCGACCGTTACGCCAAGCCGTTCCAGCGCCTTGCGGGCATAAGCGGAAAGCTCCGGCGCAAAATTGCCCAGGATCCGGTCGCCGGCCTCGATCAGCACGACGCGCGCCTGCCGCGTATCGATGTTGCGGAATTCGCCGCGCAATGTGTCATGCGCGAGCTCGACTATGGTGCCGGCAAGCTCGACGCCTGTCGGCCCGCCGCCGACGATCACCAGTGTCAGCAGCGCCTGGCGCTTGGCCGGGTCGGCTTCACGCTCCGCCTGCTCGAAGGCGAGCAGGATACGTCGCCGTATCGTCGTGGCATCCTCAAGCGTTTTCAATCCGGGCGCGAAGGGTTCCCATTCGTCATGGCCGAAATAAGCATGGCGCGCGCCGGTGGCGAGCACCAGCGTGTCGTAGGGAATCGAGCCGCCGTCTTCGAGCAGCACCCGCTTGCCGGCGCGGTCGACGCCGGTGACATTGCCCAGGAGGGTCGTCACGTCCTTGCGCCTGCGCAGCAAATGACGGATGGGCCATGCAACCTCCGAGGTTGCAAGCGACGTCGTCGCCACCTGGTAAAGCAGCGGCTGGAAAAGATGATGGTTGCGCTTGTCGATCATGGTGATGCGCACCGCGGCGTCTGCCAGGGCGCGGGTGAGTTCGAGGCCGCCGAACCCGGCGCCGACGACAACGACGTTATGCTTGGCCTCGCTCATTTCATTTCACCTCGCCAAGTGCGATCGCTGCCCTTGATTTAAGTATTTTTGTGCGCCGCAACAACATTGCGCCAGGTAACGACCATGCCCGGGAGTCGTCGCGCGGCGTCGCGAATGCACATGCGGCCATACAGGCACGAGTATAGCGTGAAATAAAACGACGGGAGCCAGGCATGGCTGACGACCACAATGACGAAGAGCTGGCGCAGTACGCCTCGCCACCCTGCTTCATGCATGAGCTCGCCCCGGAATACCGCGAGCCGCCGTCGGACTGGGCTGATGTCAGGCGATGGCGCAAGGCCGAGCGTGAGCGGCTCATCAACGCCCGCCTCGCCGTCTCAGCCGATGCGCGAGCAGCCATGTCGGCCCGCATCGCAAACGGCCTCGACGTGCTGATTGGCGATATCGCCAGCCGGATGGTCAGCCTCTACTGGCCGTTTCGCGGTGAGCCGGATTTGCGTGGCTGGATGGCGGCGATCAACGAGCGCGGCGGCCGCACCGCGCTGCCGGTCGTCATCGAAAAGGGACAGCCGCTGGTGTTTCGCGCCTACAAGCCGGGCGACCGGCTTGAAAAGGGCGTCTGGAATATTCCGATCCCGGCCGAGGGAGACCCGGTGCTGCCCGACATCGTGATTTCGCCGATCGTCGGCATCGATCCGGGCAAGTATCGGCTGGGCTATGGCGGCGGATTTTTCGATCGCACGCTTGCCGCCATGCCATTCCGGCCATTGGTCATCGGCGTCGGTTACGAATTGCAGCGCATCCCGACCATCTACCCGCAGCCGCACGACATTCCGATGAGCGAGGTGGTGACGGAGGCCGCGATTGCCTAGAGCGCGTCGCTTTGAACCGGATTCATGCGACGCGCTTTAGGTCCTTATTTTTATGCATGTCGTCTTCCCAAAACCGAGGTCACTTTGGGCGACATGCATTACACGGTCCAGGTCCAGTCGATCGGATAGTTGAAAATCGGAGTGAAGGTCACCCCGACCGCCTCCATGTCCCTTCGTCCGTCGACGACCATCTCCTTCAGCGTGTCGAGCTGCGCCGCATGCTTTTCGGTGTCCCAGACGCTGACCTGCACGATCGAACCCTCAGGCGAGACGCCCGCATAAAAATGAAGTAGCCCCGGCAACCGTCTGATTGCGGGGATTATATACTGCGAGGTCTTCTTGCTCGCGGCGTCAACCTCCGCGAACCGGCTAGGGTCGTAACTGGCGCGCGAAACGCGGACAACGGCGGTTGCCGGCAGTGACTCGGCCATGGTGGTTCTTTCGGTCATATAGCAGCCACTGCCTCCTATTGGTTGCGGTCCTAGGCCATTTCAGGCCGAAGCCCCACCGCCGTGCGGTCGACGATCTCGCGTAGCGCGAAGGACGAGTTGATCTTGGTCACATGCGGCATGGCCGACAGCCACTCCTTGTGGATGCGCTCATAATCGACAAGGTCCTTGGCGGCGATGCGCAGGATGTAGTCATATTCGCCGGACATCAGATGGCAGGAGAGCACGTTCGGGCAGCGCTTGATCGCCGCCTCGAAATCCGACAGCGTCTTTTCGAACTGCCCCGACAGCGATATGTGCACGATCGCCGTCATCTGGTGGCCGAGCGCGCTGTTGGAAAGCCGCGCGTGATAGCCGCGGATGGTCCCGGACTTCTCCAGGTTGTCGAGCCTGCGCGAACAGGCCGACTGCGACAGGCCCACTTTCTCGGCGAGCGCCGCATTGGGTATCCGACCATCCTTCTGCAAAGTTTCCAGAATGGCGATATCAATCCTGTCGAGCGGCATTTTCCGTGGTTCCTGCGAATTTATGGGATTTTTGCGCAACGATTATCGAAGAATGCCCTTCGTCGCAAGAGCATTCGCAAACACATACGCAACGATTCGTGGTTGACTGCATTTATTGCGTGTCGCCTCCGTTTTGGGGCTGATGGCGCGCACCAGTAACAGGGAGAGCGCCCCCTCGAGGGCGCGGACAGGAGAAGAAAGATGCGTGTCGGCTGCCCAAAGGAAATCAAGAACCATGAATATCGCGTCGGCCTGACGCCCGGCTCGGTCCGCGAGTATGTCGCGCATGGGCACGAAGTGCTGGTCGAGACAGGCGCTGGTGGCGGCATCGGCGCCGACGACAATGCCTACCGCGCCGCCGGCGCCATCATCGCCAAGACGGCGGCCGACGTGTTCGCCAAGTCGGACATGATCGTCAAGGTCAAGGAGCCGCAGCCCAACGAATGGGTTCAGTTGCGCGACGGCCAGATCCTCTACACCTATCTTCACCTGGCTCCGGATCCGGAGCAGACCAAGGGTCTTCTTGGCTCGGGCGTTACCGCCGTCGCCTATGAGACGGTGACCGACGACCGGGGCGGCCTGCCGCTGCTCGCGCCGATGTCGGAAGTCGCCGGCCGCCTGTCGATTCAGGCCGGCGCCACCGCGCTGCAGAAGGCCAATGGCGGCCGCGGCGTGCTGCTTGGCGGCGTGCCCGGCGTGCTGCCCGGCAAGGTCACCGTGCTGGGCGGCGGCGTCGTCGGCCTGCATGCGGCCAAGATGGCAGCCGGCCTTGGCGCCGACGTCACCATCATCGACCGCTCGATCCCGCGCCTGCGCCAGCTCGACGACATCTTCGGCGGCCGTGTCCATACGCGTTATTCGACCGTGGAAGCGCTGGAAGAGGAATGCTTCTCGGCCGACGTCGTCATCGGCGCCGTGCTGATCCCGGGAGCCGCCGCGCCCAAGCTCGTGACCCGCGAAATGCTGTCCGGCATGAAGAAGGGGTCGGTGCTGGTCGACGTCGCGATCGACCAGGGCGGCTGCTTCGAGACCTCGCATGCCACGACCCATGCCGATCCGACCTATGAGGTCGACGGCGTCATTCACTATTGCGTCGCCAACATGCCCGGCGCCGTGCCGGTCACGTCCGCCCACGCGCTCAACAACGCGACGCTGCACTATGGCCTGCAGCTCGCCGACAAGGGCCTCAAGGCGCTGGTCGACGACCATCACCTGCGCAACGGCCTCAAT
>RXJA01000149.1 GCA_003963455.1 Hyphomicrobiales bacterium
GCTGGCGCCGATCTGGGTGCGCAAGATGCCGAAGAAGCAGGCCGAGGAAATCGCCATGCATTTCCTCAAGCGCGTCAAGATCCCGGAGCAGGCCAACAAGTACCCGGGCCAGCTCTCCGGCGGTCAGCAGCAGCGCGTGGCGATTGCGCGCTCGCTGTGCATGAACCCGCGTATCATGCTGTTCGACGAGCCGACCTCGGCGCTCGATCCGGAGATGATCAAGGAAGTGCTGGAGACGATGGTGGGGCTTGCGGAAGAGGGCATGACTATGCTCTGCGTCACCCACGAGATGGGCTTTGCCCGCAAGGTCGCCAACCGCGTGATCTTCATGGACCAGGGCCAGATCGTCGAGCAGAACACGCCGGCCGAGTTCTTCGATCATCCGCGCCACGAGCGCACGAAGCTGTTCCTGTCGCAGATCCTGCACTGAGCGGGCTACTGGGTGACAGTCTCGGAGGCCCGCAGCAACCACGCGGTTGTCATCCTAGGGCGTAGCAAGGAGCGAAGCGACGCACGCAGACCCTAGGATCCATGCCGTTACGCTAAAGCTTTGCAACGGCTCAGAATTCTACTCCGCCGCACTTGATGACGGACCTCACGGCATGGATCCTCGGGTCAAGCCCGAGGATGACGAAATCGCGAGGCGACCGACTTATCGCGCCCGATGAGAAAAGCCCTGCAATACCTGGCACTGCTCGTCGCGGCGGTGGTTCTTGCCGCCGCGCTCGGCATGCTGGTGCCGCGCCCGCTCTGGCCGGCGGCGGCCGCGGGCGAGGGCTCGCGCCACATACTGGTGCTGAAGAACCCTATCCACACCGACATCGCTGTTCCCCTCGATGACGGCGTTCGCCGGCGCTTCGCCTTTCTTGCCGGCGCCGGTCTCCCGATCGATGCGCCGGAAGCTCGCTACATCGTCTTCGGCTGGGGTGGCCGCGCCTTCTACCTGGAGACGCCGACCTGGTCGCAATTGAAGGCCGCGCCGGTGGTGAAGGCGCTGACCCTCGATGCCTCGGTGATGCATGCCGGCGTCGCAGGCGCGATCAAGGACCCGCATCCGGATGTCGCTGGCTTCGACATCGACGAAGCGCATTTCTCGGCCCTCCTCGACTACATCGCGGCGAGTTTCCGGCAGGGACCAAACGGGCCGATGGCAATCGATAATGCCGGCTATTCCGCCTTCGACCGTTTCTATGAGGCCAACGGCCATTTCAACGCGCTGGTCGGCTGCAACACCTGGACGGCGGCGGCACTGCGCACGGCTGGCCTGCGCACCGGCTGGTGGAACCCGCTGCCGATATCGCTGTGGTGGTCGATGCGGCTGTATAATTGACGCGGTATCGGGGAGTCCTACGGCCGCACCACCTTCCGCTCTTCCCACCCGTAGAGCCAGTCCAAGTCTGCCGCTAGCTTCTCCGCCGGCCGCGTCGCCAGCACCAGATTGCGGGCGACCGCAACGGGGCCCCAGGCGTGCCAGGCCGTCCGGTTGAGCGCGCCGCGCTTCAGCACCTTTTCGACGCGCGGTTGCCTGAGATTCTCCCAGGCGGTGAGAGCACGATCCGTGTCGCCGGGAAAATCGGCGACCAGATTGGCAAGCATGGAGGCGTCCTCGATCCCCATGGCCGCGCCCTGCGCCGCGAACGGCGTCATGGCATGCGCGGCGTCGCCGATCAGCGCGATGCCTTGCGGAACCATCCAGCGCTGTTGCCTGACGGTATGCATTGGAAACGCCGTCCACGGCCCGGCCAGCGCGGCGAGCCTCGCTAGCGTCGCTGCGGTGCCACGCATTGCATTGGACAGGATGGCCGGATCGGCGTGACCCGTCCAGCCTTCCGCGATACGCTCGCCCTTGGTGAAGGCGGCGAGGTTGACGACGCGGCCCTTGCTCACCGGATAGGCGACCATGTGGAAACCGGGATGCAGGAAGGTGGTGACGCAGCCTGCCGCGCCGATCTCGGCAAAAGCCCGCCCGGCGGCGCTGTCGACCGCCACCGTGGCCCGCCAGGCCAGTCGGCCCGAGAAGCGGCTTTTCACGAAGGCGGCGTCCCTGCCGGCAAGCGCGGCGCGAACCGAGGACCACACGCCGTCCGCTCCGACCAGCAGCCCGCCCGCGACCGACGTGGCTTGGCCGTCGATCTCGACCGTCGCGGTTACGCTTCGCGGGTCGGCGGCGATGCCGGTCACCCGCGCGCCGGTGACGAGCTCGATATCGGGCCGCGACGCCATTTCGGCCATCAGGGCCGCCTGCAGGTCGGCGCGGTGCGCCACCAGATAGGGCGCGCCCCAGCGCTGCTCGGCCGCCTGGCCAAGCGGAACGCGCGCCAGCTCGCGCAGGCTTCTCGCGTCCTTCAGCACCACCGCTTCGGGCCGGACCGCGTTGGGTGACAGACGATCCAGCACGCCAAGCCGGCGCAGGATGCGGGTCACGTTGGGCGATAGCTGGAGCCCTGAGCCGGCCGCCTGAAGCTGCTTTGCCTGCTCGAACAGTTTCACCGGGAAGCCGCGCGCCGAAAAGGCGAGCGCTGCCGTCAGCCCGGCAATGCCTGCCCCGGCTATGACGATTTGCCGGGACCTTGCCTCACTCATGATCTAGCAGTCATTCATGATCTGCAGGCTCAGGCAGCCTGATCGACATAGAGGCAGCCGGCCGGCCGCGTTTCCGTTGCCTTCAGCGAGGGCGAATAACGGTAGAGCGTCGAGCAGTAGGGGCAGACTTTTTCATTGTCGTCGCCCATGTCGAGGAACACATGCGGATGGTCGAAAGGCGGGTTGGCGCCGGTGCACATGAACTCCCTGACGCCGATCTCGATGACCGTATGGCCCGCGTCGTTCTGGAAATGGGGAATGCTGCCGCCTGCCATCGTCGTCTCCAATCGGGTTCGGCCAGTGGGTGTGACCAGTCTGCATCTGGAGCATAACAGGCCAGTTTGCAAGATCGATGAAATCAAACTGTCGCAAAAGGCTGGCAGAGGATAAGTTGAGCCGGTTAAGCGCATGGGCCGGGCACGGAGCGATTCCGTGACGATCATGCGTCACAAACAGATGGTAGAGCGTCGCTGAACGGCATGTGCGGCGCGCCTTAGGGACGGTTGCGGCCAAGAGCGGGAAACCATGAACGAACTGAAGCCTGTGCAGAGCGAGTTCATCACCGTCGAGGCGGCGAGCCCGGACGGCGGCAATCCGGACCGTTTCGTCAACCGCGAGTTTTCCTGGCTGCAGTTCAACCGGCGCGTGCTGGAAGAGTCGCTCAACGAGCATCATCCGCTGCTCGAGCGCGTGCGCTTTCTGTCGATCTCGGCCGCCAACCTCGACGAGTTCTTCATGGTCCGCGTCGCCGGCCTCGCCGGCCAGGTGCGCGAGGGTATCGTTCTGAAAAGCCCCGACGGGCGCACCCCCGAGCAGCAGCTCGAGCAGCTGCTGCGCGAGGTCGAGCGCCTGCAGGAGGATCAGCAGAAGAGCCTCTCGGCGCTGATGGCCCTGCTCAACAAGGAAGGCATCGAGAGCATCACCCGCGACGCGTTGACCAAGGACGAGAAGGCCTGGCTGGAAGACCATTTCCAGGAACAGGTTTTCCCGGTGCTGACGCCGCTGTCCATTGACCCGGCGCATCCGTTCCCGTTCATCCCCAATCTCGGCTTTTCCATCGCCCTGCAATTGCGCCATCGCAAGAATGGCGAGGAGATGAGCGCGCTCTTGCGCCTGCCGGTGGCGCTCAAGCGTTTCATCCGCCTGCCCGACCGCAAGAACCATGTCCGCTTCATCCCGCTGGAGGAGGCGGTCGGCATTTATATCGGCAAGCTCTTCCCCGGCTATGAGGTCAAGGGCTCCGGCACGTTCCGCATCATCCGCGACAGCGATATCGAGGTGGAGGAAGAGTCGGAAGATCTCGTGCGTCTCTTCGAAACGGCGCTGAAGCGGCGCCGTCGCGGTTCGGTGATCCGCATCGAGTTCGACACGCTGATGCCGGGTGAACTGCGCGATTTCGTCGCCGGCGAGCTCGGCGTCTCGTCGAGCCGCATCAGCGTGCTCACCGGACCGCTTGCGCTCAACCAGATCTCCGAGATCGTCGCCATTCCGCGCGACGACCTGAAGTTCACGCCCTACAATCCGCGCTTCCCCGAGCGCATCCGCGAGCATGGCGGCGACTGTCTGGCCGCCATCCGCGAGAAGGACATCATCGTCCACCACCCCTACGAATCCTTCGATGTGGTGGTGCAGTTCCTGCGCCAGGCCGCCGCCGACCCGGAAGTGGTGGCGATCAAGCAGACGCTCTACCGCACCTCGAACGACAGCCCGATCGTGCGCGCGCTGATCGATGCCGCCGAGGCCGGCAAGTCGGTGACGGCGCTGGTCGAGCTCAAGGCGCGCTTCGACGAGGAGGCCAACATCCGCTGGGCGCGCGACCTCGAACGCGCCGGCGTCCAGGTCGTGTTCGGCTTC
>RXJA01000187.1 GCA_003963455.1 Hyphomicrobiales bacterium
TTTCGAACCAGTTCGTCAAACCGCGCATGCGTGGCGACGGCATGGTCGATATGACAGATGGACTGTGTATGGCCGTCAGGCCCGAGGCCCGGCACCTCGTCGAAGGCAAGGTCGGGGCCGGTCGCGATGATCAGATAGTCGTAGTCGACGAAGGAGCCGTCATTGAGTTCGATCCGGTTTTCCTTCGGATGCACCTTTTTCGCGCCTTCGGGACGCAGGGCGATACCGCGCCGCTTGAAGGTGTCCGCCAGATCGACGGTGACGTCGTCGCGCTCCCGCCAGCCGACGGCCACCCAGGGATTGGAAGGTACAAAGGAATAGGACGTGCCAAGCGTCACCACGCTCAATTGGTCTTCGCGGCGTAGCTTGTCGCGCATTTCGTATGCCATGATGGTGCCGCCGAGGCCTGCTCCGAGGACGACGATGTGTGACATGATGGATCCTCCCGATATTTTGATCTTTCGCTGCACACTGCGCGGGAAGGCCGCGCCCTGCATTGATGAGGCTCAAATTTCCAAATGGGCCGGCACGATTGTAGGATGTAGGCTTCAACGGTGCCCGGATGGTGAGCTTGCATCTAACATTCAAAGATCATAAATTCAAGAGTATGAATGTAAGAGATATGATCCCTGCCTCGGGAGAGGCCGCGGAACTGCTTCGGAGCCTCTCCCACCCGCAGCGCTTGCTTGTGCTGTGCGCGCTCGGCAACGAGGAGCGCTCCGTGGCTGAGCTGCGGGAGCTCCTGGACATCGATCAGGTGCCGATGTCGCAACAGCTCATGCGGCTGAGGGCCGACGGGCTGGTCGAGGCCCGTCGCGAGGGGACGACGGTTCACTATCGGATAACCCGCCCGGAGGTGCTGACTGTCATCGAGGCGCTGCATTCCGCCTTCTGCCCGACTTAGCCGGGTGGATTGCCCGCGGTATCTTCCGCCATCACGGATCGCTCGCAGCCTTGCCCCGGCTTTGATCGAGGTCAAAGCGATGCGGCTCTGTCCGGGGTTACCTGTTTGGAAATGGCAATAATGAAATGATCGGCGGCGCTACGGCGCTTGGCGATCCGGCTTCGGAGAAGAACATGATCCTGAATAACGGCACTCTTGTCGCGGTTACTGATGGCAAGAGCCTGCGTCTGTTTCAAAACAAGGGACACGAACCTCATCTCGAGCTGGTCGAAGCAGAGGATTCCGTCCTTGAAATGGCTCACGCCGGATCCGGCGGCAGGCATCGCAGTTCAACCGCCAATCCGGACGAATCCCGGCTGGGAGAAGACGACTTTGCCGCATCGATCGCGAACTACCTGAACCATCAGGCCCACGAGAAAGCCTGCGAGCATGTATTGGTGATCGCCGATCCGCGCACGCTTGGCGAGATGCGAAGGCACTATCAGCCAGCGTTGAGCGCCAAGCTCGTCGGCGAGATCGCCAAGGACTTCGTCAAGCATTCCGTGACGTCGATCAAGAGCGCCATAGAAGCCGCCTGACGAGGCTCCGCTCGCCTCATTGACAGCTCGCGAGCGCGGTTTTCGTGGCCGGGCACGCCTCGTCTCGCCGGCGGGCGTGCCCGGTGCCGTCTCACTGAACTTTGATGGTGGCCCACATGCCGTTCATGAAGTGATCGGGGATGTTGCAGAAGACAGCGTAGAAGCCCGGCTTGAGGTCGAGCGTCAATGAGCCCGACTTGCCCGGATCGAGTTCCGAGACTTCGCCCAGATGGCCGGCCGCGTCCTCATCGACACGGTTCTCGTTCGAAATGTAGGGCAGCGTTGTCTTTTGAGGGTCTGTCACGGGCACGACGATCATTTCATGGACCGTGGCCTTCGAGGTGTTGGTCACGTCGAAGGTCACCTTGCCGGCCGGCACGACCTTCTTGTCGAGCTGAATCTTCATCATGGCCATGCTCATGTTCGCCGGCATGCCCATCCCCATCTTGGCATCGGCGTTCATGTCGCCATCCTTGTCCCACAATTTGACGTTGATCATGGAATCCGCGAACGCCGGGGCCGCAACCGTCAGCGTGGTCAACGCCAGTCCAATTCTCAGAAACTGCATTCGAAGTGCTCCTGTCCGCCGTCCGGCGACCACGGCTGGCGGCTGCTTTGAAACATGATCGGTCGCGAGCGCCGTCTAGCAAGCGGCGCCTGACAGGACGCTGACGACAGCCCGCGGTCCGGACGCGCGATTGGTGGCGCGAACCTCAAGACAATTGATCTGACGCAAAACGTCGGACGCGACTCCGCCCTAGCATCCGACGGATTGTTTGGACGAGATCGCGATGCTGCAAGCAAACACGCAGTTCAACCCCCGGGCCCTGGGGCCGTTAAGACGAACCTTCCTCTCCTTCCTGTCCGCCAACAAATGGCTTGTCGCCGGACTGTTGCTCGCGGCGGCGGTGGCGGCGTGGCTCCTTGCGCGTTGGCTCATCGGCCCTGCGGTGGTTGTCTATCCGGTGGTGCGCGGCGACCTGGTGAAAACGGTGGTCGCCAGCGGCCATGTGGAATCTCCGTATCGCGTGAACATCGCAAGCCAGATCACCGGCACCGTGCGGGATGTCCTCGTCAGCGAAGGCCAGACCGTCAAGCAGGGCCAGCCGCTCGTCGAGCTCGAACCCAGCGAGCTGAATGCGGCGGCGATCGCCGCCGAGGGCGCGGTGGCCGAGGCCGAGGCGCGGGTCCGTCAGATGCGGGAGCTTACATTGCCGGCGGCCGAGCAGGCGCAGAAGCAGGCCGAAGCCAGTCTTGTCGACGCCCGCGCCGCCTACCAGCGTGCCGAGGATCTGTTCAGATCCGGGTTTGGCACCAAGCAAACACTCGACGAAGCCACCAAGAACTTCGACATCGCGCAAACGCAGGTTCGTACGGCCGAATTGCAGGTCTACACGTCGCGGCCCGGCGGAAGCGACTATGTGATGGCGGAGACCGCGCTCAATCAAGCCAAGGCCAATCTCGCCACGGCCAAGGCGCGCCTCGACTACGCCACGATCAGATCGCCGCGCGACGGAGTTCTCATCACGCGCAGCGTCGAACGTGGAACCGTGGTTCAGCCGGGGACGGCGCTGCTCGTTCTCGCTCCGAGCGGCAGCATAGAGCTGGTGCTGCAGATCGACGAGAAGAACCTCGGACTGCTCGAATTGGGCCAGGCCGCGCGGGCTTCGGCCGATGCCTATCCCGACAAGCTTTTCGATGCCACGCTGACATACATCAATCCCTCCGTGGACATCACCCGCGCCTCAGTCGAGGTGAAGCTCACGGTCGCGAACCCGCCGCTCTATCTGCGCCAGGACATGACGACCTCGGTCGACATCGCGGTCGCCCGCAGGCCGTCGACCCTGATCGTTCCCGCCCGTGTCGTCCACGAATCCACTTCCGGTGCGCCCTGGGTTCTGGTCTATCGGGATGGCCGTGTCCGCGAGCAGCCGGTCCAGTTGGGATTGCGCGCGGCCGATCAGGTCGAGATCCTGGGTGGCCTGACGCAGGGCGAGCTCGTCGTGCCGGTCGCGGCGGGAGTCAAGGCGGGCCAACGCATCCGCCCGGTGAATTCATGAGACGCTGGCTGACATTTGCCTGGATCGCCGCCCTGCGCTTCCTGAGCGAGGGGCGTATGCAGACGGGATTCATCCTGGGCGGCATAGCCATCGGCGTGGGCGTGATCGTCTTCATGTCGGCGATGCTCGCCAGCGTCCAGGCGAACTTCACCAACCGGGTCCTCACCTCGCAGCCGCAGATCCAGCTCAAGCCCCCGGACGAGGTGGCGCGCCCGTTGCGCCAGCTTGACGGGGTGGTCGAGGCGGCCATCGTGCAGCGGCCCACGCAGCGGATATTGTCGCTCGACCAGTGGCAGACGATCCTCTCCAGCATGCGGGCCCGATCCGACATCGTCGTCGCGACGCCTTCCGTATCGGGTTCGGCGCTCGCCGTGCGCGGCGACGCCAGCCGCAGCATAGGCATTCTCGGCATAGAGCCCGACGACTATTTCCGGATCGTGCGCTTGCCTGACTACATCATCGCGGGCGAGTCCAGCCCGGGAACCGACGACATTCTCGTCGGCATCGACCTCGCCAATGATCTCGGCGCCACGGTCGGCGACAAGCTTAACGTCACGACGGGGACAGGGGGGAGCCGCATCCTCACCATCCGGGGAATTTTCGACCTCGGCAACAGAGGGGCCAACGAACGCAACGCCTATGTCCAGTTGCGGACCGCGCAGAGCCTGCTGAACCTGATCGGCGGCGTCACGGAAATCGACCTCACGGTCGACGATGTCTACGCGGCAGAGACGATCGCCCAGGATATCGGCGCCGTCTTGCCGGTGAAAGCCGAGAGTTGGATTGTCACCAACGCCCAGTTCTTCACGGCCATCTGGGCGCAAACCCTCTCCAGCCTGCTCATTCGCGTCTTCGTCGGGCTCTCGGTGGCGTTTGGCATCGCCGCAGTCCTGATCGTTTCGGTGCTTCAGCGCTCCAAGGACATAGGCATCCTGCGGGCCATGGGCAGCTCGCGCGGCAAGATCCTGCGGATCTTCCTCATCCAGGGCGGCGTCCTGGGCTTTCTTGGGTCGCTTATCGGCAGCCTGTTGGGGGGCATTGCGCTGTTCGCATGGTACAACCTCGCGCGCCAGGCCAACGGGACGGAGCTCTTCCCGCTGGTTATCGAGCCCAGCCTGTTCGTGTATTCGGCGCTGCTGGCCACGGCCACAGGGGTGCTGGCCGGGATGGTTCCGGCTCTTCGCGCCGCCAGGCTTGATCCGGTGGAGGCGATCCGTGGCTGAACTCCTCGTCCTCGATGGGATCCGCAAGTCCTATAACGTCGGCAGCCCGGTCGAGACCGAGATATTGCACGGCATCGACCTGGTAATGAAGGCGGGTGAATTCGTCGCGCTGATGGGGCCGTCAGGCTGCGGCAAGAGCACGCTTCTCAACATTATCGGTCTGCTCGATCGCCCGACGTCGGGCCGCCTGTTCATCGACGGCAATGACACGACGTCGCTCGACGAAGCGGCGCTGACCAGGCTGCGCGGGCACTCGATCGGCTTCGTGTTCCAGTATCATCACCTCATCTCGGCCTTCACGGCCCGCGAGAATGTCGTCATGCCGATGCTCGTCGATCGCGGCCGGCCGGATGCCGCGATGGAAGAGCGCGCCGACGAACTGCTGGATCAGGTTGACCTCGTGAAGTGGCGCGATACCCGCGCGATGAACATGTCGGGCGGCCAGCAACAGCGCATCGCGGTAGCGCGCGCTCTGGCCATGAATCCGCTCCTGGTTCTGGCGGACGAACCGACCGGGAACCTGGACACGGCTTCGGCCCAAGGGGTGTTCGGATTGATGCGCCGCTTCAACCTCGAGCGAGGCACGACCTTCCTGATCGTCACCCACAACCACGACCTCGCCGCCCAATGCGATCGCGTCATCGAGCTGGTCGACGGCCGGCTGACCGGCGACCGGCGCAATCCGGCCATCAACGGTGTTGCGCAACCGGGTTGATTTTCTCGCGGCCCCGGTCGCAGGCCGTGGAAGCGGCCGCCTCTTAATTTCGCTGGCCATCCGGCCGCGAAACGGGTTCGCTGAGAGGCTGGCCAAGGTGGATCGATTGCGGCGGCAGCGCGCCCGAAGTCGAGAAAGGCTCCGCCGGCGAAACCTCGACGCCTTCAAGCTCCGCGCCATCCGGCAATTGCTGCACGGCCATTTCCTGCTCCCATACGGCGAGGACGCTCCGCCGGGTCGCCTCGGCGACGATGCAGTAGCCTCTGGGGTCCAGGATCGAAAGCACGGCGTGATCGTCGCCGCGCGCCAGGCGGAAGGCGCGGTCGATCACGTCCAGGCAAGTGGCGAGGTGCCGCGGATCGGGCAGGCGCGTATCGCGCAACATGTCGGCAAGCCGGAAGGCCACGAGGCCCTGGTCGCCGATCGCGGTCCCTTCGCGGCCGAGTTCGAGGAAGACGCTGACGACGGGCAGCATGCTCCTGATCGAGGCATAGATCGCCATCGCCTCTTGCGGGCTGCAGGCGGCCAGATGCGGCGCGTCGGGCGGACCTGGTTCCGCTGACGGACCAAGTCCCAGCGAATGCGCGATCTCATGTTCCAGCCATTGCCGGACCGCCGGCGGAGCGGTTCGGATCTGTTCGGGGCTTAGGGTGATGCCGACCATTTCTAGCGTCTCCGTTGAATGTCGCCACCATCAGAACAGCAAGGGGGGCGCCGCGACCTTGATCGGAATCAAGTCCGTCAGGAGACGATCCAAGCGATCGACGGATCGTTAGGGTGCCCGGCTCACAAGAGGGAGAAATGCGAGCCCAGGAACAGGAGGAACTGGCCTGTGATCAAAGGAATTTTCAATAGGGGACCACTCTCTCCACTGTCTTGCACCGGCTGCCCGCGCACACATGGGTGCGCCTTCAACACATCCCTCCAGATGGTTGGAAAGTCAGATCCCTTGCTTCTTTCGGCGTTGCAGGTGTCGACAAGCCTGGCGACGGCGTTTCTCATTCAGCAAAATTACCTCACATCCCCTGTCGCCAGACATATGAAGGATTTGCCGAGAAGAATTTGATTTCGGTCAATGCATCGAAAAGAGTCGCTTACAGCGGCACCCACGCATTTCCTTCCTTGCGGCAGCGATGCTTCACCGCGGCCCATGCGACACGATGGGCGATTTCCTCTCGCCTCTCGCCGCGGCCGGCATATTCGTCCCAGGCGTTGTTGAACGCGGACCGGTAGATCTCTCTCGCATGCGGGGGAAGATATTCGCGGATTGGCGGGGGCAGGTCCTCGATTGACGCGTATGGCACGGCTGCATCTCCAGAATTCCAACCGATGTCCGCATCGACAGACGAGCGCGGCGATTTCAACATAGGTTCGGCGAAGGGGTGTTCCTTGATTTCGCTCAAGGAGGCCCCAGTGCCGGAATCCGTTGCGCGCTTCGGGGCGACATGCATCAGCCGGGCAGGAGCATCATGATCGACGCGCCGGCCATGACCGCCGTTGCTGTCCAGCCCAGAATGACGATCGGCCGGCCGGATGTGAAAGGGCCCATGACGGAGCGGCTTGAAGCCAGCAATATGACCACCACCATCAGCGGCACCGCGACAACGCCATTTATGACGGCGCTCCAGAACAGCGCCTTCATCGGGTTGATGGGAAGATACTGGATGACCAGCGCCGCCAAGATGCTCACGGCGATGACGCCGTAGAAGCCGCGCGCATCGCTGGCCTTGAGCTCGAGGCCCTCCTGCCATCCCATGGCCTCCGCCAGCGCGTATGCCGCCGAGCCCGCCAGGACGGGCACGCCGATCAGTCCAACGCCCAGTATCCCGGTCGCGAAAAGCACGAAGGCGAAATCGCCCGCCAGCGGCTGCAGGGCGCTGGCGGCCTGCGCCGCGGTTTCGATGTTCGTGACCCCGGCGACGTTCAGCGTTGCGGCTGTCGCCAGGATGATGAAGTAGGACGTCACGTTCGAATAGAACATGCCGCTCCAGCTGTCCCAGCGCAACCGGCGCAGTTCCGTTCCCGATCTGGCGGGGTCCTCGATAAGGGGAGGATCGCCTTTCATCTCCTCGACCTCCTCGGATGCCTGCCAGAAGAAGAGATAGGGACTGATCGTGGTGCCGAAGATCGCCACCGCCATGGTGGCGGTGTCGGAATTGAGCGCAAGCTTGGGCCATACGGTGCGCAGCGCCACTTCGCTCCACGGCACCTGGACCGTGAACAGCACTGCGGCGTAGGCGAGCAGCGAAAGCGTCAGCCATTTGAGGAAATTCACATAGCGATGATAGGGAACGAGCACCTGCAGGACCAATGTGCCGAAGCTGAAGAACAGTGTGGCCAGATGCCTGTTCATGCCGGTGACGAGTTCCGCGACCTCGCCCATTGCCGCTATGTCGGCGGCGATGTTCAGCGTGTTGGCCACCAGGAGCAGGACGACGACGAATTTGAGCACGACCGGCGGGAAGAACGCCTTTATGTTCGCGGCAAGCCCCTTGCCCGTGACGCGGCCGATGCGTGCGCACATCGACTGAAGCGCCGCCATGAGCGGAAAGCAAAGCGGCATCGTCCAAAGCATGTTGAGGCCGAATTGCGCGCCTGCCTGCGAGTAGGTCGCGATTCCGCTCGGGTCGTCGTCGGCCACGCCGGTGATCAGACCCGGACCGACACGGGCCAGAGGATGTTCTCTCAGGCGCCCGATCAACCCCCGCAACCCGGAGGCGGCTGGGGCTTCGTTGATGTTCTTGTCGACGATGTTCATGGCCGTGGGTCAGTCACAGCCGGGAGGGCTACATTGTCAAGCGCGGATAGATGCGCGCCGCGATCGCGGTCATCAAAGCGGCGATGGCGGCGAGCACGATGAAGTCGACGCCAAGGCCGTACCTGCTTGCGCCGCCCGTCAGCATCAGCGCGCGTAGCGCGTCGACCTGATAGGTCAGGGGATTTGCGAGCGAAACGACCTTCAGCCAGTTCGGCATGATGTCGATGGGATATATCGCGTTGCTGGCGAAGAAGATCGGCATGGTCAGGACCTGGCCGATGCCCATGAAGCGCTCGCGGGTCCTGACGATACAGGCGATGATGAGCGAGAATGTCGAAAACAATCCCGACCCCAGCACGATCATCCCGATGGCCGCCAGCAGATGCAGGGGATTGAGGTTCACGGCAATGCCCAGGAGGAGGGCAAGCAGGTAGACCATGACCGCCTGCGAAAGCCCGCGCACGGCCGACGATACGGCCTTGCCTATGACCAGCGCGCTCCGTGGCGCGGGGCTCACCATGTAGCGATGGAGCACGCCCAGGTCCCGCTCCCAGATGGCGGCGATGCCGTAGAAAATCGCGGCGAAGAGAACGCTCTGCGCAAGGATGCCGGGCGCGAGGAAGTCGAGATAACGGCCATTGCCCGACGCAAGCCCGCGCACCTGGGCCATCACCTCGCCGAACAGCACCAGCCAGATCACCGGCTGGATGGCCCGGGTGAGGAGCTCGCTTGGATCATGGCGAAGTTTCCTGATCTCGGCATCCGCGACGGCGTACACTTCGGTGGCGAAATCCGCCAGGGGGGCGATCGGGCTAGCCATTGACGGCACTCCTGCGAGCCTGGCGGATATCACGGTAGTCTCCGGATGTTTCCGCGTCCTTGCCGGCAATCGCGGCGAATACGTCGTCAAGCGTCGCTTCAGGGCCGATCGATGCCTTCAGCTCGGCGGGCGTGCCGCTTTCGACCAGCCTGCCGCGGTGAAGAATGCCGACCTTGTCGCAGAGCGCGTCCACTTCCTGCATCACATGGGTCGTCACCAGGATGGTGGTGCCGAAACGGGCGCGCAGGTCGCGCACATGGTCCCACACGATGTCGCGCGCCACCGGGTCGAGGCCGACCGTGGGTTCGTCCATCACGAGCAGGCGGGGCCGGTGCAACGTGCTCTGCGCAATCTCGAGGCGCCGCAGCATGCCGCCCGAATAGTGCTGCGCGAGGCGATCGGCGGCGTCCGTGAGCTCCGTCATTTCGAGCGCCTCTTTGATCCGCGCGGCTCGCTCCGCGCGTGGGATCAGGTAGAGGCGGGCCGACAGCAGGAGGTTCTCATATCCCGTCAGCGCGCCGTCGGCGGACACCAGCTGAGGCACGTAACCGATGGCGGCGCGGACTTCCCTGGATTGGCGTCTCAGGTCGAGGCCGGCGATGAAGGCGTCGCCGCTGGTTGGCGGCAGCAGCGTCGTCAGCATCTTGATCAGCGTTGATTTGCCCGCGCCGTTCGGCCCGATCAGGCCGTAAATCTCGCCGGCGCGGACCCGAAGGTCGACCTGATCCACGACCACGCGGCCTGCGAAGGATTTCGACAGCCGGTTGGTTTCGATCAGGAGATCGGATTTTGGTGGCGCAGAAGCGTTCATGGGGCACCCGGAGACAGTCCGCGGGTTTGTAAGTGCCCAGAACGGGGGACACCTTGATTTAACTCAAAGTCTGGAGGGCGCCGCGCGGATAGGCTGCGCTGAAGTTTCAGCCTTTTGCTTGGCGCGGGAGGCGAGCCGATCCGCATCGGCATGCTTGGTGATCGCAGCCGGAACAGCAGGATTTCGCCGGAGACATTTATGGACAAGAAGCACGGTTTCAACATCGGTTATTTCATCCTCGCGCTGGTTCTGGTCAGCCTGTTCCAGCTGTGGCTCGGTTGGCGTGACGTCGCGCAGCTCTCTTACAGCGACGTCATGAGGCTGGTCGGCGAGGGCAAGGTCGCCTCGGTGACGCTGACAGAAACGGCGATCCAGGGCCAGTTCAAGGAACCGCAGGACGGCAAAACCCTCTTCGTCGCCGCGCGCGTCGATCCGGCTTCGGCCGAAGCCTTCGAGAAGGCCGGCGTGAAGGTGTCGGGCGGCACCGACAGCAACTGGCTCACCACGATCCTTTCGTGGATCCTGCCGGCCCTGCTTTTCTTCGGGCTCTGGATGTTCCTTTTCCGCGGCTTCGCCGAACGACAGGGAATGGGCGGCCTGATCAACATCGGCAAGTCCAAGGCCAAGGTCTATGTGGAGAGGCAGACCGGCGTGACCTTCGACGATGTCGCCGGCGTCGACGAGGCCAAGCTCGAGCTGCAGGAGATCGTCTCCTTCCTGAAGGACAAGGACAAATACGGACGCCTCGGCGCGCGCATCCCCAAGGGCATTCTCCTGGTCGGGCCGCCCGGGACCGGCAAGACGCTGATGGCGCGCGCGGTGGCCGGCGAGGCAGGCGTGCCCTTCTTCTCGATCTCCGGTTCCGAGTTCGTCGAGATGTTCGTCGGTGTGGGCGCCGCGCGCGTCCGGGATCTCTTCGAGCAGGCAAGGCAGGCCGCGCCATGCATCATCTTCATCGACGAGCTGGACGCGCTCGGGCGGGCGCGAAGCCCCTTCGCCGGCTATGGCGGCGCGGATGAGAAGGAGCAGACGCTCAACCAGCTTCTCTCGGAGCTGGACGGCTTCGATCCTCGCGTCGGCATCGTGCTTCTTGCCGCCACCAACCGGCCGGAAATCCTCGATCCGGCGCTCACCCGCGCCGGCCGCTTCGATCGCCAGGTGGTGATCGACAGGCCCGACCGGAAGGGACGCGAGGCCATTCTCAAGGTGCATGTCCGCGGCGTCGCGGTGGCGCCGGGCGTGGATATCGGTGAAGTGGCGGCGATCACGCCCGGGTTCACGGGCGCCGACCTCGCCAATCTCGTCAATGAAGCCGCGATCTTCGCCACCCGGCGCAATGCCGACAAGGTGACGATGGATGATTTCACGAATGCGGTGGAGCGCATCGTGGCCGGCTCCGAGCGCAAGAGCAGGCTGCTCAATCCGGGGGAGCGCGAGAGGGTCGCGTATCACGAGATGGGGCATGCGCTTGCGGCGGCCACGCTTCTCAAGACAGACCCCGTTCACAAGGTGTCGATCATTCCGCGCTCGATCGGCGCGCTCGGCTACACGATGCAGCGCCCGACCGACGATCGTTTCCTGATCACGGAAAGCGAGCTGAAGGAGCGGATGGTCGCGCTGCTGGCGGGCAGGGCGGCGGAGGACGTCGTCTATGGCGAGGTTTCGACCGGTGCCGCCGACGATCTCGCCAAGGCGACGGACGTCGCGCGCCAGAGCGTTACACGCTTCGGCATGAGTTCCGCCGTGGGGCAGGCCGTGCTCGAGGAACAAAAGCAGCAATGGCTGGGAGACGGGTCGCTGCGCCAGCGCGATTATTCGGAGGCCACCGCGCGGGAGGTCGATGTTGCCGTCCGCCAGATGCTGGACGAAGCCTTCGCGACGGCGCAGGAACTGCTCAGGTCCCGGATGGATGACCTCAGGGCCGGGGCCCGCCTGCTGCTCGAACGCGAAACGATCACGCCCGACGATTTCCCGCCGCTGCGTCGGGCGGCCTTGGTTGCTCCTCAGGCCAAGAAGGTCACCGCGGCGGGGTAGGCGCCGCGGCGCCGCCATGGCGTCCGTTGCGAAATCCGATCGGCATTTGACGGCAGTCAACGTCGCGGCGCTGGGCACGGCCCATATTTGCAAGGTTGCAAGAAATATCCCCCGAAACAGCGAGGTGGAAAAAAATGAGTGACAGCATCCTGAAGCAGGACATCATCGATGAACTGGACTTCGAGCCCAGCATCGATGCCGCCAATATCGGCGTGGCGGTGGACAGTGGCGTCGTGACGCTGACCGGTCATGTCCCGACCTACGCCCAGAAGCTCAAGGTCGAAGACGTGGTGCGAAACGTCAAGGGCGTGAAAGCCATCGCCCAGGAAATGGAGGTGCGCCCCGTCGGCGCCCACAGGACCGCCGATGACGAGATCGCCAAGCGCGCTGTCCACACGATCGCCTGGAACACATCCATTCCAGACGGCGCGGTGCAGATCCGCGTGCAGGATGGTTGGGTCAAGCTCTCCGGCAAGGTCGAATGGCAATACCAGAAGACGGCGGCGGAAGATGCCGTACGTCACCTCGCCGGCGTCACTGGCGTAGCCAACCAGATCGAGATCAAGCCGCGACCGTCGACCTACGACATCAAGCAGCGCATCGAGAACGCGTTGAAGCGCAATGCGGAGATCGAGGCTCAGGAGATCAAGGTCGATGTCCTCGACAATGGGGCGGTCAGGCTCGAAGGCCGGGTGCATGCCTGGTCGGAGCGCAGGGCGGCCGAGCGCGCGGCCTGGTCGGCCGCGGGCGTGAAGACGGTCGAAGACCGGATCACCATCGGCTGACAACCGGGCGGGCGGAAAGCGCTTGCCACCCGTCGACGTCAAGGTGTCAGTGCCCGCGAGCACCGGCACCATTTCAATTCGACGAGGTGATTGTATCGACGCCCGGCATGCTGTCAGTCCGGCATGCTACTAGCAATGGATGATATTCCGGAACGTCCAACGGACGGTCCGGAGCGCCAGCAAAGACACAACCCTTTCGCGCCAGATTCGAGTTTAAGATACGTTGCGAAAACGTGACTTCGTTTTTGCGGCCCTGTCTTATCTTTGTCTTGTCGTTTGTTCATTCTCCACACTGCGGCCCGTTGAGGGACGGAGGACGGCAATGCCCAAGCGCTACGACAGGTTCGTGCATGAAGAGAACATTCGCCGTTTCGAGAAACGCCTGGAAGCGGAGACTGATCCGGACACGCGCTCGATCCTAAGGAAGCTTCTTGCGGAAGAATGGAAGCAACTGGAGCTTCCGCCGGAAGCACCTCGTTGCGAGATCGGCAAGATCGGACAACCGGTGAAGACCGGCCTTGCCGAGAGCACGTGACCCGGCGTGAGAGTGTCAGTTTGACATCAGCCGATTGAGCCACACCTCGTCCAGCAACGAGCGGGTAACGCCGCCGAACACCCACTCCCTTAATCGGCTGTGCCCGTAGGCACCCGACACGACGAGTTCGGCGTTCACCGAGGCGAAGAAATCGACCAGACGATTGTTCTCGTCATCATCCGCCTTGATGATTTCGGTGCGCGCCTTGATACCGTGACCCGCCAGGAAGCTCGCCACGTCGTCGACGCTGTCCCTGATCCAGTCGTCCGGATTGCGGTCAACCGCGGCGACGATAACTTCAGTGGCCAGGGCCATGAACGGCACGGCGTCCGCCACCGCGCGCCTGGCTTCGCGTGTGTCCTTCCAGGCCACCACCACCTTGCGAGCCGGCAAATCCGTGGCACCATCAGCCGCGACCAAGACCGGCCGGCCCGCGCGCAACACCAGCGACCCGGGATCGACCGCGCGGTAGGAATCGCCCGAAGAGGCGCCTTTAGCCGCGCCGGTGACGATGATGTCGGCCATGCGAGCCCGCCTGGCCAGGGCATGGTCCGGATTTTCCACCTCGCCATACCAGCCGGTCTTGACCGCTCCTCCCGCAAGACCGCCGAACTCACCTTTCAGGTCGTTGAGGCGCCGTCGGATTTCGTCGCGCGACTGTTCCCAGATCTCGGCGGCGATGGCCGCGCCCTCGGGCGCCATTGTCACCGGCAACGGAGCGTCCGCGGCGCAAAATCCGATCAAACGGGCGTCGAAGCGCTTGGCAAGGTCCACGCCAATCCGCGTGAGCGGTTCGATCGGACCGTCAATATTGAGGTTCAGCAGGATTGACTTGTAGCTCATCGCACGCGCTTCCGGTTTGATCGTTCTCGATGCGCTGAACCCTATTTTTGCGGAGCGCGCATGCCTTGATGTGGATCAAACTCACTTCACGGCATGCGGGATTCGAAATGGACAACTTCGCCATCGACCACGAAGGCGCCGTTCCCGATGTGATGGATGGTTTTCGGCCTCGGCTGTCCCGGATCGATCCACGCCTTGACGACTTCGAGCACGAACAGATTGTATCTGTTGACCAGTCGCGTATCGACCACGCGGCATTCGAGGTTGGCGAAGCACTCGGCCACCAACGGCGCCGATACCTGTTCGGCGGGAAGCGGCGTGAACCATGCGGTTGCGAACTTGTCGGTGTCCCGGCCCGAGCAGTTGCCGACCTTCACGACCTTCTCCGCAAGCTCGACGGCGGGGATCGCGATCACGCATTCCCTCGTTTGGCGCAAGGCGAAGAACGAGAGGTCATTGCTTGATACGACGCAGGCAATCGTCGGCGGCGCGAATTCCACCATCATGTGCCAGGACATCGTCATGACATTCGAGCGCCCTTGCCTGGATCGCGTCGAAAGCAGGACGACCGGGCCGGGTTCGATGAGCCGGTAGACTTCGGCAAGCGGCAATTCCTTCATATCCGTCTCTCGCTTCGCATCTGCAACAGGCTTGTTCCCGATGACTTGTCGCGGGCATTGCCGTCACCCGCCTTGATCAGGGTCAAAGCCGGGATGCCGGGGCCGGGATGCCGGGCCGACTGGCGATCGAGCCGGATTGATCATGATCAATGCCAGCTTGCCCCGGACGTGCGATGTTCAAAACGAAAGGATGAACAAGGGGCTTATCCGTGTCCACCGAAGACATCCTCCTGTGGGTTGCAGTGCTCTGCCTCGGCTCTATCGCCGGAGGCGCGATCTATTTCGATCTGGCATCGTTCAGAAGAAGCAAGCGCTTGTCATCCGGCCATGACTTTGAATGCCACTCACGACCCCACCAGCCGAAACCAGGAAATTGAACGAGAGCGAAGGGAAAGACACCATGATCTGGAATTCGGAAGAGTTTCGTGCGCCCGAGCTGCTCCCTTTCGCCCAAACCGGCCAGAAGCTCATGCGGGCGACCGCCGCGATGCAAGCCTATTCGACCCGCGCGCTGCTGCGCTATCAGATTGAAAGCCTATCCTTCCTCAAGCGGCGGTTCGAGGACGACCTGAAGCTTCTTGAAAAGCTGACTGCCGGCGACGAATTCGTCGACGCGTTCGACGTGTTCGCGAACTTCGTCCAGAAAGCCACCTCCGACTATGCAAACGAAGCCGGCAAGTTCGCCTCCATCGGCGCCAGACTTGCTTCGGAGACAGCCGGCCAAGTCCGCAAGGAGGCGGAGACGACGATGAACGACATGGCCGCTGCAACGCTAGCCACCTGAAATGTCGCCGCCGAGGAAAAGCAGGCGGAAATCAGCCGCCGGTAGGGCCGCCGTCTTGAATGTTCACGACAAGGCTGGGGAGTCGGGGACAATGCAAAAGTCCGGGCGCGGCGAAGTCGCGGCCGCGGCCGGTTTCCCCGCGCCGGCGTTGCCGGATGGGGAAACCGCAAGCGTCTATCGCGATGTCGACAGGCTCTCGCACGCATTGTTTGCGGCCTTCACCGCGGGCATTTCGCCGATCAGTCTCCTGCAGGCCTGGCAGGACTGGCTGCTGCACCTGTCCGCCTCGCCCGGAAAGCAGGCAGAGGTCTCCACCAAGGCGGTCGAGAAGGTTGCGAGGCTGAGCGATTTCCTTTTTCGCTGCGCGTTCGCAATGGGAACCGCCGCGCCGACCATCACGCCCCTGCCGCAAGACAGGAGGTTCCAACACCATGGGTGGCAGGCATTCCCCTTCAACGCCGTGCAGCAAGCCTTCCTGCTTTCGCAGCAATGGTGGCACAACGCGACCACCGGACTTCCGGGAGTCACCAGAAGGCATGAGCGCCTCGTCGAGTTCTACAGCCGGCAGATACTGGATACCGTCTCACCCTCCAATTTCCCGGCGCTCAACCCGGAGGTCATCGACAGGACCTTTCGGAAAAATGGCGCCAATTTCGTCAACGGCGCCAACAACCTGGTTGACGACCTGCTTCGTCTGGCCGACGGCAAGCCGCCGGCTGGCGCGGAGAACTTCCGGCCGGGTATCGAGGTCGCGGCCACGCCGGGCGAGGTGATCTTCCAGAATGAACTGATTGAGCTGATCCGCTACGCGCCGATGACGGACGCTGTGAAGGAGGAGCCGGTCCTCATCGTTCCAGCCTGGATCATGAAATATTACATCCTCGATCTTTCGCCGCGGAACTCGCTGGTCCGCTATCTTGTCCAGAGCGGCTATACGGTTTTCTGCATCTCCTGGCGCAATCCTGGCAGCGAACAGGCTGGGGTCTCGCTGGATGACTATCGCCGGCTCGGCGTGATGGCCGCCATGGATGCGATCGGGGAGACGACGGGAAGCAGCCGGGTTCACGGGGTAGGGTACTGCCTTGGCGGGACGCTGCTGTCGATAGCCGCGTCGGCAATGGCCCGTGACGGCGACGAGCGGCTCGCCAGCCTGTCGCTCTTCGCGGCGCAGGTCGATTTCGAAGAGCCGGGCGAACTCGGCCTGTTCGTGGACGAGAGCCAGATCACGCTGCTCGAGGACGTGATGTGGGTCGAAGGCACCCTCGATCAGCGCCGCATGGCTGGCGCTTTCCAGATGCTTCGCTCGCAGGATCTGGTCTGGTCGCGCATCGTGCGCGAATATCTTCTTGGCGATCGCGCTCCGATGACCGACCTCATGGCCTGGAATGCCGATTCGACCCGCATGCCGTCTCGCATGCAGTCGGAATATTTGCGGCAGCTTTATCTGGACAATGATCTTGTCGAGGGGCGCTTTTGCGTCGAGGAGAGACCTGTCCATCTGGAGGACATTCGAGCCCCGGTGTTCGCGGTGGGCACCGAGACGGATCACGTCGCGCCATGGCGTTCGGTGTTCAAGCTGACTTATCTCTTCGATACCGACATCGATTTCGTCCTGACCAGCGGCGGGCACAATGCCGGCATCGTTTCCGAGCCCGGCCACCCGGGTCGCTCTTTCCGGCGGCTCAGCTGCCGCCACGCGGATATCCGTCCGAGCGCGGATGAATGGGCGAGGGACGCGACCGTCGCATATGGCTCCTGGTGGCCAGCCTGGCTTGAATGGTTGAACCGCCATTCCGGCCGCGAGGTCGCGGCCGACCGGTCCGGCGCGACAGGCGGCCTGAAGGCCATTTGCGCGGCGCCCGGCACCTATGTTCTCGAGCGATAGGCGTCTTCGGCAATTTGAGCCAGGTCAAGGTCGGGGCTCATTCGTCGCGTATTTTGGTGGACCATGGAACGTCGAACAGCATTCGTGATCCTGTCGTTTGCGGCCGCCATCGCCTTCACGTTGCCTGCCTGGGCCGGCGATGGCTCGCGGATTGCCTATGGCAAGAGGCTGGTCGAAGCGAACTGCGCGCGTTGCCATGCGGTTGGCCGCACTGGCGCAAGCACCCACCCGGACGCTCCGCCGTTTCGTTCCCTGCAACGCCGCTATCCGATCGAAGACCTGGAGGAGGCCTTGGCCGAGGGAATTTCCACCGGCCATCCGGATATGCCGGAATTCGTGGCCACTCCTGATCAGATCGACGCGATCATCGCCTACATCGGAAGCCTCGATCGATGATGGCGGCCCAATCACCGGCATCGGCGTCAAGGAAAGGGTGGATCCGTCCCTGGATACGGTACCGATCCACGTGAACGGCCATGGCGGGAGAAGAGGAGCTGTTGGAATGAAGCGCGGAATCGGAAATGAAGACGCCGAGGCCCCTGAACTGGCAATTCCCGTCGCCAAGGTCTGCTTCATAATCGCCAAGGCCCACGAATTCGACGTCAAGGTTGCCGTTACCGAGCCGGACGCGGGATCCAATCCCACGGACGACAATGAAGTTGCGGTGCTTCAGGATCATGAGGATGACCCCGTGCGCGAAGAACTCGGCGCGCTTATCTCGGAACTCTCCGTCGACGAGCAGGTCGACCTCGTGGCGTTGACTTGGCTCGGCAGGGATGACGGCCGGGCGGGCGATTGGGACGAGTTTCGACAGCAGGCCGCCTATGCCCACAACAGACGCACAGCCGACTATCTCTGCGGCAACCCGCTGTTGGGTGATCACCTTGCGGCCGGACTCGATGCCCTTGGCCTGTCTTGCCCGGACTGAACCGAAGTTGATGCACATCAAAGCGGGACGCTTTCGACCGTGCTGATCTGGCTGTCTCTGATGGAGCCCGGATATGATCTACACGACGATACTGGTCCAGCTCGATATCGATGCCCCGGCCACGCCACGCCTGGTTTTGGCGCAGCAGATCGCGAGAATGTTCGAGGCGGATCTGATCGCGGTGGCGGCCGCCCAGCCTTCCACTTTGGTGTCGCCCAGCGAATCCTCTCCCGCCGTGGCCGAGGTGCTGCGCCAGCGAACCCTCGAGATCGACGATCGTATCGCAAAGCTCAAGGAGGAATTCCTCGCCGTCGCCGGCGACAACGAGCGCGCGTCCTGGCGCGCGGAACTTGACGATCCCACGCGCGCCGTGGCGCTCCACGCGCGGGCGGCCGATCTGGTCATCACCGGAGCGCCGGCCGCGGCCGCCGCCGGCGACTTCCAGAGAACCGTGGATCCGGGCGCGTTGGTGCTGTCGGCGGGCAGGCCGGTTCTGTTTGCAGCCGACGATCTCGCCGCCTTCAAAGGCGAGAGGATCGTCGTCGCCTGGAAGGATTGCCGTGAATCGCGGCGGGCGGTGGTCGACGCGATGCCTTTCCTGCGCAATGCCGAGGAGGTGACCGTCTTCAACGCGGCCGAGGAAGGAACGCTCGTCGCGCGGGATAGCGCGGCTGATGTGGTGCGCTTCCTGATGAAGCATGGCGTGAAGGCCCGATCCCGGTTGCTTGAAGGCGACGGGGGATCGGTGGGCGACTCGATCATCGTCGAGGCCGACCGCGTCGGGGCCGATCTCATCGTGGCCGGCGGCTATGGCCACAGCCGGTTCCGCGAATGGGCGTTCGGTGGCGCGACGCGATCCTTGCTCAAGTCAGGCTCGTTCCACAGGCTGCTGTCGAACTGAATAGCCGTGGCGGCCCGTGTCCGCCAGGCGGGGTGAATTCGAAGGAGACAAGCCTATGCAGCTTTTGGCATCCCTGTTCCTGCCGACCTATCCGGACCCACCGGGGCCGAAGGTCGTGTCCAACGCGGTGGCGGTGGCCAGCCGTCTCGGCGCCATGCTGGACGTGGCGGTCATCAATGTCGACATTCCGGATGTTTCGAACGCTTTGTCCAGCTTCCTGCTCGATCTTCCCTCCAAGATCCGCGAGGTCAAGGCGGCCAGCAGGAGCCGCGGCAAGGCCCTGCTGGACGAAGCCGCGGCCGAAGCCGCGCGATGCAAAGTCACCTTGACCCGTCAGGAGTTGAAGGCGCAGCCCGCCCTGATCGGGGAAGCCGCCGCCAGGGAAGGACGTTATTTTGATCTCTGCATGGTGGGCTGGGCGCGCGATACCGAGTCCATCCGCATGACCGCGGAGGAGGTCGTGTTCAGCTCCGGCCGGCCGACCCTGATCCTTCCGGGCGACGAGGTTGTCGGCGCGCTGGATCATGTGGTTATCGCCTGGGACGGCAGCCGCGTGGCCGCAAGGGCCGTGGCCGATGCCAGGCCTTTTCTGGAGCGGGCATCGGCAATATCGATCATCACCGTGACGGACGAGAAAGTTCTGCCGCGCGAGGATATCGGTGATCGCCTTGCGCATGGTCTCACGGCGCGAGGTCTGCGGGCCGGGGCCGAGGCGGTTCACGCCGGCGGCAACGAAATCGGCGCCGCGCTTCAGGACCACGCCATGAGGATCAATGGCAGCCTCCTCGTCATGGGCGGATGGGGCCATTCACGCATCCGCGACTTCGTGCTCGGCGGGGCAACCGAGGGAATACTGTCGGACCTGCGCTTGCCGGTGTTGATGTCTCACTGAGGCATGCCGCTCCGGAGTGCGGTTCAGGGGACGATGACATGCATCGAAATAAGACATCGAAATAAGGACCTGAGGCGCTTCACCTGGGTCCAGTTTCAGTGCGACGCGTTTTGGGTTCGCGCAATGTCGTGATCATCGAAGGGGTAGAAGTGGACCGCCTTCAACTTGACCGGCGTGTCATAGCCCTCGATAAACACCTTGACCCACCGGCCCCAGGTCGTCCTGCCAGGTGTCGGTAACGCGACATCTTACGGCCAGATCCATGCCGACCTCGATCTCGCCGGTTCTGCTTGCCATATCGAGCTTCCTTTCTCTCCGCGCGATTGCTTCCTGTTTCGGCATCATTCGCGCTGGCTACATCGGCATCTCCGGTTCAAGCGCGCGCTCCTTCGCAGGCTCCGGAATCTCGGTCATGGTCGCTTCGGTCAGCAGCAGCACGCTGGCGACGGAGACCGCGTTCTCCAGCGCGATGCGCACGACCTTGGTCGGGTCGATGATGCCGGCCTCGACCAGGTCGACATATTCCTTGCGGCCGGCATCGAAGCCGAAGTTTCCCTTGCCTTCGATCATCTTGGCGATGACCACACCGCCATCGACGGCCGAATTCTCGGCGATCTGGCGCACTGGCATCTCGAGCGCGCGCCTGAGGATCTGGACGCCGGTGCGCTCGTCGCCTTCGCACCGCGCTTCTTCCTCGGTCACCGCGCCGATGCAGCGCAACAAGGCAAGCCCGCCGCCGGGCACCACGCCTTCCGCGACCGCCGCCTTGGTGGCGCTGATGGCGTCGTCGAGCGCTTCCTTCCTGGACTTCATCTCGGCTTCCGTCGGCGCGCCTACCTTGATGACGGCCACGCCGCCTGCGAGCTTGGCAAGCCGTTCCTGGAGCTTCTCACGATCATAATCGCTGGTCGTATCGCTGATCTCGCGTCGAATCTGCTCGACGCGCCCCTTGATCGCCTTCTGGTCGCCGCTGCCGCCGATGATCGTGGTGTTGTCCCTGTCGACGACCACACGCTTCGCGCGCCCCAGCTGAGCCATCGCCACGTTCTCGAGCTTGAGGCCGATGTCCTCCGAAATGACCTGCCCGCCCGTCAGGACGGCAATGTCCTGCAGCATGGCCTTGCGGCGGTCGCCGAAGCCCGGCGCCTTCACGGCGCAGTTCTTGAACGTGCCGCGGATCTGGTTGACGATGAGCGTGGCCAGCGCCTCACCCTCGACGTCCTCCGCGATCACAAGCAGAGGAGAACCGGATTTCGCCACGGCCTCGAGCAATTTGATGAGGTCGTTGAGCGAGGAGATCTTCTTTTCGACGATGAGCACGAGCGCGTCTTCCAGCACCGCCTCCATCTTTTCGGTGTCGGTCACGAAATAAGGGGAAAGGAAGCCGCGGTCGAATTGCATGCCTTCGACCACGTCGAGGACCGTTTCGGTGGTCTTCGATTCCTCGACAGTGATGACGCCTTCGCCACCGACTTTCTCCATGGCCTCGCCGATCAGTTCGCCGATGAGCGGATCGTTGTGGGCGGAGATCGTCGCCACCTGTTCCTTCTCGCGCCTGGTCGAGACCGGCCGCGATATCTGCTTGAGCGTCTCGATCGCCCGCTTCGTCGCGCGGTCGAGGCCGCGCTTGATGTCGATCGCGCTCGCGCCGGCGACCACGTTGCGCACGCCGTCGGCGAACATCGCGTGGGCAAGTATGGTCGAAGTGCTCGTTCCGTCGCCGACCATGTCGCCCGTCTTCTCGGCCGCCTGCCTCAGCATGCGCGCGCCGAGATTTTCTTCCGGATCCTTCAGGTCGAATTCCTTGGCGATCGTCACCCCGTCGTTGCAGACGATGGGCGCGCCCCATTTCTTCTCGATCAGAACCGACTTCGAGCGCGGTCCGAGCGTCACCCGCACGGCGTCGGCGAGTTGGGTCGCGCCGCGCAGGATCTTCTCGCGCGCCGCCGAGCGGAACAATACCTGTTTATGAGCCATGGTGGTCTCCAAGACTATCCGACCGATTCCCATAGCCGCGTTGTCGCCGATCGGCCTTGATGCGCGTCAATTGCGCATCCTGGCGGCTGGGACGATCAGGAGCCGCATTTCCGCGACAAGCCGTCTGGAACTTCATCAGGGCCGGTTGGACGCCGAGCTTTCTTGCGAGGGGGTGCTCGCGTCGTTGCCGAGGGTCGGCGTCAGCCAACGGACGAGGCCAAGGCCGAGGAGCGCCAGCGCCGTGAAGCCCGCGCCCGCCAGGAAGGTCATGCTCGGTCCGAAAAGCTCCCAGAGCGTGCCCGCCAGCAGGCTGGCGGCCAGCAGCGCAAGTCCACTCGACAGGTTGAACATCCCGAAGGCGGTGCCTCGCAGTTCCGCCGGGGCCGTATCGGCGACGAGTGTTGCCAGCAGGCCTTGCGTGAGCCCCAGATGCAGGCCCCACAGGCCCACGCCCAGCGCTGCGCCCATCAGATTTCCGGGGAACGCCAGCACGATGTCCGAGGCGATCAGGACCAGGAATCCGAGAATGAGCATCGTCAGGCGATTGACGCGATCCGAGAGCGCGCCGGCCGGATAGGCCGAGAGCGAATAGACCACGTTCATAACCACCAGCACCAGCGGGGCGAGCACGATCGGCAGGCCTAGGCCCTGCGCGCGCAGTATGAGAAAGGCTTCGCTGAACCTGGCCAGGGTGAACACGGTGGCCACGCAGACGACCAGCCAGAAGGACGAACCCTGGCGCTTGAGCTCCGGCAGGCTCAAGGGAGCGCGCACTTCGCGCAGGCCCGTGGGCCGGGCCGGCTCGCGGACGGCAACAACCAGCAGCACGACCGCCAGAAGGCCGGGAACAACCGCGGCCCAGAACACGATTCGAAACTGATTGGCGGTCAGCCACATGAGGCCGATCGCCAGAAGCGGCCCGACAAACGCGCCAACCGTGTCGAGCGCCTGGCGAAGCCCGAAACTCGCGCCGCGCGCGTCGACGGGAGCGATGTCCGCAACCAGGGCATCGCGGGGAGCATCGCGAATCCCCTTGCCCACACGGTCGACAAAGCGAGCCGCCACAAGCCAGCCGATCGAGGAAGCCAGCGGGAATACCGGCTTGGTGAGAGCGGCGAGGCCGTAGCCGATGACCGCCAGCAGCTTGCGTTTTCCCAGCCAATCCGACAACGCGCCAGAAAACACCTTGGTGATGGCGGCCGTCGCTTCGGCAATGCCTTCGATGGTGCCGACCGTTACCATCGATGCTCCCATGACGGTGACGAGATAGATCGGCAGCAAGGCATGAATCATCTCCGACGAGACGTCCATCAGCAGGGAGACGAAACCCAACGCCCAGATTCCGGTGAGGACGGTTCTGATGCGGGCGCGGGTGGTTCCCGCGGTCTCGAACTGCTTCATGACTCCCTTCGGCGAGTCGACATTGGGCACGTTCAATATAGCGAACTCGCGGTGCGCGCAGTCCCCGCGATCAGCTATGCCTCCTTGGCCGGAGCTTCCAACCAGGTACCCCGCTCGCCCCTGACGATTGCCAGGGCATCGTCGAGCTTGCCGATCGCGGCGGGCTTGCCGGTTGCTTCGGCGAACTCGACTGCCGCGCCGACCTTCGGCCCCATGGATCCGGCCGGAAAATTCCGTCCGGATATCTCTGTCGTGGCGACGCGCCGGAGCGCGCGGGCCTGCGGCGTGCCATAGTCGGCATAAACCGCATCGACGTCCGTCAGCATGAGCAGCATGTCGGCCTTCAACTGGCGTGCGAGAAGCGAGCTTGCCAGATCCTTGTCGATGACGGCCTCGACACCGCGAAGGCTGCCGTCGGTTCCCTCCACGACCGGCACGCCGCCCCCGCCGGTGCAAATGACGATAACGTCCCGTTCGGTAAGGAACGAGATCACGGAAGCCTCCAGGATCTCCAGCGGCCTGGGGGAAGGCACGACGCGGCGCCACTTGTCGCCATCGGGCGCGATCTGCCAGCCGCGTTCCGTGGCAAGCCGGCGGGCGGTTGCTTCGTCGTAGACCGGGCCTATCGGCTTCGTCGGCCTTGCGAAGGCCGGATCGCGCGGGTCCACCTTCACCTGCGTCAGCAGGGTTGCAAACAACCTGTTCCTGAGGAGGTTGCCGAGTTCCTGCTCGATCACATAGCCGATCATGCCGGCGCTCTCGGCGCCGAGCACGTCCAATGGGAATGTCCCGCCATCCGGGGTCGCCGCCGCCTGCAGCGCGAGCAGGCCCACTTGCGGGCCGTTGCCATGCGTGATGACGATCGAGTGCCCTTCGCCGACAAGGCCGGCCAGCACAGATGCGGCGCGCGCAACGTTGGCGCGCTGGTTTTCGGCGGTCATCGGTTCTCCACGACGCAGGAGCGCGTTTCCGCCGAGGGCAACGACGATCAGCATCTCAGTTGCCGATCGTGGCGACGAGCAGCGCCTTGATCGTGTGCATGCGGTTCTCCGCCTGGTCGAAGACGATCGAGGCGCCCGACTCGAACACCTGATCCGTGACCTCCATGCAGTCGATCCCGAATTCGCGCGCGACATAGGCGCCGATTTCGGTCTCGGTGTCATGGAACGCCGGCAGGCAATGCATGAATTTCACGTGCGGATTGCCGCTGGCCGACATCACCTCGCTCGTCACCCGATAGGGTGTCAGGAGACGGATGCGATCGGGCCAGGCCGATTTGTCCTCGCCCATGGAGAGCCACACATCCGTGTAAATGAAGTCGGCGCCTTCCACGCAGCTCTTCACGTCCTCGTCCAGCCTGAAGCGGCTGCCGCTGCGCTCCGCCAGGGTTCTCACATGGGCGCAGAACTCGTCGTCCGGCCAAAGCTCCTTGGGGGAAGCTATACGCATGTCGATGCCGACCTTGGCCGCGCCCACGGCCAGCGATTGCGCGACATTGTCCCGGCCCTCGCCGATGAAGGCGACCGTCATGTCGGACAAATGCTTGTGCGTGAATTCGCGCATGGTCATGAAATCGGCGAGGATCTGCGTCGGATGCGCCTCGTCGGTCAGGCCGTTGTAGACGGGCACGCCGGCATGGGTGGCAAGCAGCTCGGCCTGGTGCTGCGCGAAGCCGCGATACTCGATCGCGTCATACATGCGGCCGAGCACGCGCGCGGTGTCCTTCATGGACTCCTTGTGCCCGATATGGCTGC
>RXJA01000117.1 GCA_003963455.1 Hyphomicrobiales bacterium
CCAGGCAAGCTGCTCGACATTCGCAATCTGCGCATCGAGGCGACCGTCTATCCACCAGGTGAGGCGCCGAAGACGATCACGCTCGTGCACGACGTTTCGCTGACGCTGGAGAAAGGCAAGGTTCTTGGCCTGATCGGCGAATCCGGCGCCGGCAAATCGACCATCGGCCTGGCGTCCATGGCCTATGGCCGCGGCGGCGTGCGCATCACCGGCGGCGAGGTGATCCTCAACGGCCGCGACATCCTGAAGGCCGGAGCGAAAGGCGTGCGGGCGCTGCGCGGACGCGAAGTCTGCTATGTCGCGCAGTCGGCGGCGGCCGCCTTCAACCCGGCGCACAAGCTGATCGACCAGGTTGTCGAAGCAACCCTCCTGCACGGCACCGCGACACGCGCCGAGGCGGAGAAGCGCGCCGTCGCGTTGTTCAAGAAACTCAGCCTGCCCAATCCCGAAACGATCGGCGAGCGCTACCCGCATCAGGTCTCCGGCGGCCAGTTGCAGCGCGTGATGACGGCGATGGCGCTCTGCTCCGAGCCCGACCTCATCGTCTTCGACGAGCCGACCACCGCGCTCGACGTGACGACGCAGATCGACGTGCTTGCGGCGATCAAGGACGCCATCCGCGACACCCATGTGGCTGCCCTCTACATCACCCACGACCTTGCCGTCGTGGCCCAGGTCTCCGACGAGATCATGGTGCTGCGCCATGGCCGATTGGTCGAATGGGGCGGCACGCGCCAGATCATCAAGGAGCCGCGCCAGGAATACACCAACGCGCTGGTCTCGGTGCATGAGATCGAGCACCAGGAACAGAAGCCCGGCACGACGCCATTCCTGTCGGTGAAGAATGTCACCGCCGCCTATGGTGGCGGCCATGTCAAGGTTCTGAAGAACGTCTCCGTCGACATCCATCCGGGCCAGACACTGGCCGTCGTCGGCGAGAGCGGTTCCGGCAAGTCGACGCTGGCGCGCGCCATCACCGGGCTGTTGCCACCGGAGGAAGGCACCGTCACTTTCGACGGCAGGCCGCTCGCCAACCGCCTTGCCGACCGTCCGAAGGAGGATCTGCGCCAGCTGCAGATGATCTACCAGATGGCGGACGTGGCGATGAACCCGCGCCAGACGGTGGGCACGATCATCGGCCGGCCGCTGGAGTTCTATTTCGGCATCAAGGGCCGCGAGCGCGACAAGCGCGTCGCCGAACTGCTGGACGAGATCGAGATGGGCAAGGGTTTCGTCGACCGCTATCCGGCCGAGCTTTCCGGCGGCCAGAAGCAGCGCGTCTGCATTGCCCGCTCGCTCGCCGCCAAGCCGAAGCTGATCATCTGCGACGAGGTGACTTCGGCGCTCGACCCGTTGGTCGCTCACGGCATCCTGAAACTGCTGCTCAACCTGCAGCAGCACGAAAAAGTCGCCTATCTGTTCATCACCCATGACCTGGCGACCGTGAAGTCGATCGCCGATTCGATCGCGGTGATGTACCGCGGCGAGGTCGTGCGCTACGGCTCCAAGAGCAAGGTGCTGACGCCGCCCTTCGACGCCTATACGGACCTGCTCTTGTCCTCGGTGCCGGAGATGGAGATCGGCTGGCTGGAGAAGGCGATCAAGGGCCGGCGCATGGAGAGCGCCGGAAATTAGCCTGCCAAAGGCGCCCCATGGCAGCCTTTGTCATGCGGCCGCAACAGGGAAGGGGAAAGATCGCCGCGGACGGGCAGAACCCGTGCCGAAATCAATCTCGAACAAAGGGGGCAGGACATGCACACGGAACTCGATCATCTCGCCGAACTCGCCGGCAAGGGCAGGATCTCGCGGCGCGATTTCCTCGGCCGCGCGGCGGCGCTCGGGGTCTCGGCGGCGCTGGCGACGACACTGGCCGGCAAGGCTTTCGCCGCGAGCCCGGTGAAGGGCGGCATCATCAAGGCCGGCCTGCAGGGCGGTGAATCGACCAACAGTCTCGATCCGGCGCTGAATCTCAGTCAGGTCACATTCAACTTCTGCAAGCAATGGGGCGAATTCCTCGTCCGCCTGACGCCTGACGGCGGCGTCGAGAACCTGATCGCCGAGGAGATCGGCGCCTCGGCCGACGCCAAGACCTGGACGATCAAGGTTCGCGACGGCATCGAGTTCCACGACGGCAAGACGGTGACGGCGCAGGATGTCGCCGCCACGCTGGAGCGCCATGCCGACGAGAAGTCGAAATCCGGCGCGCTCGGCATTCTGAAGAACATCAAGGGCATCAAGGCCGACGGCAAGGACGTGGTGGTCACGCTCGGCGACGCCGATGCCGACTTCCCCTATCTGATGGCGGACTACCACCTAGTCATCCAGCCGAATGGCGGCAAGGACAATCCGAACGCCGGCATCAGCGCCGGCCCTTACAAGGTCACCGTCAACCAGCCCGGCGTGAAGCATGGCGGCGAGCGCTTCGCCAATTACTGGCGCGGCGACAAGGCCGGCCATGCCGACCAGATCGAGATCGTCGTCATCAACGATGCCACGGCGCGTCTTGCCGCGCTGCAAGGCGGCCAGGTGCATCTCATCAACCGGGTCGAGCCCAAGGTGGTCGATCTGGTGAAGCGCATTGCTGGCGTCAGCATCGAGAACGTGTCGGGCCGGGGATACTATCCGTTCAACATGTTCTGCGACACCGCGCCCTTCGACAACAACGACCTCAGAATGGCGTTGAAGCTCGCCATGGACCGCGAGGAGATGCTGGAAAAGATCCTGCGCGGTTACGGTTCGGCCGGCAACGATTTCCCGATCAACGAGGCCTACCCGCTGTTCTCGTCGGACATCGAGCAGCGCAAGTTCGATCCCGAAAAGGCGGGGGAATTCTATAAGAAGTCCGGCCACAGTGGCTCGATCCTGCTGCGCACCTCGGACGTCGCCTTCCCCGGCGCGGTCGACGCCGCGCAGCTCTACCAGCAGAGCTGCGCCAAGGCCGGCATCAAGATCGAGATCAAGCGCGAGCCCGGCGACGGTTACTGGTCGGAAGTGTGGAACAAGCAGCCTTTCTCGCTCTCCTACTGGGGCGGACGGCCGACGCAGGACCAGATGTATTCCACCGGCTACTTCTCGACCGCCGACTGGAACGACACGCGCTTCAAACGGCCGGAATTCGACAAGATGCTGCTTTCGGCCCGCGCCGAGCTCGACCAGGCCAAGCGCAAGGCGATCTACAGGGACATGGCGATGCTGATGCGCGATGAAGGCGGTTTGATCGTGCCGTTCTTCAACCAGTTCATCGACGCCGCCAACACCAAGAAGGTCAGCGGCTACGCCAAGAACCCCAATGGCGAGATGATGGACGGCTACGCGCTCTGTGAATGCTGGCTAAACGCCTGATATCAGTATAATTCTCCGAACGCCGCGTGTCCGAGGACGCGCGGCGTTCTTGTTTAGACCGACAATTACAGGAAGCTGTCCGTGGCGCTGAAATCCAAACTGCTGCTCATCATCCTCGACGGCGTGCCCTACCGGAACTGGCGCCGGCTGATGGGCAATCTCGAGGGCTGGGCGCAGTCGGGCGAAGCGCAGGTCTGGAAGATGCGTTCGGTGCTGCCGTCGACCTCGGCCTGCTGCTACGCCTCGATCCACACCGGCGTCACGCCCCAGGTGCACGGCATCCTTTCCAACGAAAACCGTTTTCGCGTCGCGCAGCCGGACATCTTCTCGGAGGTGAGCAAGGCCGGCGGCAGAACGGGCGCGGTGACCCATTCATACTGGTCGGAATTCTTCCGCAGCTTTCCATTCGACCTTGTCGAGGACATGGAGTTCGACGAGCCCGGCGGGCCGATCACGCATGGCCGTTTCCACACCATGACCGGCTACAACGCCAGGAACCAGATGACGCCGAGCGACGTCGACCTGTTCGCGACGCTCACGATGCTGGCGAAGCGCCACGGCATCGACTACGGCATCCTGCACACCTGCACGCTGGATTCCATGGGTCACCGCTTCGGCCATGACTGCCACGAGATGGACCACGCCTGCTACGCCATGGACGGCATGCTCGCGGCGTTCCTGCCGCAATGGCGCGCGGCCGGCTATGAGGTGATCGTGACGGCCGACCACGGCCAGACCGACCGTGGCCACCATGGCGGCCACGACGAAGAGATGCAGGATTTCGCGCTCTACTATTTCGGCCCGGCCAAGGGGCCTCAAGCCGACACGCTGCTCGATCAGTTGCAGCTCGCGCCGACGGTGCTGAGCCGGCTCGGCGTGGCGATACCCGGGACGATGAAGGCGAAGGTGTTCTTGGGATAAGCGCGACCTCTCCTTCTCCCCTTGCGGGAGAAGGTGGATCGGCGCGCAGCGCCGAGACGGATAAGGGGTGTCCAGCGGAGTGAGACGTGGGTGTTCCCTGGAACACCCCTTGTATCTGCACGGAGGAGACTTTGTGCGATGGAAGCGACTGAGCCTCGAACCGGACGGCCATCCGATTCGAGGCTTGGCGAA
>RXJA01000095.1 GCA_003963455.1 Hyphomicrobiales bacterium
GCAGGATCTCGCCGATCGCCTCGCGCGGCTGATGGCCGGCCAGCAACACGTCGGAGACGACGATGGCGCCGGCATTGATGAACGGATTGCGCGGAATGCCGCTCTCATGCTCGAGCTGGACGATCGAGTTGAACGGATTGCCGGACGGCTCGCGGCCGACGCGATGCCAGAGCGCATCGCCGATCTTGCCCAGCGCCAACGTCAAGGTGAAGACCTTCGAGACGCTCTGGATCGAAAAGGGCTGATCGGCATCGCCGGCAAGGATGACGCGGCCATCATTGGTCACGGCGGCGATGCCGAATTTCTTCGGATCGACCTTGCCGAGCTGCGGGATATAGGCCGCCACCTCGCCACGATCCGCGCGCTCGGCCATTTCGGCGGCGACATCCGCCAATGCTTGCTCGAGTTCCGGCATGGCTTCTATTTCAACCAGCGTTCGATGCGCGCCAGCGCCTCGACCATGTCGTCATGGGAGCCGGCATAGGAAAAGCGCATGGTGCGGTGGCCCTGCCGCGGGTCGAAATCGCGGCCGGGCGTCGCCGCGACATGCGCCTCGGCCAGCATCTTGCGCGCGAAAGCCATGCTGTCATTGGTGTGGCGGGTCACGTCGCAGAAGGCGTAGAAGGCGCCGTCCATGGGCGCGGCGAGCGCGAAGCCGAGCTCCGGCAGGCGTTTCATCAGAAGGTCGCGGTTCCAGGCGTAGCGCGCCTTCACCTTCTCCAGCTCCTGCGTTGCCTTGAAGGCTTCGATCGCGGCGACCTGCGACAATTCCGGCGGCGAGATATAGAGACTCTGGGCGATGCGCTCCACCGGCCGCACCAGTTCCTCGGGCAGCACCATCCAGCCGATGCGCCAGCCGGTCATGCAATAGTATTTCGAGAAGGAGTTGATCACGGTCACGCCGGCGCCATGCGCCAGCGCGGTGACATCGGGCGCCGCATAGGCCAGCCGGTGGTAGATTTCGTCCGAGATGACGGCGATGCCGAGCTCCTCGGCCGTCTTCACCAGTGCCGCAAGTTCGTCGGCCGGGATCACCGCGCCGGTCGGATTGGCGGGGCTGGCGAACAGAACGCCCTTCAGCGGCTTCTCGCGATGCGCGCTCTTCAGGTGATCGGCATGCAAATATGCATCCGCGCCGAGTTCGATCTCGACGATCTCGATGCCGAGCGCGGCCATGATGTTGCGGTAGGCCGGATAGCCGGGCGCGGCGATGGCGACGCGATCACCCGGGTCGAACATGGCCAGGAAAGCGAGGTTGAAGGCGGCCGACGAACCGGTCGTGACGGCGATGCGCGACGGCGCGACGTCGATCCCGTAATGCTCGCCATAATGCGCCGCGATCGCCTTGCGCAATTCGGCCAGCCCCAAGGCGTCGGTGTAGCCGATGCGGCCATGCCTGAGCGCGGCGGCCGCCGCCTCGCGAACGCCGGCCGGCGCGGGATCGGACGGCTGGCCGACGGCCATCGACACCACTGGCACGCCAGTGGCCTTCAGCCGGTTGGCTTCCGCCAGGATGTCCATGGCGTGGAAGGGCTCGACCTCTCCCCGGCGCGAAAGCGAAACGACCATTTGACCTCTTCCAACTGCCTTATTCGGCGAATTCCGGACCAAAACCGTCACGGACCTGCCCCTGAACCGCCCCGGTTCGAGGACAGCGCCGCACAAATGCCCGATTGATGTGGGGATCACAAGCACGCAGGAAGTTGCCGGCGCCGACTTTTCATCTTTCGCCCGCTCGTCTACCAGTGGACCTCATGTTGAGCCGCCCCCGACCATCGATTGGCAAAGAACCCCTCAGCCGGACAGCGCGCGGCTTGGCGACGCTTCTGCTTGCCGCCGCCGTCGCCGTTTCAAGCTCCGTCAGCGCCTTCGCGCAGGGCGTGCCGTTGGTTCGCGACGCCGAGATCGAGGCGCTGGTGCGCGACTACGCCCGGCCGATCTTCAAGGCGGCGGGGCTTGCCAATGACGGCATCGACATCGTTCTCGTCAACGATCAGAGTTTCAACGCCTTCGTCACCGGACGGCGCCTGTTCATCAACACCGGCGCGCTGGTGACCGCCGAAACGCCGAACGAGATCATCGGCGTCATCGCGCATGAGGCAGGCCATATAGCGGGCGGGCATCAGCAGAAATTGCGCGACCAGCTCGACCGCGCCAAGACCATGGCCATCATCGCCACGCTGCTCGGCGCCGGCGCCATGGTTGCCGGCGCCACTACCAACAGCAGGGGCCTGGCGGGCGCGGGCATGGGCGTCGCCGCCGGCGGCGGCGAGATGGCACAACGCTCGATCCTTGCCTATCAGCGTACCGAAGAGATCACCGCCGACCGCTCGGCGATCACCTATCTGAACGCCACCGGCCAGTCCGGCATGGGCATGCTGAAGACCTTCGGCCGCTTCCAGAGCGCGCTGTCGCTTGCCGGCACGCAGGTCGACCCCTACCGGATCAGCCATCCAATGCCGCAGGAGCGCATCGCCAACCTCGAGGTGCTCGTCAAGCAAAGCCCCTTCGTCAACGTCATCGACCCGCCGGCGCTGCAGCAGCGGCACGACATGATGCGCATCAAGATCGCCGCCTATATGCAGGGCCAGGCGGCCGTTGCGCGGCTGATGCGCAAGAACCCGGGAAGCCTAGCCTCACGCTATGGCGACGCGCAGCAGACCTATCTCTACGGCAATCCGGGCGCAGCGCTGACAAAGACGGCGGCGCTGATCAAGGAGCAGCCGAAGAACCCCTATTTCCAGGAACTGCGCGGCGATATCCTGATGAAGGCCAACAAGCCGAAGGACGCGGCGGAGGCCTATGCCAAGGCGGTCAGCCTCGATCCGGCGCATTCGGGATTGCTGCTGGTCTCGCTCGGCCAGGCGCTTATGGCCGTGGGCACGCCCGATTCGTTGAAGAAGGCCGTGGTCCAGCTCAACAACGGCGTCGGGCGGGACAAGGAGAATGCCGAAGCTTACCGTTTCCTGGCGCAGGCTTATGGAGAACAAGGCGACATTCCGGCCGCCGATCTCGCCACCGCCGAGGGCCATTACTATTCGGGCGACTACAAGAACGCGAAGATCTTCGCCATGCGCGCTCAACAGAAATTGAAGCGCGGCGAACCCCGCTGGGTTCGAGCTCAGGATATCATAAACTACACGCCATCGAATAAACTGAAATGAACCTCCCGGACGTTGGCGGCGACCAAGGCGGACCGGAACAGGCAAAGGGAACTACGATGATGAACAAGGCAATCCTGCTTGGCAGTGCCGGCGGTCTGGCGGTGGCGCTCGGCATGCTGGCCTTCGGTTTCGTGGCGGGAAACCCGCAGGCCGCGAAGGCCGACACCGTGCAAGTGGCTCAGGCCACGTCTTCCACCGACACCAAGATCTCCGGCGACACCAAGATCGACCGCAAGGAGGTCGAGGGCATCATCCGAGATTATCTCCTGAAGAATCCGGAAGTCCTGCTCGAGGTGCAGGACGCGCTGGAAGCCAAGCAGAAGGAGGAACAGCGGCTCGCCGCGCTGGGCGTCATCAAGAATTCCAAGGACGAGATCTTCAACTCCACCTTCGACGGCGTCGTCGGCAACCCGAAGGGCAAGGTCACGATCGTCGAGTTCTACGACTACAATTGCGGCTTCTGCAAACGCGCCATCGAGGACATGCAGGCTCTCACCAAGTCCGACCCGGACCTGCGCTTCGTGCTGAAGGAGTTCCCGATCCTCAGCCCGGATTCGCAGAAGGCCAGCGTCGTCTCCATGGCGTTCCACCTGATGCATCCGGAGAAATACGGCGAATTCCACACCGCGCTGCTCGGCGGCCAGGGCCGCGCCACGGAATCCACCGCCATCAAGGTGGCGCTTTCGCTCGGCGCCGACGAGGCGGCGCTGCGCGAGAAGATGAAGGATCCCCGCATCGCCGAAACGCTTTCGCGCACCTATGACCTGGCGACGAAGCTGTCGATCACCGGCACGCCGTCCTATGTGGTCGGCAACGAGGTGATCTTCGGAGCGCTCGGCCAGCAGGTTCTGGCGGAAAAGATTGAAGAGGCAAAGAGCGCGCTCTAGGCGCTTGCGGGCGCAAAAGCCGGCCGCTGTGGACAGCGAAAGAACGCACTTGCGCTCTTTTCGCGGGCGGCTATGCCCATTATAGAGGCGCAGTCGCCGGCTTCGGTCGGCGCGGAACAAGGTCGGCATATTGAAAACGATTTTCGTCCTCAACGGTCCCAATCTCAATGCGCTCGGCAAACGCGAGCCGGGGATTTATGGCGGCAAGACGCTTGCGGCCATCGCCGAGGATTGCAGGGCGGCTGGCGCCTCGCTCGGGCTCGATATCGATTTTCGCCAGTCCAATCATGAGGGCGACCTGGTCGACTGGATCCAGGAAGCCGGCGACAAGGCTTCCGGAATCGTCATCAATCCCGGCGCCTACAGCCACACCTCGATCGCCATCCAC
>RXJA01000385.1 GCA_003963455.1 Hyphomicrobiales bacterium
TATGGGTGCAAAGGGGCTGATCATCGGGCTGCTGCTCATCGCGGCGCTGGTTTCGATCGCAAAGCTGACGCCGCTCGTGGAGGCCATCGTGCTCTTTATCGGCGCGCATGCCGCGGCCTGGCTCCTGATCAAGGGCATAGCCGGCTTCGAGGGCACGGCGCTGGCGCCGTATTTCCTGCTGCTTGCCGCCGCCTGGCTGCTTGCCTGGCGTTGCGTTGCGCTGTTGTCCTCGTTGCGTCCGAGCCAAAGCGTTGCAAGGAACGTGCTGCGGCTGACTATTCCGGCGATCTTCGGGGCCTGGATCCTGATCATCTGGGAAGCGGTGACGCGCGGCGCCGGCGTCCCCTTCATCCTTTTGCCGCCGCCCAGCGCCATAGGCGCGCGCATCGCCAACTCGTTGCCGATCCTGGGGTCGGATGTGCGGCAGACGATCTTCAAGGCGGTGCTCATCGGCTACATCGTCGGCAACCTCGCCGGCTTCGTCGTCGCCATCCTTGCCGACCGCGTGCCGTTCCTGCGGCGCGGGTTGCTGCCGATCGGCAACATGGTGTCGGCGCTGCCGATCATCGGCGTGGCGCCGATCATGGTCATGTGGTTCGGCTTCGACTGGCCTTCCAAGGCCGCAGTCGTCATCATCATGACCTTCTTCCCCATGCTGGTGAACACGGTCGCGGGGCTGGCCGCATCCGGCCATATGGAGCGCGACCTGATGCGCACCTATGCATCGGGTTATTGGCCGACCTTGCTGAAACTCAGGCTGCCGGCGGCGATGCCGTTCATCTTCAACGCGCTGAAGATCAATTCGACGCTGGCGCTGATCGGCGCCATCGTCGCGGAGTTCTTCGGCACGCCGGTGGTCGGCATGGGATTCCGCATCTCGACGGAAGTCGGGCGCATGAACATCGACATGGTTTGGGCCGAAATCGCGGTTGCAGCACTTGCGGGTTCGGTCTTTTATGGCGTGGTCGCTCTCATCGAGAGAGCTGTCACGTTTTGGCATCCCTCTGTCCGTGGTGGATAGGGGCGGTGGGTTCGGGTGCTAACTTCAGAGGGTAAAAACATGAAAAGACTTATGATTTCCGCTTTGGCCGGTGCGATGTCCCTGGCCGCGTTCCAGGCGATGGCGGCCGACAAGGTGACGTTGCAGCTGAAATGGGTCACGCAGGCCCAGTTCGCCGGCTACTATGTCGCAAAGGCCAAGGGCTTCTATGATGCCGAAGGTCTCGACGTCGACATCAAGCCGGGCGGTCCCGACATTGCGCCGGAGCAGGTGATCGCCGGCGGCGGCGCCGACGTCATCGTCGACTGGATGGGCGGCGCGCTCGCGGCCCGCGACAAGGGGGTGGGGCTCGTCAACATCGCCCAGCCGTTCAAGAAGGCGGGCATGGAACTGGTCTGCCCCAAGAACGGACCGATCAAGACGGAAGCCGACTTCAAGGGGCATACGCTCGGCGTCTGGTTCTTCGGCAACGAATATCCCTTCTACGCCTGGATGAACAAGATCGGCCTCAAGACCGATGGCGGCCCGGATGGCGTCACCGTGCTCAAGCAGAGCTTCGACGTGCAGCCGCTGATCCAGAAGCAGGCCGACTGCATCTCGGTGATGACCTACAACGAATATGGTCAGGTGCTCGATGCCGGCTACAAGCCGGAGGACCTGGTCGTGTTCAACTACTCGGCCATGGGCAACGACCTTCTGGAAGACGGGCTTTACACGCTTGAGGACAAGCTCAAGGATCCGGCCTTCGAGGACAAGATGGTTCGCTTCGTGCGCGCCTCGATGAAGGGCTGGAAATACGCCACGGAGAACACCGACGAGGCGGCCGGGATCGTCGTGGACGCCGGCGGCCAGGACGAGAACCACCAGAAGTTCATGATGAAGGAAGTGGCCAAGCTGATCGACAATGCCGACGGCAAGCTGATCCCGGCTGCCTACGAGCGCACCGCCAAGGCGCTGCTCGACCAGAAGATCATCAGCAAGGAGGCGACCGGCGCCTACACGACCGCCATCACCGACAAGGCGATCAAGTGAGCGGGCGATCAAGTAAGGGGGCGATCAAGTAAGATCGGGTCTCGACAGCCGAAATTGAAAGGGGCGGGCGACCGCCCCTTTTTCGTGTTCGCGGTAAAATTAACGTGCGCGGGGATACATCGGGGCGCCCAACCGTTTGATTGGTGCATCCGCACGTCGGGGAGCCGTGGAGGATGCTTGCAACCAACGGAGGTTCTTCATGCGCATCCTGTCCCTGCCGATGCTTTCGGCGCTTGCCGTTTCGACCGCCTTCCTCATCGCATCGCCCGCCATGGCCGAGACGATGAAGTTCACGGCGACGCTCGACGGCGGCCAGCAAAGCCCGCCCGTCACCACCAAGGGCAAGGGAACCGCGACCTTCACCTTCGACAGCACAAGCAAGAAACTTACTTGGAACGTCAAATATTCCGGCCTCAGCGGGCCCGCCGTGGCCGCCCACATCCACGGGCCGGCGGATATGGGCGCGAACGCGGATCCGGTCATTCCGTTCAAAGGCAAGCTCAAGAGCCCGATCAAGGGATCGGCGACGCTGACCGATGCACAGGCGGCGGATCTCGAGGCCGGCAAGTACTATGTCAACGTCCACACAGCCGCTAACAAGGGTGGCGAGATCCGCGGGCAGATCGAGAAGGCGATGTAAAGACGCAAAAGGGGCGGGGTTTACCGCCCCTTTTGTCGTGCGGCCGGCCGGCTGCCTCTCGCCTCAGCTCTTGTCGCGGATCTGCGTCAGCGTGCGGGTCGGCGTGATCGCTTCGGGATCGAGCCTGATCTCGATAATCGCCGGCCTGCCGCTGGCGCTGGCGCGTTCGAAGGCCGGCGCGAAGTCGGCGGTTTTTTCGACCGTTTCGCCATGGCCGCCATAGGCGCGGGCCAACGCCGCAAAGTCCGGATTCTTGAGCTCCGTTGCGACGACGCGGTTCGGGTATTCCCGCTCCTGATGCATGCGGATCGTGCCGTAAATGCCGTTGTTGACGACGATCACGATGATCGGCAGGTCATACTGGACGGCCGTCGCGAACTCCTGGCCGTTCATCAGGAAGCAGCCGTCGCCGGCGAAGGCAATCACGGTGCGGTCCGGGAATAATGATTTGGCGGCGACCGCCGCCGGCGTGCCGTAGCCCATCGACCCGGACGTGGGCGCCGCTTGCGTGCCGTAGCGACGGTTGCGGTAGAAGCGATGCACCCAGGTGGCGTAGTTGCCGGCGCCGTTGGTGAGGATGGCGTCTTCCGGCAGGACCTTCCCGAGATGTTCGATGATCGGGCCCATCTGGACCGGGCCAGGGCCGGTCTGGGGCGGTGTCGACCATTCGAGATAAGCGGCATGCGCCTTTTCCGCCTCGGCCGCCCAGGACGGCTTGCCCGAAGGCTTACGCTTGGCGAAGGCCTCGACGAAAGCGGCGGGCGAAGCGTTGATCGCTATGGTCGGTCGGTAGACGCGGCCGAGCTCGCCGGCATCGGCATGAACATGCACCAGCGCCTGGTCGGGGTAGGGGCTTTTCAGAAGCGTGTAGTCGGAAGACGGCATCTCGCCCAGGCGGCCGCCGAGCAAGAGCACGACATCGGCCTGCTTGATCCGCTCAGCCAGCTTCGGGTTGATGCCGATGCCGACATCGCCGGCGTAATTCGGATGCAGATGGTCGAACAACATCTGGCGGCGGAAGGAGCAGCCGACGGGCAGCGACCATGTCTCGGCGATCGCGCGCATATGCGCCACGGCATGCTCGTTCCAGCGCGTGCCGCCCAGGATGACGAACGGACGCTTTGCGCTGTTCAGCAGCATTTCCAGCGCGTCGAGCTCGGCTTCGCCGGGGCGCGTCTCGACCGGCGTGTGCGGCAGCGCTTCGGGCGCCTCGACCTCGCTGGTCAGCATGTCCTCGGGCAGCGAGATGACGACCGGGCCGGGGCGTCCAGAGGTCGCGACCGCGAAAGCGCGGGTGACGAATTCCGGAATGCGCGAAGCGTCGTCGATCTCGACCACCCATTTGGCGATGTCGCCGAAGAAGCGTTTGTAGTTGACCTCCTGGAAGGCCTCGCGTTCCTTGGCGTGGCTGGCGACCTGGCCGATGAACAGGATCATCGGCACCGAATCCTGCATCGCGATGTGGATGCCGGCCGACGCATTGGTGGCGCCGGGGCCGCGGGTCACGAAGCAGATGCCCGGCTTGCCGGTCAGCCGTCCCTGGCAGTCGGCCATCATGGCCGCGCCGCCTTCCTGGCGGCAGACGATGGTGCGGATCGACGAGTCATGCAGGGCGTCGAGCACCGCGAGGTAGGATTCGCCCGGAACGCAGAAGATGCGGTCGGTGCCGTTCGCCTCGAGCGCCTCGACGATCAGTTGTCCGCCGGTCTTCATTTTGCTCTCTCCAGTTCGGCAAGGATTTCTTGCGTGTGCTCGCCA
>RXJA01000244.1:0-4158 GCA_003963455.1 Hyphomicrobiales bacterium
CGCGGTCGACCGCTACTGCGAGGATTTCGAGAAGCTGCTCAAGGATGTCTCGCGCAACGACCGCGACAACATCATGGCGCAGACCTATCTGACGTCCGACACCGGTAAGGTCTACACCATGCTTGCTCACGCCAGCGGCCGTCTGCACTGACGCCGTCAGGCAGAAGCAGAACTAAAAAGGCGGGCCTCGGCCCGTCTTTTTCATGTCCATGATTGATCTATCGGCTTGGCCGATGGCTCAGATCGCCGAATCCGTCCAGCGGACGATGTCGGTGGCCGCCTGACCGAAGGCATTGTCCAGCGCGCCGACATAAGCGGCATTGCCACTGCCGGAGACCGGCGCGCTCGCTGTGAAGTTCTTGGAGGCGCGCACCTCGCCGTTGCGGTCGTTCAGGATGCGCACGAAAAGGTCGACGTCGGCGTGCTCGCCGCCATTGACGCGCACCTCGAAGGAGCGCACCTCGACGATGATCTGGTAGTCTATCGCCAGCCCCTCTCCCGGCTTGCCGACGCCAGCGAAGCTGCCGGAGCGCTGGAACGTCTCGGCCAGCCTCGCCTGCACGATCAGCGGCAGACGATCCGCCCATTGCGCGCCCTTGAGGAACTGGATCGAGCGATCCGAGGGCCTGATGACGATGTTCTGGCTGTCCAGCGCCTTGAGCGCCGACGGCTGGGCGATCAGGATCTGGCGGCGGCTGTGAGCCCGCACGTCGACTGATGGCGCGGACAGTTCGAACGTGTCGAGCGGCGCCGGCTTGGCGCCCAAGGCCGCGCACCCGCCAAGCGTCAGCACAAGCAACACCGCGACAGTCGACTTCAATCCTCGCACCTTAGCAGACGTCACGCGTTGTCCCCGGATCAATCCGACCTCGTGGTTCACTTTTCTGGAGGTCGCGGGAGCCGAAGTCAACGCCGCACCCTGCCGTCGAACTGTTTCACCTCGCCATCGCCGCCCGATAGGATGCGCTGCGGATTGCGGCTGAGGTCGGTCACCGCTTCCTCGATGCGGTTGATCGAGCGACGGCTGTCCTGCACCAGCGCCTCGACGTTCTGCAGGCCCTGGCCGGAGAAGCGCGCCAGATTGTCGGTGATGGTGCCGAGCCGCGCATTCAGCGTGTCGGCCACCTGCTTGAAGGATTTCAGTGTCGCCCTGGCATCGGCCATCACGCCGTCGGCCTCGCCGGAGCCGAGGATCTTGTCCACCTTGGCGAGGATGCCGTCGACGCGCACCGAGGCATCGTTAAGCCGCTGCGCAAGCTGACGGGCATCCTTGATGGTCTGGTCGATGTCGTCGGAACGGTTGGCGATCTTGTCGGTGACCTTGGCGATGTCCGAGGCCGCCTTGTCGGCGCTGGCGCTGGCCTTCTGGATGTTGGCCAGGGCTTCCTTGACGTCGGCCGGATCGATGCCCTCGAGCACGCCGTTGACCTTGGCCAATGTCCCTTGCGTCTGCTTGGCGAAATCGTTGATCGAGCCGACCGCCGTGTTGACGTTGCCGATGACCGTATCGAACTGCCTGCTGGTCTCTTTCAGGTTCGCCGTCACCGTGTCGACATTGGCCACGATGCTCTTGATCTGGTCCTTGTCGACGGAATTGAGCAGGCCTTCGGCGGCCTTCAGCGTGCTGTCGAGCCGGCCCGAGACATTCTTCAGCTGATCCGAAAGCGAACTCACCGCCGACAGGAACTTGTCGATGCCGTCGGAATTCTTGGCCAGCGCGTCCGAGAAGGTCTGGACGTTCTTGATCGTCTGCGTCAGCGGGTCGCGAACGTCCTTGGTGAAGCCTTCGAGCTCGCTGAGCACCTTGTCGGCACGGGTGAAGATATCCTGCGCCGTCTGCAAAAGGTTGTTGACCGCGGACGGGTTGGCGACGATCTCGGCGACCCTGCCTTCCTTCTCCGCCTCGTCGAGCAGCCTGGCTTCCTTTGGATCGGCGCCTTTGAGCTCGATATTGGCTTGGCCGCTGAGGCCGGTAAGACCGAGATCGGCCTGGGTCGACTTGGTGATCGGCGTCCACCGGGCGACTTCGGTGTCGGCGATGGCCACGGTCGGATCGTCGCCGTCGATATAGACGTTCTTCACGTCGCCCACCCTGACGCCGTTGAACAGCACCAGGCTGCCGCGACTGAGGCCGGAGGCCGAGCCCGGGATGCGCACGCGCAGCATCGCGGTTTCGCCCCTACTGCCGATCGCGGCCGTCCAATAGACGAAGGCGAAGGCCGCCAGGATGGCGCCCAGCGTGAAGATGCCGACAATTATGTAGTTGGCTCTTGTTTCCATCGTCCCACTTATCGCTATGCGCGCGCCGCAAGATCAAGTTGCCGGGCGCGTTTTCCGCGGAAATAGGATTTCACCCACGGTTCATCGCTCTTCAGCATGTCGTCGATCGTGCCTTCCACCAGCACCCTCTTCTTGCCGAGCACCGCCACGTGGTCGCAAGCCGTGAACAGCGTGTCGAGATCATGCGTAACCATGTAAACGGTCAGGTCCATCGTGTCGCGCAGCTTGACGACAAGCTCGTCGAACTCGGCGGCGCTGATCGGATCGAGCCCGGAGGTCGGCTCATCGAGAAAGACGATGTCGGGATCGAGCGCAAGCGCACGCGCCAGCGCCGCGCGTTTGATCATGCCGCCGGAAAGTTCGGACGGGAATTTCTGCGCGGCGTCCGGCGGCAGCCCGACCAGCTCGACCTTGAGCATGGCGAGTTCGTCCATCAGCGCCTTGGGCAGGTCGAGATATTCGCGCATCGGCACCTGCACGTTCTCCAGCACCGTCAGCGCCGAAAACAACGCGCCGTGCTGGAAGAGGACGCCGAGCCGCATGTCGATACGCATGCGATCGGCGTCGCTTGCCTTGTCGACGTCGACCCCGAACAGGCTGATCGTCCCCGACTGCTTCGGCATCAGTCCCAATATGGTGCGCAGCAGCACCGATTTGCCGGCGCCCGAGGCGCCGACGAAGCCAAGGATCTCTCCGCGCTTGATGTCGAGCGAAAGCTTGTCGAGGATCAGCTTGTCACCAATGGCGACGGTAACGTCGCGAACCGAAAGCACGATCTCGCCATCTTTCGTGTTCTCCGCTGCCTTCGCGCCGTTGCCGTTCGCCATCTCAGAACCCGATCGCCGCGTAGAACATGGCGAAGAGCCCGTCGAGGATGATGACGATGAAGATCGACTTCACCACAGAAGCGGTGACGTGCAGGCCGAGCGATTCGGCGCTGCCGCCGACCTTCATGCCCTCGACCGACGCGATGATGCCGATGATCAGGGCCATGAACGGCGCCTTGATCAGGCCGGCAAAGATCGTGCTGAGATCGATGGCGACGCGCAGCCTGTCGATGAAAGCGGCCGGCGGGATGTCGGAATAGAGCCAGGCGGCGACGATGCCGCCGCCGAGCGCCGCGAAATTGGCGATGATGGTGAGGCAAGGCAGCCCGATCACCAGCGCGACGAGACGCGGAAAGACCAGCACGCCGATCGGATTGAGGCCGATCACCTTCAGCGCGTCGACCTCCTCGCGCATTTTCATCGAGCCGATCTCGGCCGTGATCGCGCTGCCGGAGCGGCCGGCCAGCATGATCGCCGTCATCAGCACCCCTAGTTCGCGCAGGACCAGCACGCCGACGAGGTCGACGACGAAGATGTTGGCGCCGAAATAGCTGAGCTGATAGGCGCCCTGCTGGGCAACGATGCCGCCGACAATGGCCGACATCAGCGTCACGACCGGTATCGCGCCGACGCCCATGCGATCGATCTGGTTGAAGATCGCGGCCGGGTTCACGGCATGACCGCGGCCGAGCTTCATCTGCGCGCCGCGGATCGTTGCGCCGAGGATGTTCATCGAGGCGAAGAAATCGTCGCGCATCTCGTAGACCCGCCGGCCTACCAGCTCCAGTGCGCGCAGGATGATGTTGGGCGGCCCGGACGCGCCCGATTCGGGAGCGCGCCGGACCGCGTCGCCAACCGCGCTGAGCAGGATCGAGGCGACTTCGCTTTGCCCCTGCAGATGAACCTCGACGCCTTTCTTCTCGAAGGCGCTGGCCAGCCGGTCGATCAGCCAGGCGCCGGCCGTGTCCATCTTCTCGATGTGGGAAAGGTCGAGCACCAGCCGTTTCGCGCCGCTTCTCTGCTCGATCTTGCGCATGTCGGCATCGACTGC
>RXJA01000244.1:4282-4433 GCA_003963455.1 Hyphomicrobiales bacterium
AAGGCCTCGACATCCCCCACGGCCGGGAGGTCTACGCTGCGAAATGCGCACTGTGCCACGGGGAGAACGGCGCGGGCCAAGCGAGATCTGACGGGACGCTCGTCTTCCCGCCACTCTGGGGCGGCAGGTTCTACAACTGGGGTGAGGGGAT
>RXJA01000482.1 GCA_003963455.1 Hyphomicrobiales bacterium
TATCTGAGGATTGTGCCGCAGGTGGTGCCGCCGCCGAGGTCTCGGGCCATGGCAAGGTACTTCATGCCGTATTTGATATTGGTATCGGGATCGAACAGCCCCTTGGCCGACCCGGTATAGCCCATCATCCGCGCCGTCGCCGGCTTGATCTGCATCAGGCCAATCTCGCCGGCGCCGCCGACAAGGTTCGGCCGATAATTGCTTTCGATCTTGATGACGGCCTTGGCCAGGGACACCGGCACGCCGTAGCTCGCGGCATAACGGGCGATGATCGCCGAATACTGGCCGCCGCCGGCCGCGGCGGGCGTCGCCAAGGCGATCTTGCCGGTATTGATCGAGGCGGTCGTGGTGAGGTCAATTGCCTTTCCGCCATGCCTGGCGCGCTTGGCCGTCGATTTTGCCACCCTGGTCGCGGCTGCCTTTTGCACCTTTGCCGGAGCTCTCTTGATCCTTGGCGCCTTGCTGCCCGGGGCAGCCTTGGTCGTCGCCGGGGCAACGGCAAAGCCATTGTCTGCTCGAAGGCTTAAAGGGGCACTGCTTGCCGAATTGAAGGCAAAACTTATCACTCCGGCAGCAACAGCTGCCGCTACAACGGTCAATTTTTGCATGTATTCCTGTTCTGTTAGAACCGCACGAAGAAATTCACGCGGTTACGCCAATTCAACATCGGAACATCTAGAGAGATAGACGCCCGACGACTTGCGGAAGAGGCATTTGACGGCGGAATTGGCGGCAATGAAGGCGGCGCAATTCACTTTGAGTGACAGATTGTAATTTAAAGGGCTTGGCGCGATTATTTGCCGGGGTCTGCCTTTACGGAAGCCAAGAGCCTCCGGAGCGTGCGGATCGTCGAATCGTCCGCCATGCCGTCGACCAGCCGCCGCCGGAAATGCCGCTGGAACGCCGCCACCACGATTTCCGTCTGCCGGTCGTAGATACCCGATATCTCGACCCCATAGCCATAGAGCGCCAGCATCGACTGCAACGCCTCGACGTCGGGGCCGGTTTCGCCGGCCTTCAGCGCGGCACCGGCCCTTATCGGCGCCGCCGGCACGAGGTGGCCGACACCGGCCGCGAACAACGCCTTCCAAGGGAATTTCTCACCCGGATCGACCTTGCGGCCCGGAGCCACGTCGGAGTGCGCAAGCACTCTTGCCGCGGGAATGGAATAGCGGCCCACAATACCCGCGCACAACTCGATCACGGCGCCGATCTGTCGCCGGGGGAAGGCTTTATAACCCAGCGAATGCCCTGGATTGACAATCTCTATGCCGACCGAACAGGAGTTGATGTCGGTGCGCCCGAGCCAGGAACTCTTGCCGGCATGCCACGCGCGATCGCTCTCGCGCACCATCTGCACGATGCGGCCGTCCTCATGAACGAGATAGTGCGAGGACACTTCGCTTGCCGGGTCGCATAACCATGCCTCGGCGCCTGCGCCGCTTGCCATGCCGGTATAGTGCAGCACGATCATGTCGGGCCTCAGCATCCCGCGGCGCGGACCGAAATTCGGCGACACCCGGACCTCGGCACCTGGCTGGTCGGGCAGAAAGCCGCTCATGCGTGCCGGAGGCCCCGCTCGATCATCTCATAGGCGGCATTGATCGCGGCGACCCTGGTCGTGGCGATCTTGATGAATTCCTGCGGCAGGCCGCGCGCGATAAGTCGGTCGGGATGATTGTCCGAGATCAGCTTGCGATAGCGTTTCCTGATCTCCTCGAACGGCTTGCCCCGCTCGATGCCCAGAACGACGTAGGGGTCGGCGGCGCCAAGATTGACATGCCGCGACATGATCGCCTCGTAATGCGCCTCGTCGATCCGAAAAATCTCGGCGATCCGATGCAGGAACCGCCCTTCCTGCTCATGGATGAGGCCGTCCGCCTTAGCGATGTGGAACAAGCCGTCGAGAATGTCTTCCAGCATCATGCAGTTTGCATGGCCGGAGCCGCAGAGTTGCGCCATGCGCTGGGCATAGATCTCGAACCCGGCGACGTCCTGCTTGGCGATATCGTAGAGCCGCGCCACATTGCGTGTCTCGCTTGGCGGCACCTCGAAGATTTCCTGGAAGGCGCGCACCTCGTCTTGCGTCACGATGCCGTCGGCCTTGGCCATCTTGGCCGAGAGCGCAATCATGGCCACCGAGAAAGCGACGCGCCGGCGCAGGTCCGGATCGCCGGAAAAAACGGTGCGCACGGCTTCCACGACATCCGCGACGCCCGAGGACGCCGACGACGAAACACGGGCGATGAAGTCGCCAAGGCGGTCCCAAATCGACATGCCGGCTTCATAGAGCGAACCGGGCGGTTCTATCAAGCCTGGACGATGCCGCAGGTGACCGGCGGACCGATGGAGCAAAAAGGAAGGCCGGCAATGCCGGCCTTCCTCGGACCTGTCGATCGACTCTTACTGCGCAGGCGCGGCAGGAGCCGCATTTGTTGCCGGAGCCGGTTCAGCGGGCTTCGAAGCGTCGGGCGAAGCCGGCTTCATCGGCTGCTCGCTGGCAGGCGGATTGGTGCTCTGGGTGGTGGTCTTGTCGGTGCCACTGTCGCTGCAAGCCGCGACCCCCAGCAGGGCGAGCGCCGAAACAGACGCCAGAATGAGCTTCTTCATGGTATCTCTCCTTCAACACACGCTCACGTTTCGGTGAGCGGTCACAAAGGAAATGCATTTAGGAGGCTGCCGGTTTCGTAACGTTGCATTTCCACCTGTAACATCAACTTGCGATTGCTGGCGCCGAAATCCCAAACTAACAGAACATACGCTCGAAGACATATTGGATAAGCAGAATGCCGGCAGCCGCGGGGACAGGGAAATGGGATTTCTGGATCGACCGCGGCGGCACCTTCACCGACATCATCGGCCGTGACCCGCAAGGCCGGCTGCACCCCCGGAAACTCCTGTCGGAAAATCCCGAGGCTTATGCGGACGCGGCCATCCAGGGCATCCGCGACCTGTTGGGCTTGAAAGCCGGCGCCGCCATTGCCGCCGACGCGATTGGCGACGTCAAAATGGGTACGACCGTTGCCACCAACGCGCTGCTCGAGCGCAAGGGCGACCGCGTTCTCCTGCTCATCACCAAGGGTTTTCGCGACGCATTGCGCATCGCCTACCAGGCGCGGCCGGACATCTTCGCCAAAGAGATCATCCTGCCCGAACAGCTCTACGAACGCGTCATCGAAATCGACGAGCGCGTGCGCGCCGACGGCTGCGTCGAGCGCCTGCTCGACATCGCGGCCTGCCGCCCGGCGATCGAGCAGGCCAGGGCCGACGGCATCGACGCGGTCGCCATCGTCTTCATGCATGCCTGGAAATATCCCGATCATGAAAAGGCCGTCGCCAAGGTCTGCCGCAAGATCGGCTTCAGCCAGGTCTCGGTCTCTCACGAGGTCTCTCCTCTCATCAAGCTGGTCGGCCGCGGCGACACCACCGTGGTCGACGCCTATCTTTCGCCGATTCTGTCGCGCTATGTGCGACGCGTGGCCGGCGAACTGGGCGCCGGTCCGCGTCTGATGTTCATGATGTCATCGGGCGGTCTTACCGCGGCCGACATGTTCCAGGGCAAGGACGCGCTGCTTTCGGGACCGGCGGGCGGGGTCGTTGGCATGGTCGAGACGGCCAGGCTCGCCGGCTTCGAAAAGGTCATCGGCTTCGACATGGGCGGCACCTCGACCGACGTCGCCCATTATGACGGCGAATATGAGCGCGCCTTCGACACCGAGGTGGCTGGCGTACGCATCCGCGCGCCGATGATGCGCATCCACACGGTCGCCGCGGGCGGCGGCTCGATCCTGCACTATGAAGCGGGCCGTTTCCGCGTCGGCCCGGATTCCGCCGGCGCCAATCCCGGGCCGGCCGCTTACCGGCGCGGCGGCCCGCTCGCGGTCACCGACGCCAACGTCATGCTCGGCAAGCTGCAACCCGATTTCTTCCCGGCGATTTTTGGACCGGGCCAGGATCAGCCGCTCGACGTCGACACCGTGCGCGAGAAATTCTGCGCGCTGGCCGGCGAGATCGGCGACGGACGCTCGCCCGAAGTGGTGGCCGAAGGCTTCGTCACCATCGCCGTCGAGAACATGGCCAACGCCATCAAGAAGATCTCGGTCCAGCGCGGCTACGACGTCACGGAATATCTCCTGAACTGCTTCGGCGGCGCCGGCGGCCAGCATGCCTGCCTGGTCGCCGACGCGCTCGGCATGGAAGCGGTGCTGATCCACCCCTTCTCCGGCCTGCTTTCTGCTTATGGTATCGGCCTCTCGTCGGTCTTCGCCTCGCGCCAGCAGGGTCTGCTGCAGCCGCTGGCCGAGGAATCGCGCGCGGCGATCGAGGCACTCATCGCGGCCTTGCGCAGCGAGGTCGTCGCCGAGCTCGGCGAGCAGGGCATTGCCGAGGAAGCGCTTTCAAC
>RXJA01000595.1 GCA_003963455.1 Hyphomicrobiales bacterium
CGGACGCAAGGACCGAACGTGTCGCCCAGATGGCGTACAGAACTGACAGCAAGCCGCAGGCGATGACGGCGGTAATAATGGTCATTGCCGGATTTTCCTCGATTGATGGCCCAAAAGAACCCCTCCCTGGGCCGTTGGAACGGAGATGCATGCCGCGGACGGAATCCACCCCTTGGCTGGGGTGTATGCGAAACAGGGCTTGGAACGTCAAGATATTGTTCGATTTTTGCCCGGCTTTCGCCCAAAAGAAGAAGGCAGGAATCGTTGTGCCAGCGCGTGCCTGGAATTAGATCGATTGAAATGACGCCAGGTGAGCCATCGCTCGATCCGCAGACGCAGCGTTATTCCGCCCCCTGCCCCATCCGCCGCGCTGCGTAGCGCTCGATCGCCGAGAGAGCATCATAGATCAGCACGGCAAGCGCGGCCACGATCAGGCCGCCCTGCAGCACGAAGGCAAGGTTGTTTGAGATCAGGCCTGCGATGATGACCTCGCCCAGCGTCTTGGCGGCAACCGTAGAGCCGATGGTTGCCGTGGCGAGGCTGATGACCACCGAGAGCCGGATGCCGCCGAGGATAACGGGGGCGCTCAGCGGCAGCTCGACCTTCATCAGCCTTTGCCAACCGGTCATGCCGGCGCCACGCGCCGCTTCCATCACGTTGCCGGGCAGCGTGGTCAGCGCCGTCAGCGCATTCTCGAAGATCGGCAGCAGCCCATAGAGGAAGAGCGCGATCAGCGTCGGCTTCTCGCCGAAGCCGACGGCCGGCACGGCAAGCGCCAGCACGGCGACCGGCGGAAAGGTCTGGCCGATATTGACCAGGCTGCGCGACAAGGGCAGGAACTCGGCGCCGGCCGGCCTGGTGACCAGGATGGCTAAAGCCACCGCGACGATCGTCGCCGCCGCCGTCGCGATCAGCACGGTCCGCAGATGCTGCAAGGTCAGCGTCAGCAGGCTGCCCTGGTTGTAGATCGCCGGCGCGCCGTTCTCGGTCAGGGGTTTCAGCAGCGGCTCGAACCAGCCGGGGCTGGTGATGAAGACCACCAGCAGCACCAGGACGGCCAGCCTCAGCAGCGCGGGCAGCCAGGCTTTCATTGCGGCCTCGCCGCGCGTTTCACCAGGCCTTCGACGGTGACGCGGCCGAGCAGCTTGCCGTCGGCGCCCTTCACCGGCAGCGCGGGGCGGCCCGACCACAGGAGCTCGGCCAGCGCGTCGCGCTGCGTGGCCTCCCCAGGGATCGCATCGCCCTCCGCGCCGCCCGGCTCCACGGCATCGCGCACGTGGCCAAGCGACAGCAGCCGGAACGGCCTTTCGCTGGCGCCGACCAATGTCTCGACGAAGCCGCTTGCCGGTCGAGCCAGGATTTCAGCGGGCTTGGCGTATTGCACCAGCTTGCCGGCATCCATGACTGCGATCTTGTCGCCCAGATGCACAGCCTCTTCCATGTCGTGGGTAACGAGGATGATTGTGGTGCCGAAACGCTTCTGGATCGCCAGCAGATCCTCCTGCGCCTTGGTGCGGATGATCGGATCGAGCGCGCCGAAGGGTTCGTCCATCAAAAGCACGTTGGGCTCGGCGGCCAAGGCGCGGGCGACGCCGACACGCTGTTGCTGGCCACCGGAAAGCTCGTGCGGGTAGCGCGGGCCATAGGCCTGCGGATCGAGCTGGTAGAGTGTCATCAACTCATCGACACGGGCCTTGATGCGATCCCGGTCCCAGCCGAGCAGCAGCGGCACGGTGGCGATGTTCTGCGCCACAGTGCGGTGCGGAAACAGGCCATGGCCCTGGATGGCGTAGCCGATGCTGCGGCGCAACTGATAGCCAGGCACCGAGCGGTTGTCGGCGCCGTCGAGCTTGATGACGCCGGCGGTCGGCTCGACCAACCGGTTGATCATCCTGAGCAACGTCGTCTTGCCGGATCCAGACGTGCCGACAATGGTGGCAATGGTTCGCGGCTCGATGACCATCGACACATTGTCGACCACCGTCGTTTCGTCATAGCGCTTGGTGATGCCCTCGATCTCGATCATGCCGTTTGGACCCTGCGCTTTGCTGCGGTCATCTCGATGACCGCGTCGAGGATGATCGCCGCCGCAAAGGCCAGCGCCACGGTGGGCAGCGCGCCGAGCAGCACGAGATCCATCGCCGTCTGGCCGACCCCCTGGAAAACGAACACGCCGAAGCCGCCGCCGCCGATCAGCGCGGCAATGGTGGCAAGGCCGATATTCTGCACCAGCACGATGCGGATACCGGTCAGGACCACCGGAAAGGCGAGCGGGAACTCGACATCGAACAGGCGCTGGCGATCGGTCATGCCCATGCCGCGCGCGGCGTCGTTGGCCGCGCGGGGCACGCCAGCCAGCCCAACCACCGTATTCGCCACCACCGGCAGCAACGAATAGAGAAAGAGCGCGACGAAGGCGGGCGCAGTGCCGATGCCTCTTATGCCGATCGCGGCGGCGCCCGGCACGTGGGCGGCCACCCAGCCGAGCGGCGCGATCAGCAGGCCGAACAGCGCGATCGACGGGATGGTCTGGATGATGTTGAGCACATTCAGCACCCCCGCCCTCAATTTCTCGACGCGATGGCAAAGGATACCGAGTGGTATGCCGACAATCACCGCGCCGGCCAGCGAGCCAAGCGCCAGCGTGACGTGCCTGGAGGCCTCCGCCCAGAAACTGTCGGAGCGGCTGGCATATTCCTTGAGGATGGAGAGGCTGTTCCAGCCTCCCGAGACGAGCAGCACGGCGATGGCCAAAGCGGCGAGCACCAGCACGCCGACGCGCGACCACGGCGAAAGATCCAGCCTGGTCAGCACATCGGCCAGGACCAACGTGAAGGCAAAGATCAGCAGCCAGAAACCGGAGGCCGGGGCGACGCGGGCGAAGGTGTTTCCGGCGGGCGTCAGGAAACCGCCGGCGACGCCGATGAGGACCGACAGCGCGACCAGCACAATGATGCTGGCCGCCATCCTGAGGATGAGCGGCGTCCTGAGCAGGGCGACGATGGCGGCCGCGATCACTATCGCCAGCAATAGCATGCCAAGCGCCGGCGGCAGCGCCTCGAGGATCGAACGCGCCTGCCCCGGCACGATGCGGTTGGCGCGGAACGTGGCGAAGGGCGCCGCCAAGGCAGCGTAGGCGACGATCGCGGCGATCACGACGCCGAGCTTGTCGAAGCGGATGATCACGATCGTCCCCACTCGAGCCGGCGCGCCGAAAACACGGCGCGCCGAACTCACATTACTTCAGGAAGCCGTTCTTCTTCAGGAAATCCTCCGCGACACCCTTCGCAGGCTCGCCGCCCAATTGCACGCGGCCGTTGAGCTCCTGCAGGGTGACGAGATCGAGCTTGGCAAACACCGGCTTCAGCAGCGCCTCGATCTCGGGATGCTGCTTCAAGACCTCTTCGCGGATGATCGGCGCCGGCTGGTAGACCGGCTGCACGCCCTTGTCGTCCTCGAGCACGACGAGACCGGAGGGCTGGATGCCACCGTCGGTGCCATAGACCATGGCGGCGTTGGCGCCGTTGGTCTGGTTGGCGGCCGCGGCAATGGTCGCCGCGGTGTCGCCGCCGGAAAGCGTGATCAACTGGTCCGGCTTCAGCTTGAAGCCGTAGGTCGTCTGGAAGGCCGGAAGCGCCGCCGCCGAATTGACGAACTCGGCGGAAGCCGCGAGCACCACCTTGCCGCCGCCCGTGACATATTTGCCGAAGTCCGAAAGCGTGACGAGCTTGTTCTCGTCGGCCACTTCCTTGCGCAGCGCGATCGCCCAGGTGTTGTTGGCCGGCGACGGCGACAGCCAGACGATCTTGTTGGCGTCATAGTCGAGCTTCTTGGCGGTTTCGTAGGCCTTGGCGGCATCCTTCCAGACCGGATCATCGGCCTTCTGGAAGAAGAAGGCGGCATTGCCGGTGTATTCGGGATAGATGTCGATCTCGCCGGCGGTGATCGCCTTGCGCACGACGGGCGTCGCGCCGAGCTGGATGCGGTCGGTGGTCTTGATGTTGTTGGCGTTGAGCACGAGCTGGATGATGTTGCCCAGCACGCCGCCTTCGGTGTCGATCTTCGAGGAGACGACGACCTGGGCATTCGCCGAAGCCGTCGCGATGCCGAGCGCTATCGCCGCGAAAGCGAGCTTTCTGATTGAAAACATTGTGAAAATCCCTTGCTGTGAACCGATCGATCGGTGGCCGCATATGAGCACGGGTTCAACGGCCAGTCGGGGCATACGGTTTCATAACTAGGGGGATAGGCGCAATAATTTTGTTCGGTCCGGACGAAGGCCCTGGCGGCACCCCGACATGGCAATGCCGGCCTAAGGTCGGCTGGCGGCCTGCCCTGTTCTGGGGAATATTAGGAAAGGCGGGTCGGCGGCCAAAACAGGAGTGTGTCATGGCCAAGCATAAA
>RXJA01000478.1 GCA_003963455.1 Hyphomicrobiales bacterium
CTCGGACGACCTGGCGCGCGGCCGCTCGACCTTCATGGTCGAGATGGTCGAGACGGCGGCGATCCTCAACCAGGCGGGCGAGCGGGCGCTGGTGATCCTCGACGAGATCGGTCGCGGCACCGCGACATTCGACGGCCTTTCGATCGCCTGGGCGGCGGTCGAATACCTGCATGAGAAAAACCGCTGCCGTGCGATCTTCGCCACGCATTTCCACGAAATGACCGCGCTGGCGGGCAAGCTGCCCCGGCTTCACAACGTCACCATGCGGGTCAAGGAATGGGAAGGCGACGTCATCTTCCTGCACGAGGTCGGCAAGGGTGCCGCCGATCGCTCCTACGGCGTGCAGGTGGCGCGGCTGGCCGGCCTGCCGGAAGCGGTCGTCGCCCGCGCCAAGGAAGTCCTTCATCAGCTGGAAGAGGGCGAGGTTTCCGGCAAGACCAACCGGCTGGTCGACGATTTGCCCCTGTTTTCGGTGGCGATGAAGCGCGAAGCGCCGAAGCCGGTGAAGAGCGATGCGCTCGGCGACGCGCTCGGCGCCATCAATCCCGACGAGATGACGCCGCGCGAGGCGCTGGAGGCGCTCTACCGGCTGAAGGGGCTGGCGACGAAGTCGTGACGTCAGTCTTGCCCGACCGTCCGGCCCATTGACTCTCTGTACCGCTCGGTACAATGTCGGTTATCGACGATCGGAGCCGACAGGAGATTTTTCATGACCCGCCCGCCATTGCCACCCTTCACGGCCGAAACGGCAGCGCAAAAGGCGCGCCTCGCGGAGGACGCCTGGAACAGCCGCGATCCTGAGCGGGTCTCGCTCGCCTACACCGAAGACAGCATCTGGCGGAACCGGGCCGAATTCGTTGCCGGCCGCGGCGAGATCGTCGGCTTCCTCAAGCGCAAATGGGCGCGGGAGCTCGACTACCGCCTGATCAAGGAGGTCTGGACCTGGAACGGCAACCGCATCGCGGTGCGCTTCGCTTATGAATGGCATGACGACAGCGGCCACTGGTTCCGCTCCTACGGCAACGAGAACTGGGAGTTCGACGAAGCCGGGCTGATGCGCCGGCGCGTGGCGAGCATCAACGACCTTCCGATCGCCGAGAGCGAACGGAAGTATCACTGGCCGCTCGGTCGCCGGCCGGACGACCATCCCGGCCTTTCGGAACTCGGGCTGTAGGAAGCATGCGACGGATCGCGCCAGAACGGGACCAGTTGCTGGGGATCGTGGCCGAAGTTTTCCGGGAACATGGCTATGAAGGCGCCAGCCTGGCCTTGATCGGCGAGGCGACGGGGCTGGGCAAGGGGAGCCTCTACCACTTCTTTCCCGGCGGCAAGGAGGAGATGGCGAGGGCTGTCATCGCTCATATCGACGCCTGGTTCGAGGACAATGTCTTTGCGCCCTTGCGCGACAGTTCCGAACCGCTGACAGGGATCGAAACGATGCTGGCGGCGACGGACAGCTATTTCCGCTCGGGTCGCCGGGTCTGCCTGATCGGCGCCTTCGCGCTGGATGAATCCCGCGACCTGTTCGCCAGCCAGATCCGGAACTATTTCGGCCGCTGGGTCACGCATCTCGCCGATGCGCTGGCGCGAGGCGGACATGCGCCCGCCGAGGCCCTGGAACTCGCCGAGGAAGCGGTCGCGGCCATCCAGGGCGCGCTCACGCTTGCCCGCGCGTCCGACGATACCGGCGTTTTTTCCCGCGCGCTGCGGAGGGCTCGCGCGCGGTTAGGGATTGCGCCGGGCGATTAGATCATTTCCAAACCGCGCTTGCGCGTCGGCGGCGGGAAGGCGCGGTCGAGATCGGCGAAATCCCCGGCCGTCAGCTCAATGTCGAGCGCGGCGGCGTTCTGGCGGACATGCTCCTGCCGGCCAGCCTTCGGAATGGCGATGACGCCCGGCCGCGCCATCGCCCAGGCGAGCGCGATTTGCGCGGCCGTTGCGTTGTGGCGTGCGGCAACCGCCTCGAGGCGGGCATTGCGGGCCAGCGCGCCCTGCTCGACCGGCGAATAGGCCATCAACGGGATGCCGCGCGCATTCATCCAGGGCGCAAGGTCGAATTCCGGGCCGCGACGCGACAGATTGTAGAGCACCTGGTTGGTCTGGACGTTGCCGCCCGCAGGCAGGCCGACAAGCTCTTCCATCTCGTCCGTGTCGAAATTGCTGACGCCCCAATGGCGGATCTTGCCTTCGGCCTTCAGCGCCTCGAAAGCCTCCACGGTCTCGACCAGCGGCACGCTGCCCGGCCAATGCAGCAGATAAAGGTCGATGCGGTCGGTCGCGAGCCGCTTCAGGCTGTTCTCGCAGGCGCGCTTCACGCCGGCGCGCGAGGCGTTGGAGGGCAGAACCTTGGAAACCAGGAAGGTTTCGTCGCGACGCCCGGCGATGGCTTCGGCCACCACTTCCTCGGCGCCGCCGCTGGCATACATTTCGGCGGTGTCGATCAGCGTGATGCCGAGATCGAGGCCGAGCTTCAGGGCCGCGACCTCATCGGCGCGGCGGCGACGATCCTCGCCCATCTTCCAGGTGCCCTGACCGAGCACTGGAATGGTTTCGCCGGACGGCAAGGTGGTGGTTCTGATCGTGGAAGGCATGACCTGCTCCGCGTGAAGCCGGATCGCAGCACAGCCGTGGCCGGAAATCCAGACTGAAGTCTTCGCCCGCGTCGAGACTCCGGCGCGCGGAGATTACTTCACCGGATGCTTGGCGAGCCAGTCCTGCATCTGCTTGATCTCGGCTTCCTGCGCCGTGACGACGCCTTCGGCGAGCTTGCGGATCTCCGGATCCTTGCCGTGGGCGATCACGACCTTGGCCATGTCGATGGCGCCCTGATGATGCGGGATCATGCCGCGGACGAAATCGACATCGGCGTTGCCGGTGTATTTGATCGCCATGTCCTTGTGCATCTTCTTCATCGCCGACTCATAGCCGACGGTGGCCGGGCTCTGGGCGCCCATCGCCATTTTGGACATGTCGTGCTTCATCTCCTCCGATTGCGCCGGGACGCTTTCGAGGAAGACGGCGAGCAGCATTCCGGCCGCCATCAGCAGCAGCACGATTTTCTTGGCCAAGGTCATTCAGGTCTCCTTCTGCTTGGACTTCGTATCTGGGGGCTTTGCTCAGAGTTTCAATGTTCTCAGCCGCAAGGCGTTACCAATGACGGAGACCGACGACAGGCTCATCGCCGCCGCCGCTATCATCGGCGACAGAAGCGTGCCGGTGAGCGGATAGAGCACGCCGGCCGCGACCGGCACGCCGAGCACGTTGTAGAGGAAGGCGAAGAACAGGTTCTGGCGGATGTTGCGGATCGTCGCCTGGGCCAGCGTGCGAGCCCTGACGATGCCGTTGAGGTCGCCCTTGACCAGCGTGATGCCGGCGCTTTCGACCGCGACATCGGCGCCGGTGCCCATCGCGATGCCGACATCGGCGCCGGCCAGCGCCGGCGCGTCGTTGACGCCGTCGCCGGCCATGGCGACGCCGGCGCCGCTCGCGCGCAACTGCTCTACCAGCGCGCCCTTCTCGTCCGGCAGCAGGCCGGCGCGGACCTCGTCGATGCCGAGCTTGCCGGCGATCGCCTTTGCCGTGCGCTCATTGTCGCCGGTCGCCATGATGATCCTCAGACCCTTGTCGTGCAGAGCCTTGATCGCCTCGGCCGTCGTTGCCTTGACCGGATCGGCAACGGCGACAAGGCCGGCGAGCCTGCCGCCGACGGCGACGAACATCGCCGTCTTGCCCTCGGCCTGCAGCGTCTCCGCCATGGCGGAAATGGCTGCGATGCCGACGCCGAGATCGGCCATCATCGCCGCGTTGCCCAGCGCCACCTTCTTGCCGGACACGTTGCCGGTAACTCCCTTGCCCGTTATCGCCTCGAAGTCTCCCGCATCGGCGAGCTTGACGCCGCGTCCGGCCGCGCCCTCGACGATCGCCTCGGCGAGCGGATGTTCCGAGCCCTTTTCGAGGGCGGCGGCGAGGCCCAGAAGTTCGCTCTCTTCGATGCCTTGAACCGCGACGACATCGGTCAGCCGCGGCTTACCCTCCGTCAACGTGCCGGTCTTGTCGACGATCAGCGTATCGACCGAGGCGAACCGCTCCAGCGCCGCCGCTTCCTTGATCAGCACGCCGGCATGCGCGCCGCGCCCGGTCGCCGTCATGATCGACATCGGCGTCGCAAGGCCGAGCGCGCAGGGACAGGCGATGATCAGCACCGACACCGCCGAGACGATGGCGAAGATCAGGCTCGGCTCGGGACCGAGGAGCGCCCAGGCGATGAAGGCGATGACGGCGACCAGCACGACGGCCGGAACGAAATAGAAGGACACGCGATCGGCCAGCCCCTGGATCGGCGCGCGCGACCGCTGCGCCTTGGCGACCATCTCGACGATGCGCGACAGCGTGGTCTCGGCGCCGACCTTCTC
>RXJA01000051.1 GCA_003963455.1 Hyphomicrobiales bacterium
AGCTGATCGGCTTCGACGCGAGCGTGCGCGACACGCCCGGACATCCGATGGTGGTGGCGCATCACGAGGGACCGGCGGGCGCCCCGCATGTGCTGTTCTACGGCCACTACGACGTCCAGCCGGTCGATCCGATCGAATTGTGGGAAAGCGACCCGTTCTCGCCCGCGATCAAGGAGATCGAGCCCGGCCGCAAGGTGATCACCGGCCGCGGCTCGGCCGACGACAAGGGGCAGTTGATGACCTTCGTCGAAGCCTGCCGCGCGTGGAAGCAGGTGCACGGCAACCTGCCCTGCCGCGTCACCATCCTGTTCGAAGGCGAGGAAGAGTCCGGCTCGCCATCGCTGAAGCCGTTCCTGGAAGCCAACGCAGCCGAGCTGAAAGCCGATTTCGCGCTGGTCTGCGACACAAGCATGTGGAACCGCGAGACGCCATCGATCTGCGTGTCGCTGCGCGGCATGGTCGGCGAGGAGGTCACCGTCAAGGCGGCCAGCCGCGACCTGCATTCCGGCCTCTATGGCGGCGCGGCGGCCAATCCGATCCGCATCCTTGCCAAGGTGCTGGCCGACGTTCACGACAAGGATGGCCACGTCACCATTCCAGGCTTCTATGACGGCGTCGAGGAGACGCCCAGCCAGGTGCTGAAGTCCTGGGACGGGCTCGGCGAGACCGCCGAGACCTTCCTCGGGCCGGTCGGCCTTTCCATTCCCGCGGGCGAAAAGGGGCGTTCGCTGCTCGAGCTCACCTGGGCGCGGCCAACGGCCGAGTTCAACGGCATCATCGGCGGTTATACCGGCAAGGGCTTCAAGACGGTGATCGCGGCGGAAGCCTCGGCGAAAGTGTCGTTCCGGCTCGTCCACAAGCAGGACCCGAAGAAGATACGCGCCGCCTTCCAGGCTTTCGTGCGCGAGCGGATACCCGCCGACTGCTCGGTAGAATTCCATCCGCATGGCGGTTCGCCGGCGATCCAGCTTTCCTACGACTCCCCCTTCCTGGCCAAGGCCAAGGACGCGCTTTCGGACGAATGGGAAAAACAGGCCATCACCACAGGCAGCGGCGGCTCCATTCCCGTGGTCGGCGACTTCCAGACCTATCTCGGCATGGAATCGCTGCTCGTCGGTTTCGGCCTGGATGACGACCGCATCCATTCGCCGAACGAGAAGTACGAGCTGACCTCCTTCCACAAGGGGCAGCGGTCCTGGGCGCGCATTCTCGACGCGCTCACCCGCTGAGGCGAAAGTCACGAAAGACGTGAGGTTCAACTTTCTGTTGATTTTTCTCCGGATCGCGGCGAGGACGAATTAGCCAGCGCGAAGCGCCGCGGCGTCCTTCGCGCATCCCAGGGATGCGCGGTGGCGCAGGTGCGATCCGGAGAAGAGAATGACCGATATCCGTTTCCACAAAAATGACCTGCCCGACCTGTCACGCTACGATGTCGGGGCGGTGGCCATCGACACGGAAACGCTGGGTTTGAACCCGCATCGCGACCGGCTCTGCGTGGTGCAGATCTCGCCCGGCGACGGCAGCGCCGACGTCATCCAGATCGCGTCTGGCCAGAAGAAGGCGCCGAACCTCGTCAGCCTGCTTCGCAACCGCGCTATCACCAAGCTGTTCCACTACGGCCGCTTCGATATCGCCGTGCTCTACAACGCCTTCGGGGCGATGGCGGAGCCGGTGTTCTGCACCAAGATCGCCTCGCGACTGACCCGCACCTATACCGACCGGCATGGGCTGAAGGACATCTGCAGCGAGCTGCTCGGCGTCAGCCTGTCCAAAGTGCAGCAATCGTCGGACTGGGCGGCGGAAACGTTGTCGCCCGAGCAGCTCGAATACGCCGCCTCGGACGTGCTCTACCTGCACCGGCTGCGCGAAGTGCTGGCCGCGCGGCTGGCGCGCGAAAACCGCGTCAAGGAGGCGGACGCCTGCTTCCGTTTCCTGCCGACGCGCGCCAAGCTCGACCTGATGGGCTGGGCGGAGGAAGACATCTTCGCGCATAGCTGACGGAACCCGGCGCATCCAGGGGCGTTCTTGGCGGTTCATGGAAGAGCAGCGGCTCATGGAGGGAGTGAGATGGCAGAGCGCAAACCGATAGAAAGCGCGCCCAAGGACGGCTCCAAGGTCAGCATCCTGTGGAAGGACGGCGACGGCGTCGTCAATGAATCCATCGGCCAGTATCGTGACGGCGGCTGGTGGGTCTACACCGACAGCGACACGCAAAAGAAGGTCGATCCGACGAGCTGGCGGCCCGCGTCGGGGGACGACGACGAATGAAGCTGGCGCTGGCGAGGCCGGCTGCTTTCAAATAGGTTCGATCCGTCGCAGTCGGAGGCCGATTCGGGGCGTATGGCTTCGTTGGTCCTCCGCTCATGGAGGGATTGGCAATGGGAATTGAAAGCCTGCTCGTCTTCATCATCATCGGCGCGATCGCCGGCTGGCTTGCCGGCCTGATCGTCAAGGGTTTCGGCTTCGGGCTGGTCGGCAACATCGTCGTAGGCATCGTCGGCGCCCTGATCGCCGGCTGGATCTTTCCAAGGCTGGGCTTTGCCGTAGGCGGCGGGATCCTTGCCGCGATCATCCACGCCACGATCGGCGCGGTGGTCCTTCTGGTGTTGATCAAGCTGGTGAAACAGGCCTGATCTTCCAGCAGGCATAGGGGACGCGCCATGAAGCAGAATATGCTCTATGTCATGATCGGCGCTCTCGTGGTCGTGGTCATAGCGCTCGGCATCTATATCTATCGCGAGCAGACCAGGCCGAAAGGCGTCGAACTCAAGATCGACGACAAGGGCATTTCGATCCAGCAGAATTGATCACGGGTGGCCGGCCGCCGACGCCGTGAGGGGCCAGACTGACTTTGCGAGACGACATTGCGTCGGGGGGATTCCGGCCGGAGATACAGGGGCTGCGCGGGCTCGCCGTGGCCTTTGTGGTGATCTTCCACATCTGGCCGGCAGCGCTTCCCGGCGGCTATGTCGGCGTCGACATTTTCTTCGTCATCTCCGGCTTCCTCATTACCGGCCTGCTCACCCGCATGGCGCTCAGCGAGGGCGGCATCTCGCTTGTAGGCTTTTACACGCGCCGGGTTAGGCGACTGCTGCCGGCGGCGATCGTCACGCTTTTGGCGACGCTCGCGGGAACCCTGCTGTTTGTGTCGGACGCCTGGTGGGAAGAGACCGCCAAGCAGGTGATGGCGAGTGCGCTCTACGTGCAGAACTGGCGGCTTGCCGGACAGGCCGTCGACTATCTCGGCGCCGAGGACGCGCCGAGCCCCGTGCAGCATTTCTGGTCGCTGTCGATCGAGGAGCAGTTCTACATCGCCTGGCCGGTACTGATGATCGGGGCGCTCTGGTGGGCCAGGCGTCGCGGGTACTCACCGGTGCAAATGCTCGCCTTCGTGCTCGGCGTGATCCTGGCGGGCTCGCTCGCGGTTTCGGTCGCTCTCACCCGATCCGATCCGGCATGGGCCTATTTCGTCACCCACACACGGATCTGGGAACTGGCCCTGGGCGGGCTCCTGGCGCTGGTCCTCGACCGGTTCCAACTGAGCGGGAGCGTGCGAACGGCCATGGCTGCCGCTGGCATATCGGCGGCGCTTGCGTCGGCCATGCTGTTTTCAAGGTCGACCGATTTTCCTGGCTTCAAGGCGTTGCTGCCCACGCTGGGCGCGGCCTTGATCATTGCGGCCGGCGGCATACGCATCGGCCGCTTTCGCGGCCTGGATGTCGCCGCGCTGCGCTACATCGGCGATCGTTCCTATTCGATCTATCTGTGGCACTGGCCGCTGATCATCTTCTATGTGGCGCAACGCGGCTCGATCGGCATGGTCGATGGCATTGCGCTGATCGTGGCGACCCTGTTCGTTTCCGAGTTTTCCTATCGCTTCGTCGAACAGCCCTACCGCCATTCGCGCTCATCCCTGGCATGGCGGCCGCTGGTCGACGGCACGGTGGCCGTGGGGTTGTGCGTGGCGATGGCCGGCGGACTCGTCTACGCGATCGACCGGCAGCCCATCGATACCGGCCTGATCGGAACGCCGAATTATCCGGGGCCGGCCGCCTTGCTGTCGAGTGCTGCCGTTCCCGAGGGTGTCAGGCCGCTGCCTCCTCTCAGCAAGATCGGCAGCGACGTGCCTGTCATCTACAGGATGAAGTGTCATCAGGAGCAGAAGGGCACGGACGCGACCGGTTGCCGGCTCGGCGACCCGGCGGGAACGAGGACCATTGTCGTGATGGGCGATTCCCACGCGGCGCAATGGGTGCCGGCAGTCGACAAGATAGCCAAAGACAGAAAATGGAAGCTCGTCAGCTTCACCAAGGCGGCATGCCCGGTAACCCGTGTCACCATCCTTGACGACGGCAAGCCGTATGAGCAATGCGCGCTGTGGCGGGAGAGGGTTCTCGCCGAAATCGCGAAACTGAAGCCCGATCTAGTGATCACCAGCCAGAGCAACTACACCAGCGTTGCGCAGGACGCGATGATCGAGGGACTGCGCAGCGTCTGGAGCGAGCTTGCTGGCGAGGGCGTGCGCGTCGTCGCCATCCGCAACACGCCCTACAGCCTGTTCGATCCACGCAATTGCCTGGGAACCGATCCCGGCAAGTGCGTCAATCCGCGCAGCGTGGTCGAACGGGAAGACATCTTCGCGCTGGCCGCCCGGTCCGTGACGGGGGTAACCGTGGTCGACATGAACGACGCGCTGTGCGGCAAGGACAGCTGCCCGGCGGTGGTCGGCAACATAGTCGTCCTGCGCGACAACCATCATCTTACGGCAACCTACGCGCTGGCGCTGGCGCCCTATCTGGCCAAGGCAGCCGGACTTTGAGAGGTTCCTCCCTAACCTCCTGATTTATTTTGAATTTCGGGATCGGATGGCAAGATGTCCGGGGCCATCCATATTCAATCTTCCGAGATTGCGCCGATCCAGGATGACGTTCGGGCGGTTTGGCGGTATGATGGCGGCGTAGGGAGTTTGGGCCAACCAACCTAGTACTAGGAGGTTGCCATGAGGCACCAAACACTGGACGAACTGCACGCTGTTGCAGAGGTCAACACCGCACAGCCCGTCATGAGCCGAACCCAGCGTCTCGCGCGTTGGGCGCAGCTTCTCGAGCGTGACCCCAGCCGCATGCTCACCGCGCTTGCCGGGACCGAATACCGCGCTCCCGCCGAGCGTGATGTCATGCGCGGCGACGGCTCGCCGATCTCTGTTGCCGCGGCGGACCCGATTCTGCGCGACGAGGGTCTGAAGGGCGACAGCTACGGCGAGGCAAAGCGCTTCTTTGAGCTGACCGACAATGAGTTGCATGAGATCGTCTGCTACTGCCATGTCGGCGCGGTGATGCAGGCATCGAGAGCGGCGCTGTCCGTTCGCCAAGCGATCGCCTGACCTGTCCGGCGGCTGGGTCCGCTGGCGGGTGCAACAAAAACGGGGCGCGGTCGGGCGCTTGCGCCGGTCGCGCTCCAGCAGGAACAGGCGCCAATCGTCCCGGCCGCGCCGGTCGGAGATGGTTGTATTGCGCACGGCTACGGTGCGACCGACAAGCATTTGAATTTCATTCACATCGATTTCTCGCCACTTAACCCGCCTTTAAACCGCCGCATCTAGTCTTCAACCCGAACGCCATCGGCACCGGGGATAGACAAGCGAGCGCATGGCGAACCGCAGGGACAGTCGCATCGAACCGAGCTTCGAGGGAGCGCCGCGCGCGAAATCCTCCGAGGGCTTTTCGGTGAGCGAGGAGGATCGCGTCGTGCCGCGCACCCGAAAATCCGCTGCAAGAGGCAAATCCGCGAAGGCGAAGTCACGCGGTCGTGGCCGCGATCGCAATCGGCGCGGGCTGCTCGGTATCGCCACGCGGCTTGTGTACTGGTGCTTCGTGCTCTGCATCTGGGGCGGCATCGCGGTGGCCGGCATCGTCGTCTACTACGGCGCCAAGATGCCGGCGGCGACGACGTGGTCGGTCCCGGACCGTGCGCCGAACATCAAGATCGTCTCGGTCGATGGCGCGCTGATCGCCAACCGCGGTGCATCGGGCGGCGAGGCTGTCGGCCTGCATGAGATGTCGCCCTACATACCGGAAGCCGTCGTCGCCATCGAGGACCGCCGCTTCTATTCGCATTTCGGCATCGACCCGATCGGCTTGTCGCGCGCCATGGTGACCAATCTCATCGGCGGCCATTTCTCGCAGGGCGGCTCGACGCTGACACAGCAGCTGGCGAAGAACCTGTTCCTGACGCCGGACCGCACGCTGGAGCGCAAGGTTCAGGAAGTGCTGCTCGCGCTCTGGCTCGAGCACAAGCACAGCAAGGACCAGATCCTCGAAATGTACCTCAACCGGGTCTATTTCGGCTCGGGCGCCTATGGCGTGGAGGCGGCCTCGCGGCGCTATTTCGGCAAGAGCGCGCGTGACGTGACGCTTTCGGAGGCCGCGCTGCTGGCGGGACTGCTCAAGGCGCCGTCGAAGCTTTCGCCGGCGCGCGACCCCAAGGCGGCCGAGGAGCGGGCGCAGCTCGTGCTCGCGGCCATGCGCGAGACAGGCAAGATCAGCGACAAGGAATACAAGACAGCGCTGAGCGCGCCGGCGACGCGCGCGCCGTCCTACTGGACCGGCTCGGAAAACTACGTCGCCGATACGGTGATGGACGAGCTTCCCGACCTGATCGGCGACGTGCGCGGCGACATCGTCATCGACACCACCGTCGACCTCAACCTGCAGAAGCTTGCCGAACAGTCGATCCGTCGGCTGATCGACGAGAGCGGCAAGAAGCTCAACGTGACCCAAGGGGCGTTGGTATCGATCGACGATTCCGGCGCGGTGCGCGCCATGGTCGGCGGCTATGATTATTCGACCAGCCAGTTCGACCGCGCCTCGGAAGCGCGCCGGCAGCCAGGCTCCGCCTTCAAGCCCTTCGTCTATATGGCGGCGCTGGAAGCCGGCCGCACGCCCGACAGCATCCGCAACGACGCGCCGATCAGAATAGGCAAATGGACGCCCGACAATTACGGCGGCAAATATTACGGCAAGGTCACGCTGGCGACGGCTTTGGCTAAGTCGCTGAATTCGGTGGCGGCGCAACTTACCATGGAGGTCGGGCCTGATGCCGTGGTGGAAGCCGCGCACCGCATGGGCATCCAGTCCGAGCTGCAGGCCAACACCTCGATCGCGCTCGGCACCTCGGAGGTGACGCCACTGGAGCTGACCTCGGCCTATGTGCCTTTCGCCAATGGCGGCTACAAGCCGGACATCCATTTCATCCAGCGCATCACCACCGCCGGCGGCAAGGTGCTCTATGAGAACAGCGGCGGCAGCGCGCCGCGCGTCATCAAGGCCGATATCGTCGGCATGATGAACTCGATGATGACCGGAACGGTCGAGGTCGGCACCGCCAAGAAGGCGGCCTTCAACTGGCCCTCGGCCGGCAAGACCGGCACCAGCCAGAACTCGCGCGACGCCTGGTTCGTCGGCTACACAGCAAATCTCACCACGGGCGTCTGGTTCGGCAATGACGACGGCAGCCCGATGAAGAAGGTCACCGGCGGCGCCCTGCCGGCGCAGGCCTGGCATGAATTCATGGTGGCGGCGCATGAGGGCGTGCCTGTGCGGCCGCTGCCCGGCACCTGGAAGTCGACGCCGTCCGACACGATCGTGCCGGACGAGATCCCGTCGGCGGACGCCTCGCAGCCGCCACCGGCGCCGCCGGCCGCTGTTGGCCAGTCGCAGCCTGCTGCTCCGGCGCCCGCGCCGGCACGTCAGCCGCGCCCGGCCCAGACTGTCGATGCCGACGGTTTTGACATGCCAAGCGACAGCGGCACTACTGCCTCGGTTGGGCATCCGGTGCCGCCCGGTGATGTCGGCGGCCCGAAGAAAAGGCGGCAGACCTCGATCCTCGATATATTGGGCGGTGGTTGAAGCGCGCCGCTTGACCCGTTGCCGGCCGGCTCTGGACGACTGGCGGGCAAGCGGGGGGCTCAGCCTGACACGGCGCGGCGCGACAGATAGACGCCGCAGGAAATCAGGCACAATGCCAGAAGGATCGTCGCGGAAAGGTCTTCGGACAGAAGCGTCACCGCGATGATAAGGCTGACGACGGGCTGGCCGAACTGAAGTGGTGCGATCGACGCGACTCCGCCTTTGTCCAGCGCCCAGAACCAGGCCGCGAAGCCGACCAGCGTGCAAAGCAGCGCCAGAAAGGCGAGGGCGGCCCAACCGGCCCATGTGACGTTTGCGAACCCGCCCAGCAGCGCAGGAAGCGCGGGGACGGTCACCGCGGCGCCAAGGAGAAGGGACCACGTGGTGGCGGCGAACAGTCCTATCCGGGCGGACAGTTTTGCGCCGGCCACGTAACCGATGCTGACCGTGACAGCCCCGGCGAGAACGATCAGATCGCCGGCCAGCGAGGAGGTGCTTGCGGCCCCCGCCAGATTACGCCCGAGGATGAGCGTCGCGACGCCCGCGATTGCAACGCCGCTCCCGACCCACCACTGACGCTTCGGCCAACGGCGAGCGAGCAGGAATTGTGTGATCGCGGTGAAAACGGGAGGCAGGGTCAGAATCAGGGCGGCGTGAGTGGTGCTGGTGCGGGGGATGCCAAGTCCCTGCATCATGAACGACCCGAAGAACCCGACCACGGCGCTCGTGAGCAGCGCGATCCAGCCGCGCCTGTCGTTCGGCAAGCGGGGCCTGAAGAGGATCGCGACCGGTACAAGTACCGCCGCGCATGCCATCAGCCGGGCAACCCCGATCAGCCCGGGCGTGACGTCCCGGGCGAGGATCGCCGTGGCGGCCGGGGTCGCCCCCCAGATCGCAACAGCGAGCCCGCCGGCCAGGTAAGGAAGAAAAGGCCGTGTCCGATTCATTTGAAACCTTCGAGCGACAGCGTGCGCGGAGGCGCGCTTGCCGATTTCAAAGTGGCAATTATAATTTACAAAGTCAACGAGAGGAGATTGACATGGATGCGGATATCCCGGCTCGGCTCAGCGCCATGAGGGCCGCGCATGGACTGACCCAGCGCGACCTCGCCCGCCGCTGTGGTCTGAGCCACACCACCATCGCCAAGATCGAACGCGGAGAGATGAGCCCGACGGTCTCGTCCCTGCAAAAGATCGCCGCATCCTTTCAATTGCCGATCACGGCGTTCTTCAGCAGCGCGGACCATTCGGAAGAGCGTATCTTCTACCGGCAAGGGGACTTGACCCGCATTTCGCTCGGAAAGCATACGATCCGGCAAATCGGCGGCAATCTTGCCCGTCATGCCTTGCAGATGATGGAAGACACCTACGCTCCCGGGGCCGATACCGGAGAGGCGATGCTGAGGCATGCCGGCGAGGAGGCCGGGCTCGTCATACGCGGAGAACTGGAGGTCACCGTCGGTTCGCAGGTCTGTATTCTGCGCGCCGGCGAAGCGTATTTCTTCGAGAGCCGAATACCGCACCGGTTTCGGAATGCCGGCGCGGAAGTCTGCGTCGTCGTTGCGGCGAACACCCCGCCGAGCCTATAGAGCGCATGGAGCCTATAGTTTACGCTTGGCCGGTTTGTTCTCAGGCGGCTAACTCGCCTCTCGCCATCAATGGCGCCTTCAGCTACATGTCCGGCCGGAGACCAGACCCATGGCGCAAACCGACAGCAGAAAAACCATCGTGCTCACCGGCGCCAGCCGCGGCATCGGCCATGCGACGGTGAAGCGCTTTTCGCGCGAAGGGTGGCGCGTCATCACCTGCTCGCGCCAGGCTTTCGCCGAGGATTGCCCGTGGCCGGCAGGTCCCGAGGACCACATCAAGGTCGATCTTGCCGACCAGGAAGATGTCGGTGTCGCGGTCTCGGAGATCCGCCACCGGCTGGAGGCGCATGGCGGACAGCTCAACGCGCTGGTCAACAATGCCGGTATTTCGCCGAAGCTGAAGACCGGTGGCCGCATGGATTCGATCGAGACGCCGATGCATGTCTGGCGCGACGTGTTCCAGGTCAATTTCTTCGCGCCGATCATGCTGGCGCGCGGCCTGTTCAAGGAACTGGCGGCAGCAAAAGGCTCGATCGTCAACGTCACCTCGATCGCTGGCACCAGGGTGCATCCCTTTGCCGGCACGGCCTATGCGACGTCGAAGGCCGCGCTCGGCTCGCTGACGCGTGAGATGGCGCATGACTTCGGCCCGCACGGCATCCGCGTCAACGCGATCGCGCCGGGCGAGATCGACACCGCGATCCTGTCGCCCGGCACCGACAAGATCGTCGAGACGATCCCGCTGAGAAGGCTGGGCGCCACCTCGGAAGTCGCCGATATCATCTTCTTCCTCTGTTCCAGCCAAGCGTCCTACGTGACGGGCTCAGAAATCCACATCAATGGCGGCCAGCACGTGTGAGGGGCTGATTTCAGGCCACGGTGAGAACAGCCTTGCCGCTGAAGCTGCGCTGCCGCAGCGCGTCGAGCACCTGGCCGATGTCCGTCCATGGCACCGTCATGGCCACGCGGGTTTCGAGCCTGCCGGCCGCGACCAGCGCGAGCAGCGAGGCGATATCGGCGCCGATGGCTGAACCGGACGCGTAATAGGCGAAGGTCTGGAGCCGCGCTCCTTCGTGGCCCGGAACGAACTGACGGAATCCGACGGGTGTCAGTTCGCCGCTGCTCGAACCGAACATGACGATGGTGCCCCCCGGCGCGACGCGCCCGATCGCGTGCGCCAGACTTTGGCCGCCGACCGACTCGGCGATCAGCGAGAACGGTCCCTCGGCCAGGTCGACCGACTCGACAACTTGCCCGGCTCCCAGCGAATGGAGATCCTCGCCGTGCCGGGAGGCGGCGACCGCCGTCACCGACGCTCCCTGGTGCCGGGCGATCTGGATCTGGAAGCGGCCGACCGCACCGCTAGCGCCGGTGATCAGGACCCGCTGGCCGGCGAGGTCGCCGCCATGGCGCAAGGTCCGCAGCGCCGTCGTGCCCGCGACCGGCAGCGTGGCGGCGGAGGCGAAGCCGACCCCATCGGGCAGCACGGCGAGGCGGTCGGTCGGAACGGCGGCACGTTCAGCCCAGCCGGCCTGGTCAACCAGGGCCGCGACGCGGGTTCCCTCGGCCGGGCCGGAGCCGTCGGCCGCCGCGCGCTCGACGATTCCAACGACGTCCTGACCGGGTATGAAGCCGTTCGGGCGGATGGCGAGCAGGCGCAGCTCGCCGCGGTTCAGCGAGGTTGCGCGGACCGAGACAAGCGCCTCGTCCGCCAGGGGCCGGGGCTCCTCGAATTCGGCCAGGCTCAGGCCGGTAGCGCTGTCGGGGGATGTGACCAAGGCGAGCATGGGGCATACCTTCCTGCTGGTTCGCGCCGCGCCAACGCGACATCGTCGTCCGCATATGCAGGCCGGAACCTATCGACTTTCCCGGCCGAAGAATTTAGCTATCGAAGCAATCAATCGCTAAAAGCAGTCGATCATGCGACAACCGCTCCGCTGGCCCTGGCTGGACTTCGACGTCGATGACGTGGCCGCGCCCGCGATCGCCGTTCGCGTCGATGTGACCGAGACCAGGGCTGAGGTGCCCGAGCACTGGCATCGCAAGGGGCAACTCGTCTTCGCGCTCGGCGGAGGCGTCACCTGCCGTGTCCCCGGTGGCCTGTGGATGGTGCCGCCGCATTGCGGCGTGTGGATTCCCGGCGCCATGCGGCACAGCAACATCGCGACGGCCAACGCCCGGATCTTCTTCGTCTATATCGAGCCAGGCGCCGCCGACCTGCCGGATCGGTGTTGCACGCTTTGGATCTCGCCGCTGCTGCGCGAGGTGATCATCGAACTGTCGGACTGCGCGCCGGGCGATGCGCGATGCGGTTTTCTGGGAAGCATATTGCTCGCCGAGCTGCCGCGCATGCCCGTGCAGCAATTGCACCTGCCGATCCCGGTCGAGCCGAGGCTAAGGCGGATCGCCGAGGCGCTGGCCGACGATCCCGCCGATCGCAGCACGCTGGCGGAGTGGGCAAACCGCGTGGCGCTCAGCGAAAGCAGCCTGGCCCGCCTCGTCGTCAAGGAGACGGGCCTCAGCTTCGGGCGCTGGCGCCAGCAACTGCACCTGATCGTCGCGCTCAGGGAACTGTCCGCCGGCGCCAGCGTGCAGCAGGTGTCGGGCGATCTCGGCTATGGTTCCGTCACCGCCTTCATCACCATGTTCAAGAAAGCGCTGGGCAAGCCGCCGGCAAGATATCTCAGCGACATCGCGCAAAATGGCGGCTCCGCGTTCGTGGGTTGAAGCACGCAGCTGACCGGATCAGGCGATGCGCTTCAGGTCTTTGTCGGTGCCTGTCGCTGTCCCCGAACCGCCGCATGGTTCTGGGCAGACATGCATTGTTACGCGTCAGGCGGGCTGCGGGCTGATCTCCGCGGCCGGCCCGGCGTTCTTGCCGGTCACCACCTCGACGATGCCGCGCGCGATCTCGCGCTCGCCCATGATGACGGTGTCGGCGCCCAGGTTCTTCAGATGCTCGACCTCGGCGTCGGAATGAGCGCGGGCGATGACATTGATCGCGGGATTGGCCGCGCGGGCCCTGAGCACAACCTGCCCCGCCTCGAAGGCATTGGGGATGGCCAGGATCAGCCGCTTGGCGCCTTCCGGATTGGCGGCCGAGAAGACATTCGCGTTGGCGGCGTTGCCGGCAACGGTTTCGATGCCGTCGGCTTTCAGCTTCGCCAGCGTCTTGTCGGCATCCTCGACGACAAGGAAGGGCAGGGCGGCCTCCTTCAGGGCGGCGCCGACGAGGCTGCCGACGCGGCCGTAGCCGATGAGGATGGAATGACCGGTGAGCGTCGTGCGCGCCGGCGGCCCATCCTCTTTCGACGGCGCCACGGCAACCGAGGCGACCTGGCCGGGCTCCGTGGCCGGACCGATGGGCCTCGCCTCCTCGGCCAGCGGCGTCTTGCCGGCGCGCTTTTCCAGCCATGGTTTCAGCCGGTCCAAGGCGAAGAACATCAGCGGGTTGAGCAGTATCGACAGGATCGCGCCGGCCAGTATGAGGTCGCGGCCTTGCTCGGGCAACAGTTTCAGGCCAACGCCAAGCTCGGCCAGGATGAAGGAGAATTCGCCGATCTGGGCAAGGCTCGCCGAAATCATCAGCGCTGTCGCGATAGGATAGCGGAAGGCGATGACGATAACGAAAGCGGCGAGCGACTTGCCGATGACGATGATGGCCAAAGTGGCGAGGATCGGCAGGCCGTTGCTGATCAAGCTGAGCGGGTCGAAGAGCATGCCGACCGAGACGAAGAACAGCACCGAGAAGGCATCGCGCAGCGGCAGCGATTCTTCGGCCGCGCGGTGGCTGAGCTCGGACTCGCTCATGATCATGCCGGCGAAGAAGGCGCCCAGCGCCAGCGAGACGCCGAACAGCTTTGCCGCGCCGAAGGCGACGCCGAGCGCGATGGCAAGCACGGAGAGCCGGAACAGTTCCCGGGAGCCGGTATGGGCGACGTAATGCAGGATCCAGGGAATGACCCTGCGGCCGACCACCAGCATGACGACGACGAAGGCGGCGACCTTGGCGAGCGTGACACCGACCACGCCCCATATGCCGTAGCTGGCTGGCAGCGAGAGCAGGCTCGCATGATCTTCCACCAGCGGCTGGCCGCCGAGCACGCCGGCGAGCGCCGGCAGCAGCACCAGCGCCAGCACCATGGCGAGGTCCTCGACGATCAGCCAGCCGACCGCGATGCGGCCGCGTTCGGTTTCGATCAGCCGACGCTCCTGCAAGGCGCGCAAAAGCACCACGGTCGAGGCGACCGAGAGCGCCAGGCCGAACACCAGGCCGGCGCCCAGCGACCAGCCGAGCAGCCAGGCAAGCCCAACGCCGAGCAGCGTCGCAAAACCGATCTGCACGATCGCGCCTGGCACGGCAATGGCACGGACGGACAGAAGATCCTTCAGCGAAAAATGCAGGCCGACGCCGAACATCAGCAGGATGACGCCGATTTCCGCGAGCTCGTTGGCAAGGCCGGCGTCGGCGACGAAGCCCGGCGTGTTCGGCCCGACAAGGACACCGGCGACAAGATAGCCGACAAGCGGCGGGATGCGGAAACGGTTGGCCAAAGCCCCGAAGACAAAAGCAAGCCCCAGACCGGCGACGATGGTGGCGATAAGGGGCGTGTCATGCGGCATTGTCTGTTGCGCGCCTTTCATATTGGACGATGTCGGATGAGCGCCGTCCGAAAGGTCGCCGCCTTCCCGCAATATGGCGGGGAGAGAGGCGATGATGCAACCACTGCCGCGCAGAAAAGCACGCCGGGCGCGGATCAACCCGCCTGCCGGCCCGGGGCGCTCCCGCCCCGGCCTGGTCCGGCCCGTGTCGACAACTCGAGCCGTGAGACCCTGGGCACCCGCGACTGGCGGCTTTAATCTACTAAGTTAGTAGAATTTAGAAAAAACTATTTTGTGGCCTTTGCCCGAAAAGGCTAAAAATGAAGGCGGATCAAGGCCGGAAATGTCCGGCGGCCCAGTCTTCCGGCTTCTCGGTAGAATTTTTTTCTCCTGCTCTTCGCGCTTGCGAAAAAGCGATTGCCTGCCAATGAAGGAAGCGCGAGTGCTTGCCTTCTGGTTTCCGGCCCGGCCGCGTAAAACTGCCAAACTGTTCCACTATTGCTCGTCGCCATGCCGCAAGCCAATGCCAAGCTCAACGCCTTCCCGGTCTTCATGCGGATCGACGGCGAAGCCATAGCCATCGTTGGCGGTGGCGAGGAAGCGCTTGCCAAGGCGCGACTGCTTTCGCAATCGACCGCGGCGCCGCGTATCGTTGCCGAAGACGCCGATCCCGGCCTGCTGCAGTTCATCGCATCGACGGGAGCGGTTCACATCAAGGCTCCCTATGAGGCCGCCCATCTCCAAGGTGCCGTGCTGGTGTTCGCGGCCAGCGGCGACGAGGCCCTCGATCGCCGCGTGGTCGAGGATGCGCGCCGGCTGGGTATCCCGGTGAACGCCGTGGACCGGCCGGAGCTTTGCGATTTCTTCACGCCGGCGCTGGTCAATCGGGCGCCGGTCGCCATCGCCATCGGCACCGAGGGCGCCGGACCGGTTCTGGCGCAGATGCTGCGTGGACGCATCGACCGCATGCTGTCGCCTTCGCTGGGCCGGCTGGCGGCGCTTGCCGCGTCGTTTCGCGCCGCCGCAGAGACGCTGCCGAAGGGCAATCGCCGCCGGCGCTTCTGGAGCGAGTTCTTCGTCGGCGCGCCGGCCAAGGCAATCGAAGCCGGGGAGTTCGCCGAGGCACATGACGCGGCGCTCGACCTTTTGGCCGCGAATGGTCCGGCGGGAGGCCATATCGCGCTGGTCGGCGCTGGTCCGGGCGCGGAGGACCTTTTGACGCTGCGCGCGCATCGCCTGCTGATGGAAGCCGACGTCATTGTCCACGACGCGCTGGTGCCTGAGGCGATCGTCGCCATGGGTCGCCGCGACGCCGAGCGCTTGTCCGTCGGCAAGCGCAAGGGTTGCCACACCAAGAGCCAGGAAGAGATCAACGCCCTGCTCATCGAGCTCGGCCGCGCCGGCAAGCGCGTGGCGCGGCTGAAGTCCGGCGATCCGCTGGTGTTCGGCCGGGCGGGCGAAGAGATGGCCGCGCTGCGGGACGCCGGTATTGCCTATGAGGTGGTTCCGGGCGTTACCGCCGCCTTCGCCGCCGCCGCCGATTTCGAACTGCCGCTTACGCTGCGCGGCGTCTCCTCCTCGATGGTGTTCACCACCGGCCACGACCTCAAGGGCAACTCGCTGCCCGACTGGGCAAAGCTTGCCATCTCGGGCGCCACCGTCGCCGTCTATATGGGCCGCTCGGTCGCGGCCGAGGTCGCCGGCCGGCTGATCGATGCGGGGCTGTCGCCGGACACGGCGGTCGCCGTCGTCGAGAATGCCAGCCTGGGCAACCGCCGCCGCTTCCACGGAACGCTCGCCGACCTGCCGTCGCTGGAAGCGCGCGCCGACCTCACCGGCCCGGTCATGACCATCATCGGGGACGCTGTCGCCGGCGCCAATTTCGAACGTTCCGAGCCGCTCGCGGCACATAGACATGAGAGTGCGGCCAATCCGGCCGACGAGGGAGTTGAGCAATGAAGGTTCTGACCGCGAACAGGCTCTCCGACGGCATTGCCGTCTGGTATGCCGATGGCGGCTGGGCGGAGACCGTCGGCCATGCCGACATCGCCCACGACAAGACGGCGGAGGACCGGCTCGAAGCCATAGGCGCCGCTGCCTCGGCCAACAATGAAGTGGTCGACGTCAACCTCATCGACGTGACCGTGGCCGACGGTCTGGTCGGGCCAGTCAGGCTGCGCGAGAAAATCCGTGCCGCGGGTCCGACCATCCGAACCGACCTCGGCAAGCAGGCGAACCCGGAAGCCGCCCGGGCGGCGTAGAGCATCAGGAAGCGGGCGGACACACCCGGAAAGACGAAGCATGTACCGTTACGACGAGTTCGACCAGGATTTCGTTCACGCCCGCGTCGCCGAGTTCAGCGACCAGGTGCAGCGCCGGCTTGCCGGCGAAATCACCGAGGATCAGTTCCGGCCGCTCAGGCTGATGAACGGCGTCTACCTGCAACTGCATGCCTATATGCTGCGCATCGCGGTGCCCTACGGCACGCTGAACAGCCGGCAATTGCGCATGCTCGGCCATATCGCGCGCAAATACGACAAGGGCTACGGCCATTTCACCACGCGCCAGAACATCCAGTTCAACTGGCCGGCGCTGTCGGATATCCCGGCGATCCTCGCCGACCTTGCCAGCGTCGAGATGCACGCCATCCAGACCAGCGGCAACTGCATCCGCAACGTCACCGCCGATCATTTCGCCGGGGCCGCCGCCGACGAGGTCGCCGATCCGCGTCCTTATGCGGAAATCCTGCGGCAATGGTCGTCGGTGCATCCGGAATTCTCGTTTCTGCCGCGCAAGTTCAAGATCGCGGTGACCGGCGCCGAGCGCGACCGCGCCGCCATCCAGACCCACGACATCGGCCTGCACCTGAAGAAGAACGCGGCTGGCGAGCTGGGCTTCGCGGTCTATGTCGGCGGCGGCCAGGGGCGCACGCCCATGGTGGCCAGAAAGATCCGCGACTTCCTGCCGGAAGCCGATCTCCTATCCTACTGCACGGCGATCCTGCGCGTGTACAACCTCTATGGCCGCCGCGACAACAAGTACAAGGCGCGTATCAAGATCCTCGTCCACGAGACGGGCGTCGAGGAGATCACGCGCCAGATCGAGGCCGAATGGCGGGAGCTGAAGGACGCCGAGCTGAAGCTGCCGCAGGCCGACATCGAGGCCATCAACGCCTATTTCGCGCCGCCGGCGCTGGTTTCCCGGCCGGAAGGCGATGACGCGGTGAAACAGGCCAGGCTCGATTCCAGGAGCTTTTCGGAATGGCTCGACCAGAATGTCGTGACGCATCGCCATCCCGACTACGCGGCGGTCACCATCTCGCTCAAGGGCATCGGCGAGGTGCCCGGCGACGCCACCGACAGCCAGATGGAAGCGGTGGCCGACATCGCCGAGAAATACGCCTTCGACGAGCTGCGGGTCAGCCACGAGCAGAACCTGATCCTGCCGCATGTCGCGCGCGCCGACCTGAAGGCGGTCTATGACGCGCTGGTCGAGATCGGCCTCGAAACAGCCAATTCCAACCTGATCAGCGACATCATCTCGTGCCCCGGCCTCGACTATTGCGCGCTGGCCACGGCCCGATCCATTCCGATCGCGCAGGAGATTTCGCGCCGCTTCGCCTCGCTGGAGCGGCAGCGCGAGATCGGCGAATTGAAGCTGAAGATCTCCGGCTGCATCAATGCCTGCGGCCACCACCATGTCGGCCATATCGGCATTCTTGGCGTGGAGAAGAAGGGTTCCGAACTCTACCAGGTGACGCTTGGCGGCTCGGCCGACGAGAACACGTCCGTGGGCGAGATCATCGGCCGCGGCTTCTCCTCGGAAGAGATCACCGACGCCATCGAGCAGATCGTCGACACCTATCTCGGCCTTCGTCTCGACCCCAGTGAACGTTTTATCGACGCCTACCGCCGTGTCGGTCCCGCGCCGTTCAAGGAGGCGCTCTATGCTGGCGAAACCAAGGCCGCTTGACCATATCGTCGATGTCGAGGCCGGCATTGCCGCCGAGGCGGCGGGGCTCGACGCGCTGCTCGGCCATCTGAAGCCGATCGAGATCATCGAGCGCGCGGCGCGCGAATCCTTTCGCGGCGAGGTTGCCGCGGTGTCGTCGTTCGGCGCGGATTCGGCGGTGCTGCTGCACATGATTTCGGAGATCGACCGCTCACTGCCGGTGATCTTCCTCGATACCGGCAAGCATTTCGAGGAAACGCTCGGCTATCGCGACGCGCTGGTCGCCGATTTCGGCCTCACCGACATAAGGGTGATCAAGCCGGACGAGGCGGCGCTGGAGCGTGTCGATCCGGCCGGTACGCTCAACGAAACCGACACCGACGCCTGCTGCAACGTGCGCAAGGTCGAGCCGCTGGCGCGGGGCGTGGAGCCGTTCCGCGCCTGGTTCACCGGCCGCAAGCGTTTTCAGGCTTCGACGCGCGCGGCGCTGCCCGTCTTCGAGGCGGTCGGCTCGCGCATCCGCATCAATCCGCTGGCGCATTGGACGACATCGGACCAGGCCGACTATATGCGCGCGCATGCGCTCCGGGAAAATCCGCTGGTCGCCTATGGCTACCTCTCGATCGGCTGCTTCCCCTGCACGCAGCCGGTGCAGCCCGGCGACGACGCGCGCAGCGGCCGCTGGGCCGGGCACGCCAAGACCGAGTGCGGCATCCATCTCTCGGGGTTAGAGAAGTCGCTGACCGACGCTTCGCTTTAGGCTATGTGATATTCAGGTGATGCCGGGCGCCGACGGCGGCCTGCTTCTTTTCGTGCTTTAGGATCTTTGATGACTGGATCGACGACAGCGGGGACCCGCCTCTGGACCCCGGACGGGTTTCGCGAGGATGAATGGACGCATGCCGAAAGCGCCGAGGCGCTGGCCGGCAATGGCCGTTTCATCCTGCCGCTGCAGGTTTTTCTCGGGCTGGATGACGAGGCTCGCAAGTCAGCCAAGGAGCGCCTCGGCGTGTTGCTGCAGCCAGGCGATGAGCTCGACAAGATAACCGGCCTGCTGGACCAGCTGTCGCTGGTGGCGCTCGCTTTCCCGGCGTTCAATGACGGCCGCTCCTTCTCCAAGGGCGAATTGCTGCGCGCCCGGTACCATTTCGAAGGCGCGGTCCGCGCCACGGGCCAGGTTCTGGTCGACCAGTTGCCGCACATGCTGCGGCTCGGCTTCGACGAGTTCGAGGTCTCCAATCCAGTGCTGTTGAAGCGGCTGGAGGAAGGCCGCACCGGCGGCCTGCCGGTCTATTACCAGCCGGCGGTGGAGCCGGAGCCCAAGGGTCCGAAATATTCCTGGCGACGCAAGCGCGCTGGACCAGAATGACGTTCGGTCGGACCGTCATCCTGGTCCAGTCCTTTGTTGGAGCATGATCTTCTCCGAAAACCGGTTTCCACTTTTTGCGTTCGCTGACCTTCGGTTCGGGATCATGCTCTGGCTAACGCTGCGGCATCTTTACAAGCCTCGCGACTAGGCCTTCTCTGACGGCACGGACGGAAATATCCGCCGGGAGGAGAACCATGCGCTACGACTATGTGATTGCCGGCGGCGGCTCCGCCGGATCGACGCTTGCCGCCAGGCTTTCCGAGGATCCATCGAAGACGGTCTGCCTGCTCGAGGCGGGCGGCGTCGGCAAGGATCTGCTGATCCGTGCGCCGGCCGGCATCATCGCGCTGCTGCCCGGCCGCCCGAAGATCAACAACTGGGCCTTCCAGACGGTGCCGCAAGAGGGGTTGGGCGGTCGCCGCGGCTACCAGCCGCGCGGCAAGGCATTGGGCGGATCGAGCGCCATCAACGCCATGCTCTACACGCGCGGCCACCGCCGCGACTATGACGAATGGGCCGAGCTCGGCTGCGACGGCTGGTCGTGGGACGAGGTGCTGCCCTATTTCCGGCGCGCCGAGGGCAACCAGCGCGGCGCCGACGCTTTTCATGGCGGCGAGGGGCCGCTCAGGGTCGCCGAGCAGCAGGAGCCGCGCGCGATCTCCAGGGCTTTCGTCGAGGCCTGCGGCGAAAACCAGATCAGGTTGAACGACGACTTCAACGGGCCGGAGCAGGAAGGGGCCGGCCTCTATCAGGTGACGCAGTTCTGGGGCGAGCGTCGCAACGGCGAGCGCTGCTCGGCGGCGGCGGCCTATCTGCATCCGGTGATGGACCGGCCGAATCTCACGGTCATCACCGGCGCGCATGCGACGGGCGTCGTGCTCAACGGCAAGCGCGCCACGGGCGTGCGCTATCGCGCCGGCAAAAATGAAGCCGTGGCGGAGGCAAGACGCGAGGTCATCCTCTGCGGCGGGGCATTCGGCTCGCCGCAACTGCTGCTTTTGTCCGGCATCGGTCCGGCGGTCGAACTCGCGGCGCACGGCATTCCGCTCGTGCACGAATTGCCCGGCGTCGGCAGGAACCTGCAGGACCATCTCGATTTCATCCTCGCCTGGAAATCGCGGGAGACCGATTTGGTCGGCATCGGCCTCGCCGGCATGCCCGGCCTGGTCAGGCACGCGCTGCGCTGGCGCAGGGACGGCGGCGGCATGATCGCCACGCCCTATGCCGAAGGCGGCGCCTTCCTCAAATCCGACCCGGCGATCGAGCGTCCCGACCTGCAATTGCATTTCTGCATCGCCATCGTCGACGACCACGGCCGCAAGCTGCATATGGGCTACGGCTTTTCCTGCCATGTCTGCGTGCTGAGGCCGCATTCGCGCGGCGAGGTGGGGCTGACGAGCGCGGATCCACTGGCGCCGCCGCGCATCGATCCGCGCTTCCTCGAGGACGACCGCGACGCCGATCTCCTGCTCAAGGGCGTGCGCATGATGCGCGCCATATTGGAGGCGCCGGCGCTGGCGAAGTACCGCGCCAGGGAAATCTACACCGCCGGCGCTTCGAGCGATGCCGAGCTGATGGCGCATATCAGGGCGCGCGCCGACACGATCTACCACCCCGCCGGCACCTGCAAGATGGGCGTCGACGACATGGCCGTGGTCGATCCGCGGCTCAGGGTTCGCGGGCTGGAAGGGCTGCGCGTGGTCGATGCCTCGGTGATGCCGACCTTGATCGGCGGCAACACCAATGCGCCCACGATCATGATCGCCGAGAAGGCGGCGGACATGATCCGGACAGCTGCCTGATTCCTGCTCTCTTGGTCAGACCAGCTTCTTCGATTTTATGTCGCTACGGCATCGCCTTCGCGCGCTCGTCCGTAAGATCGAATCCATCTGGTAAGACCAATTATTCGATTTGTGCTTCCCCTTCCGCCGTCTTGCCCTTAGGATAGAGCGATTATTTCGCGTTGCGAAATAAATAGCCAGCTAAGGGAGGAAACGGCATGGCAGGCAAGAAGATATTGATGCTCGTCGGCGAGTTCAGCGAGGAATACGAGATTTTCGTCTTTGAACAGGCCATGCACGCGGTCGGCCACACAGTCCATGTCGTCTGCCCCGACAAGAAAGCTGGCGACGTGCTGAAGACCTCGCTTCACGACTTCGAAGGTCACCAGACCTACACGGAAAAGCTCGGCCACGACTACATCCTCAACAAGACCTTCGCGGAGGTGAACCCGGCTGACTACGATGCGGTGTACGCGGCCGGCGGGCGGGGGCCGGAATATATCCGTATCGACAAGCGGGTGCAGGCGCTCGTCAGGCATTTCCATGAAACCGGCAAGCCGATCTTCACCATCTGCCACGGCGTGCAGATCCTGATCGCGGTCGATGGCGTGGTGCGTGGCAGGCAAGTGGCGGCGCTGCAGTATTGCGAGCCGGAAGTGACGCTCGCCGGCGGCATCTATATCGATGTCGCCCCGACCGGCGCGCATGTCGACGGCAATCTGGTTTCAGCCAAGGGCTGGCCGGGCCTTGCCGCCTTCATGCGCGAATGCCTGAAGGTGCTCGGCACTGAAATCCGCTATGGCGAAGCGCTGATGCGGGACGACAGGAAGGCGGCCTGAAACCTGTCGATCGCGGCGCGCGGCTATTGGATCGTGATGGCGTTTCGTTGAATCGCCATCACGATCTAGCTCTTTGTCGAAAAATGATCTTCTCCGAAAACCGGTTCCCACTTTTCGGGATCATGCTCTAGCGCCGCCCGCCGCGTGCATTCTCAGCCTCGGCGCCGTCGAGGCGGTCAAGCAGGTCGCTCAGCCGCCGGGGTATTTCCTTTTCCAGGCGGAATGCCGGCAGCGCGCGCAGAAGGCGCTTCGTCGCTTCGCTACTCGCCTGCCGCCTGATATCGTTGGCCAATTCGGCGCGCCGGTTGCCATTGTTGCCGTTCATCGTCCCAAAATCCTGTGTCGGCTTCGAAACTCCTCCAGCCCGTTTATGGTTCCCGCAACGGCAATTGAGGGCAAGCAAAGCCGTGTGGTACGGTAAAATTTGAATTAATCTGGAACGATGACCCGACATACGCGCCAAGCGCTTACCCCTTGATTTTTGGCCTCCAAACCTCGATATCGGGCGCAAATCCAGACCAATCCGAATGACGGGAAACGCGATGAGCGACCAGGCAAAAGACGAACGCACGCCCGAAGATATGGAAGCCACCCAGGCTTCCGGCGAGCGTGCCGAAGGTGGTGTCGACGGCGACTACGAAGCGCTTGTGCGGCTGCTGAAGGAAAATGAGGAACTGAAGGACCGCGCGCTGCGCGTCGCGGCTGAGATGGAGAATTTGCGCCGGCGCACCGCGCGCGACGTGCATGACGCGCGCACTTACGCGGTGGCCAATTTCGCACGCGACATGCTGTCGGTGTCGGACAATCTGCGCCGCGCGCTCGATGCTATCCCGGCCGAGGCGAAGGCCTCCGGCGATGCCGGGTTCAAGGCGCTTATCGAAGGCGTCGACCTCACCGAGCGCGCCATGCTGTCGGCGCTGGAACGCCACGGCGTGAAGAAACTCGCGCCCGAAGGCGAGAAGTTCGACCCGAACTTCCATCAGGCGATGTTCGAGGTGCCCAACCCTCAGGTTCCGGCCGGCACCGTCGTCCAGGTGGTGCAGCCGGGCTATTCGATCGGCGAGCGCGTGCTGCGGCCGGCGATGGTCGGTGTCGCCAAGGGCGGCCCGAAGGCGGGCACCGAGGCGAAGGTCGAGCCGGGCCCGGTTAACGAGCAGGCCGAGAAGGATGCGTGAGTAAGGGAGTAGGGCAGTAAGGGAGTAGGGCAGTAAGGGAGTAGGGGAAGCGGCCGTACAACTCATACGGCTTGTGCTATCTATCATTTCCTGCTCACCTATTCCCTTACTGCCCTACTGCCTTGCTCCAATGAATCCCATCGCGTTGCTCGATTATGCCGGTGTCGCCGTCTTCGCGGCGACGGGCGCGCTTGCGGCATCGCGCAAGCAGCTCGACATCATCGGCTTCCTGTTCCTGGCCAGCGTCACCGGCATCGGCGGCGGAACGTTGCGCGACGTCATCCTCAACCTGCCCGTATTCTGGGTCGCCAATAGCGGCTATGTGCTGATCTGCGCGGCCGTCGCGGTGGCGGTGTTCTTCAGCGCCCACCGGGTCGAATCCCGCTACAAGCTGCTGCTTTGGCTCGATGCGATCGGCCTTGCCGCCTTCGCGGTGATGGGCGCGGCCAAGGGGCTGGCGATCACCGGCTCGCCCGTCGTGTCGGTCATCATGGGCGTGCTGACGGCGACCTCCGGCGGCATATTGCGCGACCTGCTTGCCGGCGAGCCCTCGGTGCTGCTCAGGCCCGAAATCTACGTCACGGCCGCCCTTGCCGGCGCCGCCATCTTCACCCTTGGCGATCTTGCCGGCCTGCCGGCGCTGGCGTCCAGCCTGCTCGGCTTCGCGGGCGCATTCGCGGTGCGCGGCGGGGCGCTTAAGTTCGGCTGGTCGTTCGCGGCCTACAAGAGCCGGCCGGGGCGCAGGCCGGAGGATATTCCGTGAAAGGAGCGAGTAGCGAATAGAGATCGGCCGAGATAGTTCGCTATTCGCTATGCCGCGAAGCGCTGCCCTTCGCCGCCATAATAGTTGACGTAGCGGGCACCGATCTCCTTGACCGGCATGACGACGAAGACGTCGACCGTCGAGAATTCGTGATCAATGACGCAGCCGTCGCCGATGCGGGCGCCGACGCGCAGATAACCCTTGACCAGCGGCGGCATGGCCGCGATCGCCGCCTTGGCGTTCACCGCCTCGATCGGCATCAGGTCCATGGCACAGTAGCGTCCCGGAACAGCGCGGACATCCCAGGCGGAGTTCGTGCGGCAGTGATGGGCGAGATAGGTCAGCGCCTCGGCATGCGCCGCCGGTACGATGCCGTGGAAGGAGGCGCAGCCGGTCATCACGCCGATGCCGTAGTGGTTGATATAGGCCCAGATGCCTTGCCAGAGCGCCTCGATGGTGCGCTTGGAGCGGTATTCCTTGAGAACGCAGGAGCGGCCGAGCTCGAGGAAGCGCTGGCCAGGATGCCGCGCGATCAGCTTGGTCAGTTCGAACTCGCCCTCGGAATAGAAGCCGCCAGCGGCCGCGGCGATCTCTTGCCGAAGCAAGCGGTAGGTGCCGACGATGCGGCGGTGCTCGGGACCGGGAAGGGAGGTATCGAACACCAGAAGGTGATCGCAGAGCGGATCGAAACGATCGGCGTCGCGCCGGTCCTGCGCCTGGAACAGGTCCTTCCTCGCGCCAAGCTCGTCATAGAATACCCGATAGCGGACTTCCTGGGCGGCGGCGATCTCAGCCTCGTTGCGGGCGAGCCGCACTTCGAGGTTGCCGATCCGGCCCAGCAGAGCGCCGTTTGCGACCGCGTCGGCGGTACGGGCGGCAAGCAGGGCGCCGCTAGCGTTTGGCCGAGTGTCACATTCAGGCATGACTGTATGCACGAGTGATTCTCCTTCGAGCCATCCCTCTTGGCACGGGGATACGGTGTAGGTGCAACAGGA
>RXJA01000312.1 GCA_003963455.1 Hyphomicrobiales bacterium
AGACCGAGAGGTCGTTGACGGTGACGCCGTCGGTGACCGAGAGCACGGCCAGCGTGCGCACCTGCGGAATGGTCAGGCCCTGCTTGCGGAAGTCGTCACGCAAAGTGGCGTTGTAGCGGCCCATGATGCGGTTCATCAGATAGGGCGCGAATTGCTGCAGGCCGATCTGGCCCAGGGTCGAGATGCGCTGGCGCTTCTCGGCGAGCTTCTGTTCCATCAGAGCTTCCCCGCCAAAAGGAAGCCGGAGCCGCCGCCGAGGCCGGCGCCCGGATGGGTCGAGGCGCCGATATGGTAAAGGCCCTTGATGCCGGTCTCGTGGTTGCGGCTTGTCTTGAACGGCCGCCACAGGAAGGACTGGTCGATGGTGGACGAGCCGCCATAGGGATCGCCGCCGACCAGGTTGACGTTCATCGCTTCCAGATCGGCCGGCGAATAGGCGCGGCGCGCGATCACGCTCTCGCGAAAGCCGTCGATATGGTGGGCGAGGATCGCCTCGACGCGGTCGGCATAGGCTTCGCGCAACGCGTCGGTCCATCGCCCGTCGGCGGGCGTGTCGAGCTTGCCGGCGGCATCGCCCTTGATGTGGCGCGGCGCCTCGGGCAGTTGCAGCCAGAGGATCGCCTTGCCGTCCGGGCAGCGCGACGGGTCGAGCGCGTGCGGCTGGCCGACGCAAATGGTCGGCACCTCGGGCAGCAGGCCGCGCACCGCCTCGTTGCAGGCTTTCGAGACGCCATCGAGACCTGGCGTCAGATGCAGCAACGCGACCTTGTCGAGGCCCTCGCCGCGCCAGGCCGGCGGCTTGTCCAGCGCATAGTGGATCTGGAAGTTGCCCTTGCCGTAGCGATAAACGCGCGTCGCCTCGACATCGCGCCTTGGGGCATCCCCTCCGAGCAAGCGGCCATAGAGCTGCGTCGGCGTGACCGAGCAGATGACGCTCTTCGCGGCGTTCAGCGTTTCGCCGGAAGCGAGCCGGACGCCGCTGGCGCGGCCGCCGCTCTGGACGACCGAGGCGACGTCGGCGTCGACGCGGATCTCGCCGCCACGTTCCTTGATCAGTGCCTCGAAGGCGGCGAGCAGGTTCCGGGCGCCGCCCTTGACGATCGGCGCGCCGGCGGCCTCCAGCGCGAAGGCAATGACTTTGGCGATCTGGCCGGAAAAGGCATCTTCCGGTCCGAGCCCGGCATGCAGGACCCAGGGTGCCCAGAGCGCGCGGACAATGTCCGAACTGTAAGTCGTTTCCAGCCAACCCCGTGCGGGCACCAGCGCCTCGCCCATGAAGGCGGCAAGGTCGCGCGGGCCGCGCCGCCAGGCCTCGCCGGCCAAGAGCTTGGTCGTCGGATAGGACCAGAGCGCGCCGCCGAGCAGGCCGAACAGCAGCCCGGCATCGCGCTCGATGCCGCCGACATCGCCGCCATGGCGGTCGCCGTCGCCGGGCGCGATCCGGTTCAGCGCCGCGATGTTTGCGGCACGGTCGGTGGTGAGCACCGCATGGCTGCCGTCTGGCCGAAGCACGCCGGTCGGTGTGGCGGTGTGGCAGAACTCCAGCCCGTGCCGGGCAAGGTCCTTGCCTAGCGCGGCGAAGGCCGGCGAGGTGATGAATAGCACGAAGGTCGTCGCCATCACGTCATGGACGAAGCCTGGCGCGGTGATCTCCTCGGTACGCATGCAGCCGCCGATGCGGTCGTTACGTTCGAGCACGAGCACCCTGGCACCCTTGGCGCCAAGCATCGCCGCGCAGACCAGGGCGTTGATGCCGCTGCCGACGATGATGTGATCGACGTCGCTCATCGTCGTGGCCTTGGCTTCAACCCCGAGGCACCAGCGCCAGCGCGCGGATCGGGCTGCCCGTGCCGTGCTCGATCTTGAGCGGGGCGGCGATCAGGATCGCGCCTTTCGGCGGCAGTTGGTCGAGATTGCAGAGGCTCGCAAGCCCATAGCGGTTGGCCTTGTGCATCAGCGTGTGCGCTGGAAACGGCGGCTCCATGCCGCCTGCCTTGCCGGCATCGGTGCCGATCGTCTCCGAGCCCCAGCCCTTGATGTCCTTGCTGATCAGGAACTGGATGGCTTCCGCCGTCGGGCCGGGCGTGTGCGGGCCGGTCTCGTTGGCGTTGAGGAACTCGGCTTCGGAGCCGTTGCGCTTGTACCAGTCGGTGCGCATCACCACCCACTCGCCGGGGTTGATGGCGCCATGCTTGGCTTCCCAGGCCTTGATGTGGTCGACGGTGAGCAGGAAATCGTGGTCGGCGGCAGCTTCCTTCGAGCAGTCGATGACGTTGACCGGCCCGACGAAATTCTGCGCCGGAATGGTGTCGGTGGCGCCGTCCGGATAGTCCTTGCCGGTGATCCAGTGCTGCGGCGCGTCGAAATGGGTGCCCGAGTGCTCGCCGAGCTTCAACCAGTTCCAGGCCCACCATGGACCGTTCTTGTCGTATTTGGAGATCGAGTGGATCTCGACCTTCGGCGTGTCGACGGCAAGCTCCGGCGGCAGCTTGATCAGCGGCGTGTCGGGGCCGAGCGGGGCCGACAGGTCGACCACCTTGATGGCGCCCGAGAGCAGCTGGCCGGCGACCTCGCCGAGGAGTTTCTGCGTGTCCATGGTCTTTGTTCCCTCTTGTCGGTGATCATCAAGGCTCGTTTCGGCCCTTAATATACCTACTAGACGAAAACATATGCATCTGCAATTATCTTTAAGCATAAAGGATTTTGGGGCGGGGCGTGAGCGAGTTCGACGCCATCTTTGTCGGGGCGGGCCACAACAGTCTGGCATGCGCCGCGCATCTGGCCCTCAAAGGCTGGAAAATTGCGGTTTTCGAGCGCAGCGAGGCAATCGGCGGCGCGGTGCGGACCGCCGAATACACGCTTCCAGGCTTCCGGCACGATTTTGGCGCGATGAATTTGAGCCTCTTCGCCGGCTCGGCCTTCCACCGGAAATATGCAAATGAATTGAAAAGCCACGGGCTGGAATTCGCGCCGGTGGCCGATTGTTTCGCCAGCGCCTTTCCCGACGGCAAATGGTTCGGCGTCAGCAACGACCTCGAAAAGACCGCGTCGCGGCTGGCCGCCTTCTCGGCGGCGGACGCCGCGACATGGCGCCGACTGGTCGGCGCCTTCCCGGGCGAGGCCGAACATCTGTTCCGCCTGCTGGGGTCACCGATGAGCGCAAGGGCGCTTGCCGGCACGGGCTGGAACCTATGGCGCAAGAAGGGCCTTGCCGGCGCGCTCGATACGGCCCGGTTGCTGCTGTCGGCGCCGCGCGCGTGGCTGGAGGAAAACTTCGAGGCGCCGCATGTGCGCACGACGCTCGCGGCCTGGGGCATGCATCTCGACTTCGCGCCCGACATCGCCGGCGGCGCTGTGTTCCCCTACCTGGAATCGATGGCCAACCAGAGTTTCGGCATGGTGCTGGGCAATGGAGGCGCCGACACCATCATCCGCGCGCTGGCCGGCATGGTGACGGCGGCCAGCGGCAAGATCGCGACCGGCGCCGATGTCGCCGAGATCATGGTTTCCGGCGGCAAGGCAACCGGGGTTAGGCTGGCATCCGGCGAAACCCATGTCGCGACCAAAGCCGTCATTGCCGGAGTCGCGCCGAAGACGCTGCCGGGCAAGCTGCTGCCCAATGGCTCCGGCGACGCCGGCTTCGACGCGGCGATGAAAAAATTCCGCCACGCGCCGGGCACGATGATGATCCATCTGGCGATGGACGATCTGCCCGCCTGGAGCGCCGGCGCCGAGCTTCGTCAATTCGCCTATGTGCATCTGGCGCCGTCGCTCGACGCCATGTCGCGCGTCTACCAGCAGGCAATCGCCGGGCTGCTGCCAGACCAGCCGGTGCTCGTGGTCGGCCAGCCGACGGCTGTCGATCCCACCCGCGCGCCGGCGGGCAAGCATGTGCTGTGGGTGCAGGTGCGCATGCTGCCGGCTGAGATCCTCGGCGATGGCGCGGGCAAGATCGCGCCGGCGCATTGGGACGCGGTCAAGGACGCCTATGCCGAGCGCGTGCTCGACATCATCGAGAGCTATGCGCCGGGACTGCGCCAGAAAATCCTTGGCCGCGCGATCTTCTCGCCGGTCGATCTCGAGCGCGAAAACCCGAACCTTGTCGGCGGCGACCAGATCTGCGGCAGCCATCATCTGGCGCAGAATTTCCTCTTCCGCCCGGCGCGGTCCTTCGCGCGCTGGAACACGCCAGTCTCGAACCTCTACCTCACCGGCGCCGCGACATGGCCCGGCGCCGGGACGGGCGCGGGCTCCGGCTTCATGCTCGCCCAACAGCTGGGAGGGAACTAGAATTCCGGGATGGACAAGGCGCGGTTGCCCACCACCGAATGAGAACGCCGCGCGGACAAATGACAACCAACAAGGGGAACGACCATGACCATCA
>RXJA01000208.1 GCA_003963455.1 Hyphomicrobiales bacterium
CATTTCTTCCTGCTGCACCGCGCCATCCATTGGGGGCCGCTCTACAGATGGGTGCATTCGGTGCACCACAATTCGGTCAACCCGTCGCCCTGGTCGTCGCTGTCGATGCATCCGGTCGAGCAGCTCGGCTATCTCGGCGTCGCCTTCTGGCACTTGGTCATCCCGTCGAACCCGATCCTGGCGCTCTACCAGCTCCATTATGCCGGCTTCGGCGCCATTCCCGGCCATGTCGGCTTCGACAAGATCGAGCTGAGCGAGGACAGAAGCGTCGATAGCCACGCCTATATCCACTACCTCCACCACAAGCATTTCGAGGTGAATTACGGCGACGGCCTGATCCCATTCGACCGCTGGTTCGGCACCTTCCACGACGGCAGCAAGGAAGCCGCCGCGCGCATGGATGCCCGCTACGAGAAGAAGAAGGCGCGCGCCAACGCCGCCGCCGCGAAGTGACGGTGAGGTGCCTTTGGCCATCCGCCTGCGAGATGGCCTTTGGCCATCCGCCTGAATCCCGAAAGGGCCGGACAAAGGCGGGGTGAACCGGCACCCATCCGCAAAGGGAGGAACCTTGTGAAGAAACTTTTGATCTCAACGGCCTTGGCCGCTCTGATGTCGATGCCATTCGCCGCTATGTCCACTGGCGCCTTCGCCGCCAAGCTCGGCGTCTCGATCGTCGACTTCGACAACAATTTCCAGACGCTGCTGATGCACGGCATGCAGGCCCGCGCCAAGGAGAAGGGCGCCGACATCCAGGTCGAGGACGCGCATAACGACGTCGCCAAGCAGCTCGACCAAGTGAAGAACTTCATCGCCTCGGGCGTTGACGCCATCATCGTCACGCTGGTCGACACCAATGCCTCGAAGACCATCAGCGAGGAGGCGGCCAAGGCCGGCATCCCGCTGGTCTTCGTCAACCTCGAGCCGTCCGACATGAAGAACCTGCCGGCAAGCCAGGTCTATGTCGGCTCGAACGAGACCGAGTCCGGCACGCTGGAGGCCTTCGAGGTCTGCAAGATGCTGCGCGCCAGGGGTAAGTCGGCCGGCGCCAGCGCCTATATCGTCATGGGCAGCCTGGTGCATCAGGCCGCGCTGCAGCGCACCAAGGATGTCGAGCAGGTCTTTGCCACCGCCATGTGCAACTTCATCAAGGTCACCGACAAGCAGTCGTCTGAATGGTCGCGCGACAATGCGCAGAATTTGATGACCAACTGGCTGACCGCCGGTCCGGCGCCCGACGCCGTCATCGCCAACAACGACGAATCCGCCATCGGCGCCATCCTGGCGCTCAAGGCCAACGGCGTCGACATGAAGAACGTCGTGGTTGGCGGCATCGACGCCACGCAGGACGGCCTGCAGGCGATGAAGGCCGGCGATCTCTCGGTGACGGTGTTCCAGAACGCCAAGGGGCAGGGCGGCGGCGGCGTGGATGCAGCACTTGCCTTGGCCAAGGGCGAGAAGGTCGACCGGGTGGTCTATGTGCCCTTCGAGCTGGTGACGCCGGCCAATGCGGCGGAGTATCTGAACAAGAATTGAGGGCGGAGGCGCTGAAGCTGCCAATCTCCCCCACCAGGGGGGAGATTGGCCGTCGCCGCCGCTTTCGCCAATCGCCGGGGTAAGGCGCCCTAAATCCCTTCTCCATCCACCAGCGGCACGTCGTCGCCTTCCCACGGGCTCGGCATCGAGCCGCGCCCGGCGCTTGGCAGGGGCATCCAGCATCTGAGCTCCGGCTCGGCATATTCGACGACGCGGCCGGGTGAGGAGTCGGACGCCCGCCAGCCTTCCTCGCCGAACTGGTCGGCGCGCGACCAGTAGGCCATGTCGACCTCGGCCGGTCCCTGCTCGGAGGAACGCACCGTCACCAGGATGCGGCTGCCGTCCCGTGGCGCGCTGGCCATGTTGCGCCAGTGGTCGGTGTCGTCCATGCGAAGTCCTCCTGCTGAAAGCAACTCCAGGAAAAGTGCGGCGGTTGGGTTCGGCGATTTCGCCGTAACCTTCCGTCCGGAGCTGCGTCGAAACAAAACCGTCTGCGGTAATAGTCGCCGCCCTCCCGGGAGGGGTCAACCCGAACTTGGCGCGAGACAGGAATTTCATTAACAGCTAATATGTTGACCGACCGCAATCGGACAGACGACGATGGACGATGGATTGCTGTCTCAAGCCACCCGCCTAGGGCCGGTCCATCTCAGGGTGACCGACATTCCGGCGGCCTTGACCGTCTGGCTGGGCACGCTGGGGCTCACGTTATTCAACGAGGACGATGCCGTTGCGGAGCTCGGCGCCGGCGGCCGGACGCTCATCATGCTCCATGCCGGCGCGGAAGTCCCCCTGCCGCAGAAGTCGCGCGATCTCTTCCATGTCGCTATCCATGTCACGACCCGCCGCGACCTCGCGCACACGGCCGCCCGCCTCAAGGCATCGGGCTTGCGATACAGCGCCCAAGACCACCTCATCTCGGAATCGCTCTACGTCTCCGACCCGTCCGGCAACGGCATCGAGATATGCTTCGATACGCCGGAGCGCTTCCTGCGCCGGCAGGTATCGCCCGACGGCCGCGTGGCGCTGATTGCCGCCGATGGCAGCGCGCATTCCGGGCTAGAGCCGCTGGACGTGTTGGGCTTGCTGCGCGATCTCGGCAATTCCGGCCATGTCGAGCCGAAGATGGCGCAAGACGCCTTCATCGGCCACATCCACCTGCGCGCCCGCGTGCCCGAGACGCTGATGGAATTCTATCTCGGCGTGCTCGGCTTCCAGCCCCATATCCAGTCCCGGAGCTTCGGCATGTTCGACTGCGGCACCCGGCGGCGCGCGCATATGATCGCCTTCAACATCTGGGCGCGCGACGAGCTGCGCGAGCCGCCGCCGAATGCCGCCGGCCTCGACCATTTCACCGTCGAGCTTGGTTCCACTCACGAGCTTGCCGCTGTGGAGCGCAGGCTCGAGGCAGCCAATGTGCCGGCGAAAAAGGATGGCGGTATGGTTTCGACAGCGGATCCGGAGGGCAACCGCTTGCGGCTCCTGGTCCAGGGAGGTTGACCGTGGCCGTTTGACGACGGGAACGTGGAGGAGGGGAAAATGTCGCTCAGGGTGATAGGGACCGGCTTCGGCCGGACCGGCACGGATTCGATGCGCGAGGCGCTGACCATGCTTGGCTTCGGCCCTTGCCATCACATGTACGAAGTCATGGCGCATGCGGAGCAGAAGCGGCTCTGGCGGGCGCTCGCCAAGGGCGGGGCGCCGAATTGGGATCGGCTCTTTGCCGGGTACGAATCCTGCGTCGACTGGCCGTCGGCGCATTACTGGCGCGAGTTGATTGAAGCCTACCCCCAGGCGCGGGTCATCCTCACTTGGCGCTCGCCCGAAGGCTGGTGGGAGAGTTTCCAGAGGACCATCCTGCCGGCCATTGCCGACAGCAAGGACCAGGACTCGCTGGGCGTCGCCCTTGTCGCGAAGCAGGTCTTCGGCGGCCACCCGCAGGATCGCGCGCATGCGATCGCCGTGTACGAGGCCAATGTCGAGGCGGTGCTGAACACCGTGCCGCCGGAGCGCCTTCTGATCCACAAGCTCGGCGACGGCTGGGAGCCGCTTTGCACCCATCTCGGCGTTCCCGTGCCGGACGAGCCCTATCCCGCCCGCAACACCACGCAGGAATTCCGCGCGGCGCTGTCGTTGAATTGAAGGGCAGTAGGTGAGTAGGGCAGTAAGGCAGTAGGGGAACAGGGGTGGACGCGAACGTCCAACGCAGTCTGATTTCCCTACCGCCCTTACTCCCGTCACACATGCACGTCGCCGAACGACAGTTCGCCGTCATCGGCGCGGACCAGGAAAGCGGCGGCAAGCAGCGCAAGATAGCAGGCGGTCACCCCGCATACGACGGCGATGCCGGGGATAGGCCCAAGCGTGGCCACACGGAACGTGTCGACCAGCGAGGCGCCGAAGCCGATGGGCGAACCGTCCCGCGACAGGCTCGGCGTGGTGATCTTCAGGATCCAGGCAAGCAGCAGGATCGTGTACATGAAGATGTAGTTGCGGCGCAGCCGCCGGATCAGCGCCGCGCGCTGCGAAATCAGGAAACGCGGTGAGCGCAGGCCCTCGCCGACGATGGCCAGCCAGTTGGAGGCATAGTCGGGCTGCGGCGAAAAGATCTGCGCGAAATAATAGCGCTCGAACTGCCGCACGCGGGCGCGATAGACGTCGAAGAAGCGGTAGCGCCGCGCCTCGATCCACAAGAGCAGCGTGATGAGGAGCATGGCGAACAACAGCACGCCGTGATGCGCGCTCGGCGTCGACAGCGACACCGACAGCATCGCCGCCACCACGGTGATCGCCCAGTTGCTGGTG
>RXJA01000413.1 GCA_003963455.1 Hyphomicrobiales bacterium
CAGCGCGCGCAGCAGAATCCGAACGCGCCGCAGATGCAGCAGAACGGCCGCGAGCTGCGCAAGAGCGATATTGATCGCATGATGGATCAGATCGAGAATCTGGCCAAATCCGGTGATCGCGACAAGGCCCAGCAGCTTCTCTCCGAGCTGCAGGACATGATGAACAACTTGCAGGCCGGCCGCCAGCAGCAGGGCGGCGAGCAGGACAGCGAATTGCGCCAACAGATGGACAAGCTCGGCGACATCATGCGCCGCCAGCAGGAGATGATGAACGACACCTTCCGCCTGGACCAGATGCAGCGCGGGCAGCGTGGCCAGGGCGGTGAACAGCAGCAGCTTGGCGAGGATGGCGAACAGGGCCAGTCCGACGGCCAGCAGCAACAGCCGGGCCCAGGCCAGGACCGCGATCCGCTGGGCCGGCCGAAAATGTCGCCGAAGGATTTCGCCGATGCGCTGAAGCAGCTGCAGGAAGGCCAGGGCCAGCTGCAGAGCGAGCTCGACCAGTTGAAGAAGGGCCTCGAGGGCCTTGGCATGGAGCCCAATGAAGGCTTCGGCGAGGCCGGCAAATCCATGGGCAACGCCGAACGGTCGCTCGGTGAAGGCGACGGCGACCAGGCCGTAGGCCACCAGGGCCGCGCGCTGGAGGCGCTGCGCCGTGGCGCCAAGGACATGATGAAGCAGATGCAGGCCATGCAGGGCGATCAGGGCGGCAGCGAGCAGGGCGGCCGCCAGCAGGACGCCGACCGCGATCCGTTGGGACGGCCGCGCGCCACCAACGGCCCGGATGACGGCACCTCGGTCAAGGTTCCCGACGAGATCGACGTTCAGCGCGCCCGCCAGATCCTCGACGCGATCCGCAAGCGGCTCGGCAACGCGCTGAGCCCCGACATCGAGCGCAGCTATCTCGAACGGCTGCTGGAGCTGAAATAGATTACAGGACCGCCATCGATGACGGTTGCTGCCGTTCAGGCACCGACCGCCGCGCCCGACTGCCTCGTCAGCATGAAGGCCTCGCGGATCGCGTTCTCCATGCCGTCGATCGCTTCGCCGGTCGCCAGCGGATTGCGGTGCAGCACGACATTCGAGGAATCGATGTCGCCGAAGCCATCGGCGGAGGTCAGTTCGCGGCAATCTTCCGGGATGTTGCTGCGCGAGATCGGCGCGATTGCCAGGCCGGAAGTCACCGCGAGCGTCAAGCCGCCATTGGTGTCGCTGGTGTAGGCGACGCGGTAGTCCAGGCCACGCTGCTGCAGCGACTTGATGGCGAAGTCCCGGCACCAGCCGTTGCGGCTGTAAAGCGCGATCGGCACCGGCCGTTCCTCATGCATGTGGTGCAGCGTCGACGTCACCCACACCGTCGGATCATGCATCAGCACCTCGCCGCCGGAAGAGCCTTCCCATTCGAACACCACGGCGAGATCGAGCTCGCCGGCCGCAAGCGCCCTCACCTGCGAATCCGAATGCGCGTAGCGCACCGTGACCTCGACGCGCGGATGGCGCTTGGCGAATTCGCCGAGCGCCCGCGACAGGATCGAACGGCCATATTCGGCCGGGATGCCGATGCGGACCAGGCCGCCGAGCGGCGGCGCCACCAGCGAGGCCGCCGTTTCGTCGAGCAGCGAGACGATCCGGCGCGCGTTCGAGATCAATTCGCTGCCGCGCCGCGTCAGCGCCACGCCGCGCGAGCCGCGTTCGAACAGGTCGTCGCCGACCATGTCCTCCAGCTTCTTCATCTGCATCGACACGGCCGACTGCGTGCGTCCGGCTTTCTCCGCCGCGCGTGTGAAATTGCCGGTTTCAGCCACCGCCACGAAGGTGCGCAGAAGGTCGCTGTCGAGCATGGGCTTCATCGATGCCGCCATAAGAAAATTTCATTGCTGGTATCATTCCAATTCGTTTGCAATATGTCAAACGCGGCGGGATAGTCGCGACACCCATTGGATATGCGGCTGCGAACTCAGCCGCGGACCAATTGAAGAGTCCTCACTCGATACCCGCTGCCTGAAAACGGTAGCGGGTTCTTTTTGATGAGCAATTCCAGGAAAAGTGCCCAGCGGTTTTCTTTCCGGAATTGCGCGGAATGAATACGGCTCGCGGGGGGCCGATACTGATGCGGAACCGGATAGTGCTTGGCATTCTGAGCCTCTGCCTCGGCGTGCTGATTTTTTCGCTGCAGGATCCGCTGGTGAAGGCGGTGTCCAGCGGTTATCCGGTGACCGAAGTGATGGCGATCCGCGCCATTGTCGCGCTGCCGATCCTGATTGTGCTCGTCCAGGCGGATGTCGGCCTGAAGGCGCTGCTCTCGAAGCGCTTCGGCATGCTGACGCTACGCGCCTTCATCCAATTCTCGTCCTACACGGTCTATTATCTGGCGATCGCCGCCTTGCCGCTGGCCGACGCGGTGGCCCTCTATTTCATGGCGCCACTGTTCATCATGGCGATGGCCGGCCCCTATCTCGGCGAGCGCGTCTCATGGAAAACACTGGCGACGGTGCTGATCGGGCTGGTCGGCGTCCTTGTGATGGTGCGTCCGGGCGCCGGAGTGTTCGACTGGGCGGCGCTGCTGTCGCTGGGCTCGGCCTTCCTGTACGGCTTCTCACAGTTGATGGCGCGCCGGATCGGCGACACAGAATCATCGACGGTCATGGCCTTCTACCAGAACGGCGCCTACCTCAGCGGCGCCGTTGCCGTCGCAATCGTCTTTCATCTTGCCGGCATCACCCATGCGGCGCATCCGAGCGTCGAGTTCCTGGTGCGGCCGTGGGCGTGGCCGACGATGCCGGATTTCCTGAAGATGGCCGCCTGCGGCTTCGTCGCATCCGCCGGCATGATCCTGCTGTCGCAGGCCTACCGGATGGCGCCGGCCAACCGCGTCGCCACGTTCGAATATACCGGCATCCTGTGGTCGCCGCTTTGGGGCTTCCTGTTCTTCGCCGAAGTGCCGCGTGAAACGACCTTGCTGGGCGCGGCGCTGATCATCGGCGCCGGCCTGCTCGCGCTCACCGGCGAACGCCGGCGAAGCGCGGCGGCGCCAGCCGCGGCCGGCGCGGTCTCAGGCGAAGCAGCTTAACGCCCGGCCGACGCGGGCTCGGATCTCGGCGAGCGTGAAGGGTTTCTGCACGACGTCGAGGATGACGCCGTTGAGTTCTTCGGCGCGTTCGCGCTGGTCGGCATAGCCGGTCATCAGCATGATCCTCATCGCCGGAAATTCTCTCGCCGCTGCCGTCGCCATCTCGATGCCGTCCATCTCCGGCATGCGGATGTCGGACACCACCAGATCGTAGCCGCCAAGGGCCCGTCGGATCATGTCCAACCCTTGAGCGCCGTCGGTGGCGATGATGACATTGTGGCCGTCGCGCTCCAGCGCGCGGGCGGCGAGGGTGCGGACGGACTCATCGTCCTCGACGATCAGAAGCTTTGCCATGGCAGAGATAGATGCCGCCGAAAAGTTGACGTTTTCTGAAAATTCTAACGATCGGCGGCCTTCGGGGCGACCCTGGAGCCCTTCAGGCGTCGCCCTTGACCACCCCGACAAACGGCAGTTCGCGGAAGGCGTGCGCGACGTCCATGCCATAGCCGACGACGAAATAGTCCGGGCAGTCGAAGCCGACATAGTCGGCGTTGAGCTCGGTCTGACGGCGCATGCGCTTGTCGAGCAGCACCGCGATGGCGCAGCTCCTGGCGCCGCGCGAAAGCATCAGGTCGCGGGTGTAGGAAAGCGTCTTGCCGGATTCCAGTATATCGTCGATCAGAAGCACGTCGCGGCCGGCGACCTCGTTGTCGATGTCGCGCAACACCCTGACCTCGCCGCTCGTGGTGCCGGCGCCGTAGCTTGAGATGAAGATGAATTCCACTTCGGGCGACAGGCCGACATCGTGCATGGCGCGGATGAGATCAGCGGCGAAGACGAAGGAGCCCTTGAGAATCGATATCACCAGGAGATCATGATAGTCGCGCCCGGCGATCTCCTTGGCGAGCTCGAGATTGCGGCGCGCGATCGCCGACGCCGAAAACAGGACTTCGATGTCCTTGCCGCGTACAACTGGCATAGTTTTTCCTTCAAAATCGGCTGCAACGCCGGAAGATGAGGTGTGTTGAGATTCAGGTCAGGCCGAGTCGAGAACGATGGCTTCCGAGAACCGGAGCGGAGCGTACTTGAAGTACGTGAGCACCGGAAGCGCAGGAAGCCGTCGTTCGCAGGCCGGCCTCACCTGAAGATCGACACACCTAGCCGGCGAACATTACTGAGACGGTCCTTACGCCGTTTCTAGGCACATCGAGGCGGCTGGAAAAGCCGAATCTTTCGCCGGGCGCCAGTGAGCGATTGGATGTCCCC
>RXJA01000267.1 GCA_003963455.1 Hyphomicrobiales bacterium
GGCGCCAAGGTCGACCCCATCATCCAGAAGCTCGACGTCCACTATCAGCCGGGCCACAATCATACCTCGATGGGCGAGACCAACGAGGCGGACGGCAAGTGGCTGATGTCGCTCAACAAGTTCTCCAAGGATCGCTTCCTGCCCGTGGGACCGCTGCATCCCGAGAACGACCAGCTGATCGACATTTCGGGCGACGAGATGCGCCTGGTCCATGACGGCCCGAGTTTCGCTGAGCCGCACGACATCTGCCTGGTTCATCGCTCGAAGGTCAGGCCGGAGATCGTGTGGAAGCGCGATGACCCTATGTGGGAGGAGGCGCGGCAGCAGGCAGCGAAGGACGGCGTCAAACTCGAGGAAGCAGCCGACGTCATCCGCGACGGCAACAAGGTGCGCGTCTACATGCACTCGGTCGCGCCGGCCTACAGCCTCGACAAGTTCACGGTGAAGCAGGGTGACGAAGTCACCATCACCGTTACCAACATGGACGATGTCGAGGACCTGACGCACGGCTTCACAATGGTGCGCCACGGGATTGCGATGGAGATCGGGCCGCAGGCGACCGCGTCCGTGACCTTCGTCGCGGACCGTCCCGGAGTCCACTGGTACTACTGCCAGTGGTTCTGCCATGCGCTGCACATGGAAATGGCCGGGCGCATGATCGTGGAGCCGCGGCCGGCATGAGCCAGCGCTGGCATAGCTGGAGCGCAGTTGCGGCGGCCGTCGTCGCCTGCGCCTTCCTTCTTCCGGGGACGGGGCGGGCAGAAACCCTCGCCGTCTCCGCCGGAGCAGATGGTCTTCGGCTGGCGATCGGTGCGTCGCATTCAGGCGATACGCTCATACTCGCTGCCGGGGTGCACCAAGGCCCTATCCACATCGACCATGCTCTCACCATCGAAGCCGAGCCCGGCGCCGTCCTCGACGGGCAAGGCCGGGGCCGCACCATCGAGGTGGCCGCTCCGAACGTGGCCATCCGCGGCCTCACGATACGCAATTCCGGCATCGACGATCCTATGGATGCAGCGGTCTTCCTCGAAGACAGCGCCACGGGTGCGATCGTCGAGAACAGCCGGATCGAGAACAGCCTCGTCGGCGTCTACGTCCACGGCGCCGCCAAAGCGATCGTGCGAAACAACCGCATCGTCGGGCGGACCGATCTCAGGACCAACGAACTCGGCAACGGCGTCTATGTCTGGAACGCGCCGGGAGCGCAGGTGATCGGCAACTACATCACTGGCGGACGTGACGGCATCTTCACCAACGCCAGCCGCAAGAACCTCTTCCGTGGCAACCGCATCGAGAATGTTCGCTTCGCCGTCCACTACATGTACACCAACGATAGCGAGGTCAGCGACAACGTCTCGCGCAACAACCATGACGGCTACGTCATCATGTATTCGAGCCGCTTGGTAATCCGCCGCAACCTGTCGGAAGACGATGGCGATCACGGGCTTCTGCTCAACTACGCCAACGATGCGCGGATCGAAGGCAACGTCGTGCGGCGAAGCGACCAGTGCGTCTTCATCTACAACGCCAACAAGAACCTTTTCGCCGGCAACTGGTTCGAGGATTGCGCTGTCGGCATCCACTTCACCGCGGGTTCGGAGCGCAACCGGATGACCGGCAATGCCTTCGTCCATAACCGCTCGCAGGTCGTTTACGTGGGCACTCGATCGCTCGACTGGTCGGCGGACGGGCGCGGCAATTACTGGAGCGACAATCCGGCGTTCGACCTGAACGGCGACGGTATTGCCGACACCGCCTACCGTCCGAACGACATCTTCGACAAGGTCGTGTGGACTTATCCGACGGCCAAACTCCTCATCAACAGCCCGGCCGTGCAGGTCATCCGCTGGGCTCAGGCCGAATTCCCCGCGCTCCATCCCGGCGGTGTCGTCGACAGCGCGCCGCTGATGGCGCCCATCCCGCCCGAGTTGGAGGTCAACCCATGACCACGTCGCCGACGATCTTCATGGAAGGCGTGTCGAAGCGATACGGGGACAGTTACGTCGTGCGCGACGTGGGCCTCTCGGTTGCTCCCGGCGAGTGCGTTGCCATAGTGGGGCACAATGGAGCCGGCAAGAGCACGCTGGTCAAGATGGCGCTCGGCCTGCTCACGCCGACCGCTGGACGCATCACGCTGCTCGGCGAGAACCCGGCGGGACGCCAGGCCATGGCATTCCGGCGCAGGATCGGCTTCCTGCCCGAGAACGTCGCCTTCTCTCCGGCCATGACCGGCCGCGAAGTGCTGCGTTTCTACGCGCGTCTCAAGCAAGTGCCGCTCGGCGTCACCGACCATCTGCTGGAGCGGGTGGGGCTCGCTGCCGCCGCGGCGCGCCGTGTCGGCACCTATTCGAAGGGCATGCGCCAGCGCCTCGGATTGGCGCAGGCGCTGCTGGGCGAGCCGCGCGTCCTCTTCCTCGACGAGCCGACAACCGGCCTCGACATCGAGTCGCGCCAGATGTTCTACGACGTCATGGCGCAGTTGCGCGATGCCGGCGCGACACTGCTGCTTTCCTCGCACGCGCTCAGCGACATCGAGCAGGCCGACCGGATCGCCATCATGAAGGCCGGCCGCATGGTCGCATGCGGCGCGCTTCCCGAACTCCGCCGGATGGCGGACCTGCCGCTTCGGATACGGGTGAAGGTCGTCGACGGGAATGCGGCACGGGAATTCACCGCCCGGCGCGGCGTCCAGTGGCTCGACGATCTGCGCTTCGAGCTGACCTGCGCTGACGGCGGCAAGATCGAGGCGATCCGCAGCATCTCGCTGCTGGAAGGCGTCTCCGACATCGAAGTGATGCCGCCGACATTGGTCGATCTTTGCGACGAGCTGACACGGGAGGCCGCGGAATGAACGCCATAGCAACGATCGCCAGCCGCGAGATACGCGACGGCCTGCGCAACCGCTGGGCCCTTGGCGCGGTCCTGCTGATGGCCGGCCTGGCGCTGACGCTTGCGTTTCTCGGCAGCGCTCCCACGGGCGTGGTCGGTGCCAGTCCGCTCGAGGTGACGGTCGTCAGCCTGTCGAGCCTGACGATTTTCCTGGTCCCGCTGATCGCGCTCCTCCTGTCACACGACGCAATCGTTGGCGAACGGGATCGCGGCACGCTGCTTCTTTTGCTTTCCTACCCGCTCTCGCGCTGGCAGATCCTGTTCGGCAAGTTCCTCGGGCACCTCTCGATCCTGACGGTCGCGACCGTGCTCGGCTACGGCGCCGCCGGAGCGGCGCTCGCGCTTGCGGCCGGCGAGTTCGATGCCGATAGCGTCGGCAGCTTCGCGCGCATGATCGGCTCGTCTGTTCTGCTCGGGGCGGTCTTCGTCGCGCTCGGATACTTGATCAGCGCGACCGTGCGCGAGCGTGCGACCGCGGCAGGCCTTGCCATCGGGATCTGGCTGGTTCTGGTCCTTCTCTACGACATGGCGCTGCTCGGCCTGCTGGTTGCGGATCAGGGCAGGACGATCAGCGCCGCCGCCTTCAACTGGCTGCTCCTGCTCGATCCCGCCGACATCTTCCGGCTCCTCAATCTTGCCGGGCTGTCGAAGACCAGTCTGTTCGCCGGCATGGCCGGCCTTGCCGAGCAGATGCAGTTCGGTCGCGCGGTGCTGATCACCGCCCTGGCGGCCTGGGTAGCAGTTCCCCTCGCCCTTGCCGTTTTCGTCTTTTCAAGGAAAGAGCCATGATACGTGCAACGGTTCTCGGCGCGCTTGCCGCTGCAGCCCTCTCCATCCTGCTCGCCGGCTGCAATCAGGACATCGCTGACCTGCCCAAGCCGCCGCCGCAGGAGCCGACCGCCACATCGGTCGCCTATTTCTGCTCGATGGGTCTGCTCGAACATGGCGGTCCGAAGGCCCAGGCCTTCCGCGTCGGCAAATCCGAGCCGCTTTGGTTCTCGTCGGTTCGCGACGCCGTCGCCTTTTCGATGCTCCCGGGGGAGCCGAAAGACACCGTCGCCATCTATGTCAATGACATGGCGAAGGTCAGGAACTGGGATCGCCCTGAGACAGGAGCGTGGGTCGAGGCGCACGATGCCTGGTACGCGATCGGCAGCGACTACAACGCCGGCATGGGCGGCAAAGAAGCCGTGCCCTTTTCTGACGAAAACCTCGCTCGGTCGTTCACGGCAGCGCACGGCGGAAGCATCGTGCGGTTCGACGATATTCCGGAGAAATACATTCTGGAAAGCGACGAGAGCGATGGTGTTGCCGACATCTCGGCCGGCGAATCCAAGTCACCTGAACCCGTGGTGAAGCAATGACAATCCTCTGCAATGGAATCGACCCGGACGGCGCGTTGGCAGGCCGGATAAGCCGGCGCCGCTTCATCCGCATTAGCGGCGCGGTGGCAGGCGTGAGCCTTGCG
>RXJA01000309.1 GCA_003963455.1 Hyphomicrobiales bacterium
GGCTGGGTGGTCAAGCTGGTCATGATCGGCCTGCTTTGCGCCTCGATCTGGACCTGGGCGATCATCATCGACAAGCTCGTCGCCTATAGCCGCATGCGGATGGCGCTCAATCGCTTCGAGCAGGTGTTCTGGTCGGGTCAGTCGCTTGAGGACCTCTACCGCACGCTGGCCGACCGCAAGACCACCGGCATGGGTGCGATCTTCGTCGCAGCCATGCGCGAGTGGAAGAAGAGTTTCGAGAAGGGCGCGAAATCGGCCCTGGCGCTGCAGACCCGCATCGACAAGGCGATGGACCTGGCGCTGACGCGCGAGATGGAGAAGCTGGAGGGGCGCCTCGGCTTCCTCGCCACGACCGGCTCGGCGGCACCCTTCATCGGCCTGTTCGGCACCGTCATCGGCATCATGACCTCGTTCCAGGCAATCGCGGCCTCAAAGAACACCAGCCTTTCGGTGGTGGCGCCCGGCATCGCGGAGGCGCTGTTGGCGACTGCGATCGGCCTGCTCGCGGCCATTCCGGCGGTCATCGCCTACAACAAGCTGTCATCGGACGCGAACAAGATCGGTATGCGCATGGAAGGGTTCGCGGACGAGTTCTCCGCCATACTCTCGCGCCAAATCGATGAAAAAGTAGCACAGAAGGCCTGAGGAACGATCATGGGGATGTCTGCTGCTGGCGCAGGTGGCTCGGGGCGAGGCGGACGCGGCCACAGGCGGCGCGGTCGCCACCACGCCCTGATGTCGGAAATAAACGTCACGCCGATGGTCGACGTGATGCTGGTGCTGTTGATCATCTTCATGGTCGCGGCGCCGCTCTTGACCGTCGGTGTGCCGATCGATCTGCCCGACACCCAAGCGAAGGCAATGAATGTCGACACGCAGCCGATCACTGTTTCGATCGACGCCACGGGTAAGATTTTCCTTCAGGAAACCGAGATCCCGATCGACGAGCTGGTGGCAAAGCTACAGGCGATCTCCAAGACCGGCTATGACGAGCGCATCTTCATCCGCGGCGACAAGTCGACCGACTATGGCACGGCGATGAAGGTCATGGCCCGCATTTCAGCGGCTGGCTACAAGAATATCGGCCTGGTCTCGCTGCAGGAACAGGATCAGTAGACGCCAGATGCGGACAGGTCTCACCTCATCGGTGATCTTGCATGCGGTGGCGCTGGCCTTCGGGCTGTTCACGCTGTCGTCGCCGCCGTCCATGCCGACGGCCGACGTGGAGTCTGTGGCGGTCGATATCGTGCCGATGGAGGCCATCGCCCAGACGCTGCAGGGCGACAAGAAGGCGGTCATGCATGACAAGCCGGCGCCGGTCCCGACGAAGCGTCCGGATGTCGTTCCCAATGCCCAGAAGGTCGGCGAGAACACGGTCGACACCGACAAGCCGGTAACGGACGAAGCCAAGCCAAAGCCGGTGGAGAAGACGGCGGCGCCGCCGCCCGCGCCGACGCCGACGGAGAAGCCGGCGGTCGAGGACGTGCCGAAGCCGCAGGAGAAGCCGAAGCCGACCCCCGCCACGGAAGTCGCGCCGACGCCGACGCCGAAGGAAGAAGTGAAGCCCGAGCCGGTCAAGCAGACGGAGCCGAAGCCGACGCCGGCGAAGGAACCGGCGCCCGCGCCGCAGCCGGACAAGACCGCGGCCATCCAGAAGGAAGAAGTCAAGCCGGACGCCGTCGCCGAGGCGATCTCGCAGGACCAGCCTACCGAAGAAGCAAAGCTTCCGGATTCGGCGCCGGCGCCGGAAGCGCGGCCGAAGCCGCAGCCGGCCCAGGCCGAGAGCGCCAAGGCGCCGGACCGCAAGGACGCGGAAAAGCCGGTGAAGGAAGCTTCCTCCAAGAAGAAATCGGACGAGAAGCAGTTCAACGCCGACGAGATAACGGCTCTGCTCGATAAGCAAAAGCCGTCTGGCGGCGGCGCCAAGCGCTCGACCCAGCAGGCCTCCCTGGGCGGCGAGAAGGATCAGGGCCAGAAGCTCTCCAAGTCGGAACAGGGGGCGTTGGAGGCTCAACTTGGCGGTTGCTGGACCCTTCCGGTCGGCCTAGAAGGTTCCGAGAACTTCACGGTGGTGGTCCGTTTCAACCTGAATGCTTCCGGCAAGCTTGAGGGCCGCCCGACCGTCGAAAAGTCCAGCGGCAATCCCCAGTTCGACGCCAGCGCGGTTCGCGCCGTGCAGAAATGCGATGTCGCCGGGCTGCAGGTTCCCGCCGGAAAGCAGGACATTTGGTCTGACGTTCGCGTCAATTTCGACCCGAGAGAGATGCTTGGTCTCTAGCCTGGGCGTCCAAGAAATCAGCAAGAGAAGCGAGAAGACATGAAATCCATCCTCAAGCCGCTCCTGATGGTCGCCGCAATGGCGATGGGCATGAGTGCCGCCGTCACCTTGCCTGCTTGGGCAACCCTCGAGCTCAATGTCAACAAAGGCAATGTCGAGCCGATGCCGATCGCCATCCCCGACTTCCAAGGGGGACTTGGACCGCAGATATCGGAGATCGTCACAGCCGACCTCAAGCGATCAGGACTGTTCGCGCCGATCGACAAGGCGGCCTTTGTCGAAAAGATCACGAATCCCGACGCCGCGCCCCGTTATGAAGACTGGAAGGTCATCAACGCCCAGGCGCTGGTGAGCGGCAGCGTGAGCAAGGAGGCGGACGGCCGCATACGCGCCCAGTATCGCCTGTGGGATATTTTCGGCAATCAGCAACTGGCCGGTGAGCAGTTCTTCGCCAACGACGCCAATCAGCGCCGTGTCGCGCACATCATCGCCGATGCGATCTATGAGAAGATCACCGGCGAGAAGGGTTATTTCGACACGCGCGTCGTCTTCGTCGACGAATCCGGCCCCAAGAACGCGCGCAAGAAGCGGCTCGCCATCATGGACCAGGACGGCGCCAATGTGCGCTATTTGTCCGACGGCAGGGCCATCGTGCTGACGCCGCGTTTTTCGCCGAACCGGCAGGAAATCACCTACATGTCCTACGAAAGCGGACAGCCGAAGGTCTACCTCCTGCAGATCGAGACCGGCCAGCGCGAGCTTGTCGGCAACTTCCCGGGCATGACGTTCGCGCCGCGCTTCTCGCCGGACGGCCAGAAGGTGATCATGAGCCTGCTGCGCGACGACGGCAATTCCAACATCTTCGCGATGGATCTGAGAAGCCGCTCGACGACGCGGCTGACCGATTCGACCGCCATCGACACCTCGCCGTCCTATTCGCCGGACGGCTCTCAGATCGTCTTCACCTCCGACCGTGGCGGCGGCAGCGGCCGCTCGCAAATCTACGTCATGGGCGCGGACGGCTCAAACCCGCACCGCATCTCTTTCGGCGATGGCGTCTATTCGACGCCGGTCTGGTCGCCGCGCGGCGATCTGATCGCCTTCACCAAGCAGAGCGGCGGCCAGTTCCAGATCGGTGTCATGAAGACCGACGGATCGGGCGAGCGAATCCTCTCCACCGGGTTCCAGCAGGAAGGCCCGACCTGGGCGCCGAACGGCCGCGTGCTGATGTTTTTCCGCGACGCCGGCGGCGGACCGAAGCTTGTCTCCGTCGATCTCACCGGCCGCAACGAGCAACCGATCCCGACCGCGAACTATGCTTCCGATCCGGCTTGGTCGCCTTTGCTGGAGTGAGGGGCGGGGAACTGGGGAATTGAAGAACTGAAGAAAGCGGGAGGCTCAAAATCCCGCTTTTCACGCCTTGGTCGCGTTTTGGCCGCATTTCCGCCTACGGTCCGCACGCAATGTGAGTCCGGCAAAACCGGCCGAGGACGGCGGCTCGAAACCAAAAATTAACCCTGTTTCTTGAACGGTGGTTAACCCAAACGTGGTTACTGGGTGATCAACGAAATCACTCGAATGCGAAGGAGAGGCGGCATGGGCCGTATCGCAGCACTTACCCGCAACCCGGCGATGATCGCTCTGGTGGCAGCGCTTGCCATTACGGGCTGCGCCTCGAAGAAGAATCTGAACAGCCCCGGCGATCTCGGCCTCAATGGCGCCGGCGCCGCCACGCCGGGTTCCGCGCAGGACTTCACCGTCAACATCGGCGACCGGATCTTCTTCGACACCGACTCCTCGTCGATCCGCGCCGACGCGCAGACCACGCTGGCGCGCCAGGCGCAGTGGCTCAACCAGTACCGTCAGTACGCGATCGTGATCGAAGGCCATGCCGACGAGCGCGGCACGCGTGAGTACAATCTGGCGCTGGGCGCCCGCCGCGCCGCCGCCACGCGCGACTTCCTGGTTTCCAAGGGCGTTTCCGCCAGCCTCCTCAAGACGATCTCCTACGGCAAGGAGCGCCCGGTCGCGGTTTGCG
>RXJA01000317.1 GCA_003963455.1 Hyphomicrobiales bacterium
GGTCTACGGCTCGCTCAACATGCTCAACATGGCGCATGGCGCCATCCTGACGCTCGGCGGCTATATCTGCTACGCGGCCATCGTCCATGCCGGTTTGCATCCTGCGCTGGCGCTTCTTGCCGCCGCGCTCGTCTGCGCGCTGGTCGGGCTGCTGATCTATTTCAGCGCGGCGCTGCCGCTGCTGCGGGCCGAGAATTTCGAGACCAACATCTTCATCGCAACGATCGGCATCGGCAGCGTCATCGAGAACCTGATGCTGAAGGGTTTCGGCCCCTATCCGATCCCGCAGCCGCTCGCGGTCGACGGGCAGGTCGTCATCGGCAACGTGCACATACCGCTGCAGAACGTCTTCATCCTCGGCGTCGCCATCGTGCTGATGGTGGCGGTGGCCATCCTCCTGCAGCGCACCAGCACCGGGCGCGCCATCCGCGCCACCTCGATGAACCGCGAGGCGGCGCAGCTCATGGGCGTCAGGGTTGGCCGCGTCTACGCCCAAGTGCTGGCGCTCTCCGGCGCGCTCGCCGCCGTTTCCGGCATCATGATCAGCTCGATCGCCACGCTGACGCCAGTGATGGGCGCCGACCCGATGCTGAAGGCCTTCATCGTCTGCGTGGTCGCGGGGCTCGGCAACGTCTACGGCGCCGTGATCGCGGCGATCGCGCTCGGCCTGCTCGAGGCCGCCACCCAATATGTGCTCGGCGTGCGCTGGAGCTTCGCCACCTTGCTGCTTCTCGTCATCCTGGTGCTGATCTGGCGGCCCTACGGCCTGTTCGGCAAACAGCAGGTGGTGCGCCTATGACATCGATCCGCCGCGACATACTGATCGGCCTCGTCTGCCTGGCGCTCGCCGCGGCACTGCCGCTCGCCATGCCCGGGCGCTACGTGATCACCCAGTCGACGCTGTTCTTCATCTGGGCGATCGTGGTCGTGCAGTGGAACCTCGTGCTCGGCATAGGCGGCATCTTCTCCCTGGCGCAGATGGCGCTGTTCGCCACCGGCGCCTACGCCACCGCGATGCTGGGCTTCTACTGGAAGGTGCCGATGCTTGCCGCCATCCCAATGGCCGGCGTGGTCGCGGTCGCGGTCGGCATGCTGATCGGCCTCGCCTGCCTGCGCCTGCGCGGCCCCTATGTGGCGCTGCTGACGCTGGCGATCGCGCAGGTCATGTATGTGCTCATCGTCAACGACACGGACTGCTTCACCACCACCGGCGGCTGCATGCCGCTTTTCGGCGGCGTGCGCGGCATCGGCCAGTTCGGCGATATCGGCCTTCGCGCGCTGTTTCCGTCGAAATGGTACATCGCCCACTACTATGTCGGGCTCGTCCTCCTGGCGGTCGCGGTGGCAATCTCGATCGTGGTCATCAGGGGACCGCTCGGCCTTGCCTTCCGGGCGCTGCGCGACAATCCCGGCTACGCCATGTCGCGCGGCATCAGCCGTTTCAAATACCAGCTCTGGATCTTCGCGGTCTCCGCCTTCTTCACCGGCATCGCCGGCGGCTTCTACGCCGTCCATTTCCGCGTCGTCGGGCCGACGGTCTTTTCCTTCTCGACGCTGCTCTTCCTGATCGCGATGATCGTCATCGGCGGCCTCGGCTCGATATGGGGCCCCCTGCTCGGCGCCGCCGTGCTGATGCTGGCCGACGAAGGCATGCGTGAATTGTCCGATTACCGCAACATCGGCCTCGGGCTGCTGCTGGCGGTCTTCGTCATCGCATGGCCGAACGGACTGAATGGCTGGCTCCAACGAAGCCGAGCCGGCCGGAGCTGACGACCGTTCGGCCGCTCGCGGATGCGGCGGGAGATGCCGATCCGCCCTTCGCCTCGCAGCCCGAGATTGGCGAAACCTTCCGTTCCGGCAATCTATAGCGACAGCACGGCCGCCAGACCGTCGAGATCGTTGAATTCATAGAGAGGCTCCGGCGTGAACTGCCCACGATTCTCGCGACCCCGATTGATCCACGCGACTTTCATGCCCATGGGCATTGCGCCCTCCAGGTCCGCGAATTGCGACAGCGAAACGTGCAGGATGTTGGCGGCATCGACGCCCAAGCGTTCGATCGCCTTCGCGAAGATGATCGCCGACGGCTTGAAGGCGCCAGCCTGTTGCGCCGTCAGGAATTGCTCGAACTCCGCCTTGAACGGATTGAGCTCGAAATATGCGTCATCCATGTTGGTGATCGGCATGAGCGGATAGCGATTCTTCAGTGCGGAAATGATGGTCGGGACTTCCGGATGGGGCCTGGCCAGGGCGGTCATGGTGGAGACGAACGCTTCCGCGCGCCGGCGTGCCTCCACCTCATCGAACTCCACGCCCAGCGGGTCAAGCACGTCCCGCAGCCCCAGGGCAGCCCATTCAACATAGGGTCGCCATCGACCCGATCGGTACCTGCGCACGGTCGCGGCGTCCCAGCGCAAGTACATCTCACGCGCGTCAAGCCCGTTGAGACCGACGCTCCCGAGCAGATCGCCCATGGCTGTCTCGCCGCTGGTATCCACATCGACGAGCGTCCCCCAGAAATCGAAAGTTATCGCCTTGATCCATTGCATGATTCACCTCTTTCATGCCCGGAGGAGCAAGTCCTGCGCCAAAACCGTGCCAACGAAATTTGATCGCTCTGATACCGGGCAGAGCAGGAAACGAGTCTCTGTCGGAACATAACGTTCCGCCGGCCAATGTTCCGGCCGGAACGATCTAGCCAGCCAGCCGCTCCAGCCGGATGCCATGCCGGCGCACCATCCTGTAGAGCCGCGGCTTTGTGGTCCCGAGCATCTCGGCCGCTTTGGTGACGTTGTGGCGGGTTGCCGCGAGCGCGCGCACGATGGCATGCCGTTCAAGTTCGGCCAACGTGCCGTCGGTGGGAAGCATTCTCTCGGCCACCGGCTCCAATTCGCGCCGTATCGCGTGATTCTCGGGAAGTTCAAGGCCAGCCCCGATCAATTCGGCCTCCGAAAAGTTGACCATGCGCTCGACGACGTTCTGCAACTCGCGCACATTTCCCGGCCACCGATATCGTTCGAGCCGCTGGAGCACCGGCTCGACTATGCCGCGCGCCGGCTTGTCCAGGAGCTTGGCATAGTGGCCGACATAGTGCTGAGCGAGCAGACGGATGTCGCCCTCGCGGTCCCTCAGCGACGGCACGGAAATCTCGATCACATTGAGCCGATAATAGAGATCTTCACGGAAACGCCGCGAGGCGACGAGATTGCGGATGTCCTGGTTCATGGCGGCAATCACGCGGACATTCACCGGCAGCGGATCGATGCCGCCGACACGTATCACTTCCCGCTCCTGGAGCACGCGCAGAAGCTTTGCCTGGACGTCGATCGGCATCTCCGAGATCTCGTCTAGGAAGATCGTTCCTCCGGACGCGATCTCGAACTTGCCGGGGCGGCCGGACTTGTGCGCCCCCGTGAAGCTGCCGGGCATGTAACCGAACAACTCCGCCTCGATCAGGTCGCGAGGCAGGGCGGCGCAGTTCACGGCCACGAAAGGGGCGCCAGCGCGTGTGCTGGCGAGATGGATTCCCTGCGCGAACAGTTCCTTGCCGGTTCCGCTTTCGCCCGTGATGAGAACATTGGAGACGCCGGACGCGGCCTTCCTGGCCGTGGCCACCGCGTCCAGGATCGCGCTCGAGTGCCCGATCACGCTGTCGAAGGAATAATGCGCCTGGTTGCCACCGAACTTCTGTGTAACCTTGGCCACGGAGCCGAATTCGCGGAAAGTGTTGACCACCGAAAGCACCCGCCCGGATCCGTCCTTGATGGGAGCGGCGGTGTCGATCAGATGGAGGTCGGCGAAGTCGTTCCGGATCCGCACTTCCTCGTCCGAATAGCCGATACCGGTCTCGAAGATGGAGGCGATGACCGGCTCGAAACCCAGCACGTCGGCAAGCCTTTGCCCTATGGCTTTCTGGGGGTCGGCTTTGAGGATCCGACCCGCCGGCGCATTCATATAGTCGATCACACCGGCTCGGTTGATCACCATCATGCCGTCCTTCATCGCATCGGCCACCGCCTTCTGCTCCGCGAACAGTCTCGACAAATGGCTCTTCGACAGTTCGAGCTGCAGAACCAGTTCGAGCATCATGGCGGAGATGGCAATGACGGCTTGAGCGTCGCGGCGGTCCTGCCCGGCCCGTATCAGCAGGCCGATGCTGCCGAAAAGCTCTCCATCCTGAGAAAGCAAGGGATGGGCAATGATCGTGACGTCGTGAAGGATATCGATCGTATGATGGACGCCGGCCGTCGTTACCGGTTCGCGTTCACGCAGCGACAGGTCCAGCGCGTTCGTTCCCGCAAACTCCTCCAGGAACGACAGGCCGCTTCGCCAGCCACCACCAGCCAGGCGCCGGGTGATCGTCTCGCCGCCATCGAAGGCCGCCAGGCTGCCGCCGGAATTAATCAGAACGCAGATGCACTCATCCGGATTTCCCGCTATCGACCTCAACTTCGGACCGATCCGCCGGATCGATCTCAGAAGCTCATCCGGCATCACCCCAGGCTCAACCTGCGGTGGCTGGCGAAATTGCGCGCATCGATCGATGCCGCGATCGGCGAGTCTGTTCCACGAGCGCCGTACGCTCTCTGGGATGTCGGCGGTTCTTGCATCCATCTCCGCGGAAGCGGATGCAACGATGGGTTTGAGCGGCATGATGGCCCGATATGTTTCGTTACGAACGTATCGAATTGCACACGGCGCGGTCGAACGTGTCAAGACTGGTTGGTCGGGAACTGAGCCGATCTTGCGCGTGCTTCCGCTGTCTTGAAGGATTCGACCGTCACGATCTCCTCGAGATGCAACGCCCGCCCGAGATCGGCGGATATCCCGCTCGTGACCAACCGCTTCAACGCTGAAACCGAGAAGGGAGATTTGGACGCAGCAAGCTCGGCCACGGTCCTGGCCTTGGCGAGCACCTCGTCCTTGGGAAGGACCCAATTCACCAGGCCGCGATCCTTGAGCGCCTGAGCAGTCTGTTTCTCGCCGAGCACCAGCAGTTCCATGGCGTGCTGGTACCCGACTGCCTGTGGCAGGAGATGCGTCACGCCTCCCGTCGGGAACTGTCCCCATTGGGTTTCCGGGAAAAATGCTACGAGGTCGTCCGCGGCCACGATCAGGTCGCAGTTGAGCATCCATTCAAAGCCACCGCCGACCGCGTAACCGTGGATGGCGCCCACCACCAGCTTGCTGCCGAACAATAGATCGTAGGTGATGCGTTGGATCGCCTGGATATGCCGGACCGTCGCGGCATCGTCCGCGGTCTGGAGGTCGAATTCCTTCAGATCGTCGCCCGCACAGAAGGCGCGACCGTTGCCACGGAAGATCACCACCCTAATTTCAGGGTCGTTGTTTACCGCGAACAGCGCCGCATGCAGATCGTTCGCCAACGTGGTCGAGATTGCATTGAGCCTGTCCGGCCGGTTCAGGGTCACGGTGGCGATTGCGCCGTCAGTCTCCACATCCACGAATGTCATGTCACACCCTTTCGACCAGAGACGTCTTGCCGTCGGTGCGAGGCAAGCTTTCGAAGGCGACGATATCGACGTCGGCGCTTGCGCCGATCGTATCGCGTATGCGCTTTTCGAGTTCACGGGCTATTCCCCGCCAGTCGTCCTGCAGCACGTGCTCGGCCGCTTCGGCGCGAATGTTGACGCGATCGTAAGGTCCTGGCCCGTTAAGCAGGATCCTGAAGTGCCCCGAGGCGATCGCATTGGCCGAGGTGATGACCTTGTGGATGGCGGACGGGAAGACATTCACGCCTCGGACGTTGAACATGTCATCGGTCCGGCCCGTCACACGGAAGCGGAACGAACGACGGCCGCAGGAGCATGTCTGCGCGCCCGTGACGGTGATGACGTCCCTTGTCCTGTAACGCAGGAGCGGCTGGCACTCCTTCTCGAGATGCGTGCAGACCAATTCCCCGCTCGCGCCGTCTTCCAGCTTCAGTCTCTGCCCACTCCTTGTGTCGAGAATCTCAAGGAAGACGACATCTCCGCTCAGGAAATGCAAATCCGTCGTGTGTTCGCATTGGCTGCCCATCGTGCTCATCACTTCGCTGAGCCCGAAATTCGCGTTGCGGACGCCGAAGCCCCAGGTTTCTTCCATGGCTTCGCGAAACGCGGCATTGTCCAGTCCCGCCTCCCCTCCGAACAGCGCCAGCCGCAGGCCGAGATCGCGCGGTTTCAGCTTGAATTCCTCGCGAAGGGTCTTTTCCAAAAGGGCTGGGTAGGACGGCGTGGAGGAAATGACGTTTATCCCCAGATCGCGGATTACCTCGATGAGCCGCGTGGTTCCACCCACGCCATAAGGCAAGACCGTCGCGCCCGTCGCCTCCAGCGTGAGATGATCGGTCAGCCCGCCCGTCCACATCTGATAGTTCAGGCAATGAACGACCCGGTCCGAGGGGCGCAGGCCGGAAGCCCACATGCCGCGCGCTCCCTGTTGCGCGATGACCTCGGCATCCTTGGCGCTGTTGGCAAGGATCAGCGCGCGGCCCGTCGTGCCGGAGGTTCGATGGATGCGCACGACCTTGTCGGGCGAGCAGGCGACATAGTCGCCCAACGGATAGTTTCCTTCCTGGGAGGCTCGCAATTCCTCCTTGTCGGTCAGCGGAAGATCCTGAAGGTCGTCCAGGGTCAGTTCTCTCCTGAGAGCGCCGGCAAGCTTCACACCATAGAAGCGTGAGTTCTCCGCCAGATACTGGCGCTGCTTTTCCCATTTCAGGTTTTGCAGCCCGGCCAGATTGCCAGGCGAGAGCGTTTCGATGTCAGGGTGGAAGAGGCTGGGATAGGCCATTGCGTTGTCTCTGTCGGTTGATCGATCTGTCACGATTGGGATGAGGCCCTGGCTCGCTCGAGAATCGCGGCCTCGGACACGATGGCTCTGGCGATGCGGCCCTTACCGATGACGCCGGCGCTGTCTTCGGCAAGCACTTCGAACCAGTAAAGCGGCGGCTTTTCCTCGATGAATGTCGCGGTCGCGCGATAGGCGCCGCCGACGCCCGTCGGGGCGGTATGACGAACATCGATATGGGCGCCGACGGAAAGCTGGCCCTCCTGCAACAGAGGGCGCAGCAGGCGGGCGCACGCCCGCTCCATGTCCGCGATCAGGAACGGTGTCGCAAGCACCGCCGGGAAACGCTCTCCCTTTTCGGCGGCAAACGCGGCGGCCGTGCGGCCTACCTCGACGCTGTTGCGGATCGTTTCTGTGTCGCCTGGGGTCAGTATCGAGGGCATGAACTTTCCTTCTTTCATAGTGTCCGTGGCTTCCCCGCGGCGCGACGCTCAACGGCTCCGCAAGGTCAATGGGCCGCGTGACCTTCCAGATACGCGCTCTGCACTTCCGGCATTTTGGCCAGTTCCGCCGCCGAGGCGTGATGGACGACCCGGCCGGTCTGGAGCACATATCCCCGGTCCGAAATTGCCAATGCCTGCATGGCGTTCTGTTCGACCAGAATGACCGATACGCCCTGGTTTTCGTTGACGTCGCGGATCGCACGGAAAATCTGCTGGATTACCAGCGGCGCCAGACCAAGCGACGGTTCGTCCAAAAGCAGGAGCTTTGGACGCTGCATCAGTGCGCGGCCGATGGCCAGCATCTGTTGCTCACCGCCGGACAACGTGCCAGCTCGCTGGGTGGAGCGCTTCTCAAGCACCGGAAACAGATCGAAAACGAGACGGGCATCCTGGTCGAAGTACGCTCCAGCGTTGACGACCGTGCCGAGCTGCAGGTTCTCCAGAACGCTCATCTGAGGCATGATGCGGCGACCCTCCGGCGCGTGGGCGATACCCAGGCGGGCAATCTTGTGGGACGCGATCTTGTTGATTGGCCGCCCCTGAAAGACGATCTCGCCGGCGATGCGGCTGGGCAGGCCGAAGATCGAGCGCAGGAGGGTCGATTTGCCGGCGCCGTTGGCACCGAGGATCGTGACGATCTCACCTTCGTCAAACCGCATGTCGAGGCCGTGCAGGACTTCGGCTCTGCCATAACCGACGTGCAGCTTCCGCAGTTCGAGCAGGGGTTGCGGCGCGGCTGTTGTCGCCCGGCGGCTTGGGGTCGGCGCGGCGCTGGGATCGACCTCCCCGAGATACGCCTTGAGGACTCTCGGATCCTTCTGGATGGCCGCGGGCCGGCCCTCCGCGATCTTCTGCCCGCGGTCGAGCACAACGACCTTGTCGGACACGTTCATGACGACGCCCATGTCGTGCTCGATCAGCAGGATGCCGATGCCGAGCTCATCCTTCATGCGCAAGAGCATCTCGCCAAGGCGCGTGGACTCTTGCGGATTAAGGCCGGCGGCCGGTTCGTCCAGGCACAGAAAAGCCGGCTCGAGACACAGGGCGCGGGCAATTTCCAGGCGCCTCTGCGCGCCGTAGGGCAGAGTTCCGGCCTCATCATTGGCGCGGGCGCTCAAGCCGATCCGCTCCAGCCAATGCATAGCCTTGGCGACCGCGCCGCTTTCGGCTTCGCGGTATGCCTTGAGACCGAAAAGCCCCGCGAGTTGCAGCATGCCGGAGCGGCTCAACGCCCTGTGTTGGGCGACCAGCAGATTTTCCAGTGCGGTCATCCCCGCAAAGAGGCGGATGTTCTGGAATGTGCGAGCGATTCCGGCTCGATGAACGACGTCGTGGCCGGCCAGTTTATCGACCTGAAGGGAATGGCCGCCACGCTCGACATGGATCGTTCCCGCCGTCGGTCGGTAGTAGCCGGTCACGCAATTGAACGCCGTCGTCTTTCCCGCACCGTTCGGGCCGATGATGGCCGTTATCTCACCCGACGATGCGTCCAGATCGACGGAATCGACGGCGACGATACCGCCGAAACGCATCGTCAGACCACGCACCTTCAGTCTGGACAGTTCCGTTGAAAAGAGGCTCACGCGACTTCTCCCGCGATGGCCGCCTGAGCGGCAGGAAGGGGGACGCGAATGGACGGTCTGCGGCCGGCCAGAAGGCCCCTGGGGCGCCAGATCATGATGAGCACCATGGCAACGCCGAACAGCAGCATGCGGTACTCGGCTAAGTTTCGCCCGAGTTCAGGCAAGCCGACGAGGACGGCGGCTGCGATGACGACGCCGATCTGGCTGCCCATGCCGCCGAGGACTACGATGGCGAGGATGATGGCGCTTTCGGAGAAGGTGAAGCTCTCGGGGCTGACGAAACCCTGCCGCGCCGCAAAAAAACAACCGGCGATGCCGCCGAGCATCGCACCGAGCGCGAAGGCGGACAATTTGACGGTGGTGGTATTGAGGCCGACGGCCTGGCAGGCGATCTCGTCCTCACGCAGGGCTTCCCACGCCCTCCCGACCGGCAGGCGGCGGAGTCTCTGGACAAAGACGAGGGTGAGAAGCGCGAGCGCCAGAATGATGTAGTAGAGCCAGGCGACCCTTTGTTCAGCCGAAAAAGCCACTCCAAAGAACTGACTGAACGTCTGCCCGCTCGCCGATGACGGAAGGAAGGGCAACCCGAAGAAGCTGGGGCGCGGGACGCCGGAGATGCCGTTCGGCCCGCCCGTTACCGGTGTCCAGTTCAGCAATATCAGCCTTATGATCTCGCCGAAGCCGAGGGTGACGATAGCAAGATAATCCCCGCGCAGCCGCAGGACGGGAAAGCCCAGGAGGATACCGAGCGAGGCCGCGGCGAGGCCGGCAATCGGCAACGCCCCCCAGAAGCCAAATCCGAAATGGGTCGACAGCAGGGCAAGCGTATAGGCGCCGGTGGCGTAGAACGCGACGTAGCCGAGGTCGAGCAACCCGGCCAGGCCGACGACGATGTTCAATCCCCATCCCAGCATCACGTAAATGAGAAACGTGGTTGCCAGATCGATTTCGTAGCGGTTCGCGAACGGCAGCAGCGGCAAGGCAAGGGCTGTCGCGATGAACAAGCCCGCCAGCGAAGACGTTTGGACCGAAGTCGGTTGGGGAAGTTTGATGCGGTCGAGGATATCTGTCGGCGCCAGACCGGTGCCCAGCAGTATCAGCATGCGGCCCGCGAAAACGGCAACAACAGCGCCTGCCAGCGCGTAGGGACGAAAGGCAATGCTGCTGGCGCCGCCGTAGTCCTGAAGCCGGAATCCGACCAGCGGGAACGCCAAGACAAATGCGATCGCCGCCAGCTTCAGGGAGTCACGTAGCGCATCGCCGAATTTTGGTCGTGGTTCCGACATGCTACACCTTCTGGATGTGCGGTCGGCCAAGCAGGCCGGTCGGCAGAACGGTGAGGATGAAGATGAGCACCCCGAAGACGGCGACATCCTTGTAAGCGCCCGAGACGTATCCGCCCCAATAGGCTTCGACGAGACCGATCAGAAGGCCGCCGAGCATCGCTCCGGAAATGGAACCAATTCCACCCAGGACGGCGGCCGTGAACGCTTTCACACCGGCCAGGAAGCCGATGAAGAAGTCGATCGACCCGTAATAGAGTGTCACCATCATGCCGGCCGCGGCAGCGAGCGCCGCGCCGATGATGAAGGTGATGGAGATGGTGTTGTTGACAGGAATGCCCAGCATTCCCGACATTTCGAGGTCCTGCTCACAGGCGCGCTGCGATCTGCCGAGCGCGGTCCTGTCGATAAGGAAACGCAGGATCAGCATGAGCACCAACGTCAGCACGACGATTGCGATCTGCAGATAGGTGACTTGCACCGTGAACCCGCCGTCATCGAAGAGAGAGACGCCGCCTGTCACCATTGCCGGCAGCGTCCTCAGTCTTGCGCCCTCCAGCAACTGAACGTAGTTCTGAAGGAAGATCGACATTCCGATTGCCGAAATCAGCGGCGCGAGACGAAAAGAACCGCGCAGTGGCCGGTATGCGATCCGCTCCACCGCCCAGCCGTAGAGTGCGGTGAAGACCACCGCGATGATCAGCACCAGAAAAATCGCCAGGGGGGCCCAGGTGATGCCCAGCAGGCCGAGCAGGGTAAAGAAGATCAAGGAGATGAAGGCGCCGATCATATAGATCTCGCCATGGGCGAAATTGATCATGCCGACGATGCCATAGACCATCGTATAGCCTAAGGCGATCAGGCCGTAGATTGCGCCAAGAGTTAGACCATTGATGGTCTGCTGGAGGAAATAGGCCATCTGAAAATCGCGCCCTCACTCAGGAAAGATAGCCCAGGCAGCGATCGTCGCCGCCTGGGCACGCCGGGTCCGCCGTCACTTGTAGGGAGCGTACTTGCCGTCTTTCCAGGCGTAGAGGATGAAGGGCTCCGTGTTGGGGTCGCCCTTGGCGTCGAACTTGACCTTGCCAAGCACCGTGTCGAAAGTTCCCGAGTGCAAGGCTTCAGACACCTTCGCGCCGTCGACGGAACCTGCCGACGACGCCGCCTGGCTGTAAGCCTGAAGCGCGGCGTAGGTGTAGAGCGTGTAGCCCTCGGGCTCATAGCCGCTGTCGCGGATGGATTTGACGATCGACGCCGCGTCCGGGTTGTCGCGCGGATCCGGGTAGAAGGTCATCAGGAAGCCATCCGCCGCCTTGCCGGCGATGCTGGCGAATTCGCTCGCCGCAATGCCGTCTCCGCCCATGAACTTGGCTTCGAGACCCTGTTCGCGTGCCTGACGCACCAGAAGGCCGCCTTCGGCGAAGTAACCGCCGAAGAATACCAGATCCACATTGGCCTGCTTCAGCTTGGAAATGAGCGTGGAGAAATCCTTGTCGCCCTGCGTGACGGTGTCGAAGACGACTTCGGTAAGTCCCTTGTCGTTGATGCCCTTTTTCACGCCCTCGGCAAGTCCCTGCCCGTAGGTCGACTTATCGTGGATGATGGCAATCCTGGTGCCCAGCTTCCTTTCGACGATCGCGGTGGCGGCTATGCCCGCCTGCTGGTCATCGCGTCCAGAGGTGCGGAAGACAGTCTTGAGACCCCGGTCCGTCAGCAGCGGATTGGTCGAAGCCGGGCTGATCATCGGAACTCCCGATTCGGCATAGACGTCCGATGCCGGGATTGACGACGACGAGCAGAAGTGGCCGATAACGGCGGCCACCGGTTGGCTCGACAGCTTGTTGGCGACGGCCACGGCCTGCTTCGGATCGCAGGCATCGTCCTCGATCTGCAGGACGACTTTCTCGCCATTGATGCCGCCCTTCGCATTGATCGCGTCGGCGGCCGCCTTCGCGCCGTGCGTAATCTGATCAAAGAAGGATGCGTACTGCCCCGTGACGGGACCGACGACACCCAGTATGACGTCCGCGCTTGCGATGCCATGCATTGCAAGAACGCAAGCGGTCGATAACAATAGCCGTTTCAGCATTCATTTCTCCTGGTTCCACTCTTGAGGCAGCTTCTCCCGGCACAAGCGCGCCGAGATTTCGTATGGCGGCCGACAGCTTGTGACCGCTTCTTTTGCTCAGGAGATATTCAGGATACGTGCCAAGTTGATGCCGAACTCGGGTTACGCTTTATTATCAGTGCCTTAGGTTACGGTTGCGAACGATCGCAGGATGCGTTCGTCCAAATCGTTACGGAACAATCCGTTACGGACAGTCGATCTCGTTGCCGTCTCGGCGCAATCGCGCACACGGCAGCCCGCCGAACCGCGACTGATCCTAGACGATCCGATATGGAAGCGTGGCGCGCATGTCGGGGTCGACGCGCAGGCGCCGCTTGAGCGGCGGCACGGCGCGCTGGCCGCAATTCAGCCGCTCGCAGATGCGGCAGGAGATGCCGATCGGCTGGAAGGCGGCGCGGCCGGCCAGGTCGAGGCCGTCGGCATAGACGAAATCGTCGGCATGCGAGATCTCGCAGCCCAGCGCGATGGCATAGCGCCGCTGCGGTGCGGCAAAGCCGCCGCTGCGCTTGGAAATCTCCGTGGCGATGGAGAGATAACGCGCGCCGTCCGGCATCTCGGCGAGCTGACGCACAAACCGGCCAGGCGTCTCGAAGGCTTCATAGGCGTTCCACAATGGGCAAGCCGCGCCGTAGCGGGCGAATTGCAGCTTCGCGGCGCTGTGGCGCTTTGTGATGTTGCCGGCCCTGTCGATGCGGGCGAAGAAGACGGGCACGCCCTTGTGCCCCGGCCGCTGCAAGGTTGAGAGCCGGTGCGCCACCTGTTCGAGACTGGCGCCGAAGCGCGCGGCTAGCAATTCTATGTCGTGGCGCACTTCCTTCGCGGCGGCCAGAAAACGCCCATATGGCAGCACCAGCGCCCCGGCGAAATAGTTGCGGAGCCCGATGCGGCAGATGTCGCTGGCCTCGGCCGTGCGGAAACCGGCGCGCGCGATGATCGCGTCGACCTCCGTCCGTCGCTCCAGCGCGGCGATCTGGAAAGCGAGCTGGAAGGCGCGTGAGGCGCTGTCCAGATAGGGACTGAGATAGAGCACCCTGGCCTTGCCGTCGTAACGGCGCAACACCTCGCTGTCCTCGCCCGAACTTGCCACGCGCACGCCATGCCGTTTTTCCAGATGCTCCGCCATGGCGGCGATGCCGTCCTGCTCGCCGATCCGCAGATCCCCGGCGAGGCTCTCGGCCGCCATATCGAGATCGTCGATATAATTGTCGACGAAATGAAAGAAGTCGCGCACCTCCTCATAGGGGGTCGGCTCGGAGAAGCTGTCGGTGCGCACCATCTGGTCGTCGATGCTGGCGAGCTGCTCGCTGTTGCGCCGGTACGCCTGATGGCAGGCGAGCAGCGCGTGGGCGAAGGCGGGCGCGCTCTGCGCCACCAGCTTCAGCTCCTGCGATCCGGGCGACAGCACATCGAACAACGGATCCGCCAGCGCCTCGCTGAGCGCCGAAAGCAGACGGTCGGAGTCGCTGCCGGAAAAGGCGGACAGGTCGACCCGGAACTTCTCCGCCAGCGAAAGCAACACCGAGGCCGAGACGGCGCGCTGGTTGTTCTCGATCTGATTGAGATAGCTGGTCGAGATCCCCAGCCTCTCGGCAAACACAGCCTGGGTCGCCTTGTTCGCCTCCCGCAGTTCGCGGATCTTGCGGCCGATAAAGAGCTTCGAGGGCGCCATTTGCAAATTCGCATTTTTCTATTTGCAAAAATGCTTACATAGCTTTTGCACCTTTTCAACCGTTTTCTCCACCCGGTCCGAGGACTAGCTGTCTGCCGCGATCCCACGCCCATTGGGGAAGATATGACGACGACAGCTTCAATCCTGCATGCGCCCCATCAAGCCGCGGCGCTCGAAATAGTCCGGTTGCCCACAATGCTTGTCGCCGGCGGCGCCTGGTTCGACGGGAAGGCGGGACGCTGATGCGCGCCGTGCTGGAACAGTTGGACGCGAGGCGCGTCGAGGCGCGCCTCGGCGGCGGCCAGAAGCGCATCGACGCCCAGCATGCGAAGGGCAAGCTGACGGCGCGCGAACGGCTCGACGTGCTTCTCGATGAGGGCTCCTTCGAGGAATACGACATGTACGTCACCCATCGGGCGACCGAGTTCGGCATGGCTGCCCAGAAGATCGCCGGCGACGGCGTCGTCACCGGCTGGGGCACCATCAACGGCCGCATGGTCTATGTCTTCAGCCAGGACTTCACCGTGCTCGGCGGCTCGCTGTCGGAGACGCATGCGAGGAAGATCTGCAAGATCATGGACATGGCGGCCAGGAACGGCGCGCCTGTCATCGGCCTCAACGATTCCGGCGGCGCGCGTATCCAGGAGGGCGTGGATTCGCTCGCCGGCTATGCCGACGTGTTCAAGCGCAATGTGGACGCTTCCGGGGTGGTGCCGCAGATCTCGGTGATCATGGGGCCGTGCGCCGGCGGCGCCGTCTATTCGCCGGCCATGACCGACTTCATCTTCATGGTGCGCGACACCTCCTACATGTTCGTCACCGGTCCAGATGTGGTGAAGACCGTCACCAACGAGATCGTCACGGCAGAGGAGCTCGGCGGCGCCAGCACGCACACGCAGAGATCCTCCGTGGCCGACGGCGCTTTCGAGAATGATGTCGAGGCGCTGGAGGCGATCCGCAGACTGTTCGACTTCCTGCCGCTCAACAATCGCGACAAGCCGCCGGTAAGACCCTTCCACGACGACCCCGCGCGCCTCGACATGCGGCTGGACACGCTGGTGCCCGACAGCGCCAACAAGCCCTACGATATGAAGGAACTGATCCTGGCCATCGCCGACGAGAGCGATTTCTTCGAGATCCAGGAGGCCTATGCCAGGAACATCATTACCGGCTTCCTGCGACTCGAAGGCCAGACCGTTGGCGTCGTCGCCAACCAGCCGATGGTGCTGGCGGGATGCCTCGACATCGATTCCAGCCGCAAGGCCGCCCGTTTTGTGCGCTTCTGCGACGCTTTCAACATCCCGCTCCTGACGCTGGTCGACGTGCCCGGCTTCCTGCCCGGCACGAGCCAGGAATATGGCGGCGTGATCAAGCACGGCGCCAAGCTTCTCTTCGCCTACGCGCAGGCGACGGTGCCGATGGTGACGCTGATCACGCGCAAGGCCTATGGCGGCGCCTATGACGTGATGGCCTCCAAGCATATCGGCGCCGACGTCAACTATGCCTGGCCGACGGCCGAGATCGCGGTGATGGGCGCCAAGGGCGCGACCGAGATCCTCTATCGCTCGGAATTGGCGGACAATGACAAGATCGCGGCGAGGACCAGGGAGTACGAGGCGCGCTTCGCCAATCCTTTCGTGGCGGCCGAACGCGGCTTCATCGACGAGGTGATCATGCCGCATTCGTCGCGCAAGCGCATCGCGCGCGCCTTCGCGGCATTGCGCGGCAAGAACCTCGAGCCGCGCTGGAAGAAGCACGACACCATGCCGCTGTGAGGGGCCATGTGCACGCAGGTTGAGATTGACGGAATTGTCTGTTCGACGCCGCGGCAGCTTGCCGCCCGGCTTGGCGCGGAAGGGCCCCTCGAATGGGTGGACCGCCGTGGCGAGATGGACTGGTGCCTGTGCGTGATCGACGTGCCCAGGACACTGGAGCGTTCAGCGCTGAAATGGACGCGCAAAGGCGAGTCGGAAACATTTGTGGTCGAGCGATAATGTTCAGGAAAATCCTCATAGCCAATCGCGGCGAGATCGCCTGCCGGGTCATCAAAACGGCCCGCAAACTCGGCATAGCGACGGTGGCGGTCTATTCGGATGCCGACCGCGACGCGCTGCATTTGAAGATGGCGGATGAGGCAGTCCACATCGGGCCACCGCCTTCCAGCCAATCCTATATCGTCATCGGCAAGATCGTGGACGCGGCGAAGGCCGTGGGCGCCGATGCGGTGCATCCGGGCTACGGCTTCCTGTCGGAGAACGCCAATTTCGCCGATGCGCTCAAGGATGCCGGCATCGCCTTCATCGGCCCGCCCGTCGCGGCGATCGAGGCGATGGGCGACAAGATCACCTCCAAACGCATCGCCGCCGCGGCCGGCGTCTCCACCGTGCCCGGCCATATGGAACTGATCGAGGATGCGGACGAAGCCGTGCGCATCGCCGCCTCGATCGGCTATCCGGTGATGATCAAGGCCTCGGCCGGCGGCGGCGGCAAGGGCATGCGTATCGCCTGGAACGACCGCGAGGCGCGCGAGGGATTCCAGTCGTCGAGGAACGAAGCCAAGGCCTCCTTCGGCGACGACCGCATCTTCATCGAGAAGTTCGTCACCGAGCCGCGCCACATCGAGATCCAGGTGCTGGGCGACCAGCACGGCAACATCGTCTATCTGGGCGAGCGCGAATGCTCGATCCAGCGGCGCAACCAGAAGGTCATCGAGGAAGCTCCATCGCCCTTCCTCGATCCGGCTACCCGCAAGGCCATGGGCGAGCAGGCCGTCGCGCTGGCGCGCGAGGTCGGCTATTTCTCGGCCGGCACGGTCGAGTTCATCGTCGACGGCAAGAAGAACTTCTACTTCCTGGAAATGAACACCCGGCTTCAGGTCGAGCATCCTGTGACGGAGCTGGTTACGGGCCTCGACCTCGTCGAGGAAATGATCCGGATCGCCGCCGGCGAAAAGCTGCGCTTTGGCCAGGACGATGTGAAGCTGAACGGCTGGGCCATCGAAAGCCGGCTCTATGCCGAGGATCCGTACCGCAACTTCCTGCCCTCCATCGGGCGCCTGACACGCTACCGGCCGCCGGTCGAGGGGCCGCGCGACGACGGCACGATCGTGCGCAACGACACCGGCGTGTTCGAGGGCGGCGAGATCTCTATGTATTACGATCCGATGATCGCAAAGCTCTGCGCCTGGGCGCCGGACCGCGGCGGGGCGATCGACGCGATGGCGCGGGCGCTCGACGATTTCGAGGTGGAAGGCATCGGGCACAACCTTCCGTTCCTGTCGGCGGTAATGGCGCAGGCGCGCTTCCGCGAGGGCCGGCTGACCACGGCCTATATCGCGGAGGAGTTCCCGGACGGTTTCCAGGGCGTCGAGCCGGACGATGCCCAAGCGCGCCTGCTCGCGGCCGTCGCCGCCTTCATCAATGCGAGGATCGTTCGCCGGTCGGCGCAGATTTCGGGCGCGCTCGCCAACCATCCGCGCAGCATCGGCAAGGACTGGGTCGTGACGGTGGCCGATCGTGAATTCGCGCTCGTCATCGCTCAGGACGCGGCCGGCGACACCATCGTCTTCGCCGATGGTCCGAGCCTTACTGTGTCCAGCGATTGGCTGCCGGGAGACAGCCATGCGGCCTTCGCCGTGGATGGCGAAGCGGCGGGCGTCAAGGTCTCGCTCAACGGCTCCGGGCTGCGCCTGCGCTGGCGGGGCATCGACGTCACGGGATTCGTGCGCTCGCCGCGCGTGGCCGAGCTTGCCCGGCTGATGCCGGTGAAGACGCCGCCCGACACGTCGAAGATGCTGCTGTGCCCGATGCCCGGTGTCATCACTTCGCTCGCGGTGCAGGTGGGCGACACGGTCGAGGCCGGGCAGACGCTCGCGACCGTGGAGGCCATGAAGATGGAAAACGTGCTGCGCGCCGAACGCCGGGCAGTGGTCAAGGCGATCGCGGCAAAAGCCGGCGCCAGCCTCGCGGTCGACGAGCTCATCATGGAGTTCGAATGATGGCCGGCGAACTCGAACAGTGGCGCGCCCTTGCCGAAAGGGAGGTCAAGACCGACCCGGACACGCTTACCTGGCGCACGCCGGAAGGCATCGACGTCAAGCCCCTCTACACGGCACGGGATCTCGAGGGGAACGACTATCTCGGCGGCTTGCCGGGGCAAAAGCCGTTCCTGCGCGGGCCACGCGCCACCATGTATGCCGGCCGGCCGTGGACGATCCGGCAATATGCCGGCTTCTCGACGGCGGAGGCCTCCAACGCCTTCTACCGCAAGGCGCTCGCCGCCGGCCAGCAAGGCGTGTCGGTGGCCTTCGACCTTGCCACCCATCGCGGCTACGACAGCGACCACCCGCGCGTCGAGGGCGATGTCGGCAAGGCGGGCGTTGCGATCGATTCCGTCGAGGACATGAAGATCCTGTTCGACGGCATTCCGCTCGACAAGGTTTCGGTGTCGATGACCATGAACGGCGCGGTGATCCCGATCCTCGCCAGCTTCATCGTCGCGGGTGAGGAGCAGGGCGTGCCGCGCGCGCAGCTCTCAGGAACGATCCAGAACGACATCCTCAAGGAGTTCATGGTCCGCAACACCTACATCTACCCGCCCGAGCCCTCGATGCGCATCGTCGCCGACATCATCGAATACACGGCGAGGGAAATGCCCAAATTCAATTCGATCTCGATCTCCGGCTATCACATGCAGGAGGCTGGAGCGACGCTGGTGCAGGAGCTCGCCTTCACGCTCGCCGACGGGCGCGAGTATGTCCGCGCGGCGCTGAGGAAGGGCCTCGACGTCGACGATTTCGCCGGCCGGCTGTCCTTCTTCTTCGCCATCGGCATGAACTTCTTCATGGAGGCCGCCAAGCTGCGCGCGGCGCGGCTTCTGTGGACCCGCATCATGGAGGAGTTCCAGCCGAAGAAAGCCTCGTCGCTGATGCTGCGCACCCACTGCCAGACATCCGGCGTGTCTCTGCAGGAGCAGGATCCCTACAACAACATCGTGCGCACCGCCTATGAAGCGATGAGCGCGGTGCTGGGCGGCACGCAGAGCCTGCACACCAACTCCTTCGACGAGGCGATCGCGCTGCCGACCGAGTTCTCGGCCCGCATCGCGCGCAACACGCAGCTCATCCTCCAGCACGAGACGGGCGTGACCAGGGTGGTCGATCCCCTCGCCGGCTCCTACTATGTCGAGAGCCTGACCAAGGAACTCGCCGATGCGGCGTGGGCGTTGATCGAGGAGGTCGAGGCAAGAGGCGGCATGACCAAGGCGGTCATCGAGGGGCTGCCCAAGCGCCTGATCGAAGAGGCCGCGACGCGCAGGCAGGCCGCGGTCGACCGCGGCGACGACGTGATCGTCGGCGTCAACAAGTACCGTCTGGAGAGCGAGGACCAGATCGATATCCTCGACATCGACAATAAGGCCGTGCGCGATGCGCAGGTGAAACGCCTGGAGCAGACGCGCCGACAGCGGGATCCCAAGCGAGTCGAAGCCGCGCTCGCCTTGCTGGAAAAGGTCGCGAATACCGGCAAGGGAAATGTGCTCGAAGCGGCGGTCGAAGCCGCACGCGCGCGCGCCAGCGTAGGCGAGATTTCCGATGCCTTGCGCCGGGCCTTTGGCGACCACGCCGCGACGCCCCAGGTGGTGCGCGACGTCTACGGCCGGTCCTATGCCGGCGAGCCCGAATACGAGACGCTGGTTTCGCGGTTGAAGGAGGTCGCCGCCGAGCTCGGCGAAACACCGCGCCTTCTGGTCGCCAAGCTCGGCCAGGACGGCCACGATCGCGGTGCCAAGATCATTGCGTCGGCCTTCGGCGATATCGGCTTCGACGTGATCGCCGGACCGTTGTTCCAGACGCCGCAGGAAGTGGCCGAGCTGGCGGCAAGGTCGAAAGTCCATGTGGTGGGCATGTCTTCGCTTGCCGCCGGCCACAAGACGCTGGCGCCGCAACTCGTCGAGGCGCTGAAGGCGCGAGGCGCCAAGGACGTCGTGGTTGTGGTCGGTGGCGTCATTCCCAGGCAGGACTATCAGTTCCTGCTGGACCATGGCGTTGCCGCGGTCTTCGGACCCGGCACCAACGTGCTCGACGCCGCGCATGCCGTGCTCGACCTCCTGGAGGGCCGGCGGCGCAACGCCTGACATCGGCCAGGCGACGTCGATGACGATGTCCGACCGAGCAGTGCCTGCGCAAGGCTGCGTTTCGGAGTTTCACGAAAACACCGAGCTGCTTATCTCCTTGTTTCCACGCGATTGCGGACGGAAAATCGCTGCCCGCTTTTCCTGGAATTGCTCCAGACGTTGCAAAAGCGGCCCTCGCTTGTACACTCTCCGGCAGGAAGCGCCGTGTGGATAGGTGGATATCTCACCGGTGGGTACCGGCATGTTCGAAGGGCACAACCCTTATCTGGTCGCGCTCTCGGTGGTGATCGCGATCCTGGGAGGATATACGGGATTCGGCCTGGCAGCGCGCGTGCGTGGTACGCCCGGCGCGAGCCGTAGGCTTTTGCTGGCCGGCGCGGCCTTCTTCCTCGCCGTCGGCATCTGGACCATGCACTTCATCGGCGTGCTGGCGGCGCCGTTGCCCGCGGGCACCACCTATCTCGTTCTGCCCACCATCGTTTCGTTTCTGATCTGCGCGCTTGTCGTCGGCGTTTCACTGTTCTTCGTATCCATCGGCGAGCCCTCCGGCAGCCGCGTCATCGCCTCGGCGCTGCTGCTCGGCACCGGCATCGTCTCCATGCACTATGTCGGCATCCACGGGCTTGCCGGTCCGTTCCACATCCATCACGACCCCAGGATGATGCTGGTTTCGGCGCTGATCGCCGTCGGCACCGCCTATGGAGGATTGCGGATACTTCTTGCACGGCAAGTCGGCATGCGGCTCGCGCTGAGCGCTGTTGCCTTCGGCTTTGCTGTTTCGGGCATGCACTACACCGCAATGTACGGCATGCAAATGATGCCTTCGGCAGGCGACGGCATGGATGGCCTGACGGCCTCGCCGCAGATCCTGGCGTTGGTCGTCTCGCTTCTGTCCTTTCTCGTCGTGGCCGGTTTCCTGCTCTTCTTGGTGCCGGAATCGCAGCAGCGCGCTGCCGCGACCTCCCCCGGATGGGCAGGTGGGTCCGGTGCAGTGGATGGCGCGCTGGAACTGCCCGGGGGCGGCGATCCGCTGGGCTCGCGGGCAAAACGACCGCTGCCGCTGCATGGCCTTGGGCAACCACCGCTGCCGCTGGCAACGCGCCTGCCCGTCGAAGGGGTCGACGGCATGCATTTCGTCGAGGCCGACGAGATACGCGGCATTCGCGCCGACGCCCATTACACGCTCGTCCATGACGGGACCCGCGAGCGCATGAGCCCGTGGTCGATCTCGGAAGCGGAATCCCAGCTCGACCCGTCGCGCTTCATGCGCGTCCACCGCAGCCACATCATCTCGGTCGCTCATGTCGTGCTGATGCGCAAGGAGGGTGACGGCGCCGTCGTCGAGCTCGACGGCGCGGCGCCGCATCTGGTGCCGGTGAGCCGCGCCCGCATCGCCGAGTTGAGAGCCCGGCTGGGGCTCCTCAAGCGGCACGCGCGCGGAGCCGCCCGGCCGAAGGAAGGTCAGTCGGCCTGACGCATTTCGTGCGTCAAAAGCCGCGTTTCGTGTGAAATCCGGCCTTTCGTGACGCACGCGGTCCGACTTGTCTTGAAGCCGGCGGCGCCGCGCAGCAGCCTTCCTCCAAAACAGCCCAGCCCGATCCGGACCGAAATGGAACCCGGGCGGCCAGGGGCGAAGAGGAGGAAGCATGATCCCGGGACCATTCACCTATCATCGACCCGAATCCGTCGCCGATGCGGTCAAGCTGCTCGTCGAACTGGGTGACGAGGCGCGGCCGTTGGCCGGTGGTCACAGCCTCATCCCGATGATGAAGCTGAGGCTCGCCACGCCCGACCATCTGGTCGACCTCGCCGGCATCGGCGACCTGAAGCGGATCGTCCGCGACGGCGACCGGATCGTCATCGGCGCCATGACCACCCAGCATGAACTCCTCGCCTCCGATGTGATCGCATCCTGCCTGCCGATCCTGCGCGAGACGGCTTTGCTGATCGCCGACCCGCAGGTGCGCTATCTCGGCACGATCGGCGGCAACGTCGCCAATGGCGATCCCGGCAACGACATGCCGGGCCTGATGCTGACGCTCGGCGCCGACTATTCGCTGGAAGGGCCGAACGGCAGACGCACGGTCGCCGCGAGCGAATTCTACCAGGGCGCCTATTTCACCGCCATCGAGCCGGGCGAGATCCTTACCTCCGTCTCGATCCCAGTGCCCCCCGCCGGCCATGGCTATGCGTATGAGAAGCTGAAACGCAAGATCGGCGATTACGCCACCGCTGCCGCCGCCGTGGTGCTGACCATGGCGGGAGGCAAGGTCGCGACCTGCTCGATCGGCCTCACCAATCTCGCCGAGACGGCGCTGCTGGCCGATGACGCGGCGGCGGCCGTAATCGGAACCACGCTCGACGACGCGTCACTGAGGAAAGCCGCCGAAGCGGCCAGGGCGATCATGAGCCCGGCCGGCGACGGACGCGGCCCGCCGGAGTACCGCAAACATGTCGGCGGAATCATGGTCGAGCGGGCGCTGAAGCGCGCCGCCGCCGTCGCTCGCTAGGAGGAACCAGATGGCCCAGGCCAAGAAGACCCAGGTCAGCATGACGGTGAACGGCCAGCCTGTCGAAGGGCTTGTCGAGCCGCGCACGCTGCTCATCCATTTCATCCGCGAGAACCTGCAACTCACCGGATCCCATATCGGCTGCGAAACGACGCATTGCGGCGCCTGCACGATCGACATGAACGGCATGTCGGTGAAGAGCTGCACGGTCTTCGCGGTGCAGGCGGAAGGCGCCGAGATCACCACGATCGAGGGCATCGCCAATCCGGACGGCACGCTTTCGGCGCTGCAGGAAGGGTTCCGCATGATGCACGGGCTGCAATGCGGTTTCTGCACACCGGGCATGATCACCCGCGCGCACCGCCTGCTCAAGGAGAACCCGAACCCGAGCGAAGAGGAGATCCGCTTCGGCATAGCCGGCAACCTCTGCCGCTGCACCGGCTACCAGAACATCGTCAGAGCGATCCAATACGCCGCCGCCAAGATCAACGGCACCGAATTCAAGGAGGCCGCGGAATGAACGACATGTCTCTCACGCGCGAGGAGCGCGAGGCGAAACTGGAAGGAATGGGCTGCAAGAGGAAGCGGGTCGAGGACATCCGCTTCACCCAGGGCAAGGGCAACTATGTCGACGACGTCAAATTGCCCGGTATGCTGCATGGCGACTTCGTGCGCTCTCCGCACGCGCATGCAAGGGTCAAGTCGATCAATTCGGAGAAGGCGCTGAAGGTGCCTGGCGTGCTCGCGGTCATCACCGCCGAGACGCTGAAGACGGTGAACCTCGCCTGGATGCCGACGCTTGCCGGCGACGTGCAGATGGTGCTGGCCGACGGCAAGGTGCTGTTCCAGAACCAGGAGGTCGCCTTCGTGGTCGCCACCGACCGCTATGCCGCCGATGACGGCCTCGCGGCGGTCGAGGTCGAATACGAGCCGCTGCCCGTGCTCATCGATCCGTTCAAGGCCCTCGATCCCGACGCGCCTTTGCTGCGCGAGGACATCAAGGACAAGAAGGACGGCGCGCATGGGCCGCGCAGGCATCACAACCACATCTTCGAATGGACGGTCGGCGACAGGGAACTGACCGACGCCGCCTTCAACAAGGCGGAGGTGACGATCAAGGAGATGATCTCCTACCACCGCACGCATCCGTCGCCGCTGGAGACCTGCCAGTGCGTCTGCTCCTTCGACAAGGTGAAGGGCGAACTGACGATCTGGGGCACGTTCCAGGCGCCGCACGTGATCCGCACCGTCGTGTCGCTGATTGCCAAGATCCCAGAGCAGAAGATCCACGTCATCGCGCCCGACATCGGCGGCGGCTTCGGCAACAAGGTCGGCGCCTATCCCGGCTATATCTGCGCGGCGGTCGCCTCGATCGTCACCGGCAAGCCGGTGAAATGGGTCGAGGACCGCATCGAGAACCTGACCGCGACCTCGTTTGCGCGCGACTACCACATGACGACCGAGATCGCGGCGACCAAGGAGGGCAAGGTCACCGGCCTGCGCGTCCACGTGCTCGCCGATCACGGCGCGTTCGACGCCTGTGCCGACCCGTCGAAATGGCCGGCGGGCTTCTTCAACATCGTCACCGGATCCTACGACTTCCCGGTCGCGCATCTCGCGGTGGACGGCATTTACACCAACAAGGCTCCGGGCGGCGTCGCCTATCGCTGCTCGTTCCGGGTGACGGAAGCCGCCTACTGCATCGAGCGGGCCATGGACATACTGGCGCAGAAGCTCGGCATGGATCCGGCGGAGCTTCGGCTGAAGAACTTCGTCAAGCCGGAGCAGTTCCCCTACCACTCGGCGCTCGGCTGGGAATACGATTCCGGCGACTATCACACCGCCATGCGCAAGGCGATGGAGAGCGTGAAGTATGCCGAGCTGCGCAAGGAGCAGGCGGCGAAGCGCGAAGCCTTCAAGCGCGGCGAGACGCGCGAGATCATGGGCATCGGCGTGTCATTCTTCACCGAGATCGTCGGCGCCGGCCCATCGAAGAACTGCGACATCCTCGGCATCGCCATGTTCGATTCCTGCGAGATCCGCCTGCACCCGACC